>NZ_CP149925.1:3000000-3350800 GCF_038087665.1 Gallaecimonas sp. GXIMD4217 | reverse complement strand
CTGGCCGGCGGCGGCGCGGGCCAGCTGGTTGGACTTACCCTCGACGAAGTTATCGAAGGTGTAGACGGGATTGATGTTGGAACGCACCGTGATCTGCGGCTCGTCGGCCGGACCCTGCTGCTGCCAGCTGGGCAGCGGCTTGGGCTTGGGCTGGCTGGCCGCCGGATTGGGGGTCACGGCCGGTACCGGGTTGCCGTTGGCAACGGGGGCCACCGGGCTGGAGCCCACCTCGAAATAGAGGGCCGGCGCCTGGGGACCGCACAGTTCGTTGATCAGCTCGTTGATGCGATTGAGGTATTTGTCGCGAACCCAGTCCAGCACGAAACGGTTGGGCGCGTAGAGGGTCAGGGCGCTGTCGCTCTGATCCACCTGGAGGGGGCGGATCCACATGCTGAACTGTTGGGTCGGCAGCTCATCCTGCAGTCTATCCAGACATTGCTGCCATAGCGAAGCTACCACTGAGACACTCTCCCGCATCAATCCGTCAAAGCGAACTATTGTACAACTTCCACACCCTGCCAGACCAGCACAAACGGGCGCTGGACGGCGATTTACCTATTTGACGGTACGGGTCAAAACGACAGGCGAAGCGGGGTGGTTCTTGTTATAGAGATAAGAGGTCCATTCTGTGCCAGGCACCTGGGCAGATCAATAGCGATCCCAGATCGATCTCCCCTTTGATCGCGATCTGATCTAGAATACGGACCGCTTTGGCGGGGGCACTGAACAAATTTGACGCAGTGCCTTGGCAGAAGTATACTTCCGCCTCTTAATTTTAGGCATGTAGCCTGGTGCAGGCGGCCGTCATGGCCAGTGGCACTCAGCGGTACAAAAACTGACCAAACGGAAAGAACCATGAAACGTACTTTTCAACCCAGCGTTCTGAAGCGCAAGCGCAACCACGGTTTCCGTGCTCGCATGGCAACCAAGAACGGCCGTAAGGTGCTGGCTCGCCGCCGTGCCAAGGGTCGTCACTCCCTGTCTGCCTAAATCAGTTGAGCTCTCCTGCTCAAGTGACCAAACAGACATTTGGCCGGGAGTTACGTCTGTTAACTCCCGCGCACTTCCAAGCTGTCTTCCAGAATCCGGTTCGCGCCGGTTCCCCGCAAATCACCCTTCTCGCCGTACCCAACAGTCTGTCGCACCCCAGATTGGGCCTTGTGCTGGCCAAAAAACAGCTCAAGACCGCCGTGGCCCGCAACCGCCTGCGTCGCCTGACCCGGGAATTCGTGCGCCTGAACCAGGGAAAGCTGCCGGCGGCCGATGTGGTGATCATCGTCAAGAAGCCCGCCCAGGAGCTGGACAACGACGAGTACCGGACCCTGTTGGAAAAGTTATGGAAGGTCTTGGCAAAGCGGTTAGCAAAGTCCTGATAGTGCCCATCCGGGCCTATCAGTTACTCATCAGCCCATTGCTTGGCCCCCGCTGCCGGTTCACCCCCAGCTGCTCCCAATATGCCATAGAGGCATTAAAACGCCATGGTCCCCTCAAAGGGAGTTGGTTGGCGGCGCGCAGAATACTAAAATGCCACCCTTGTCACCCCGGTGGCCACGACCCCGTTCCCGAACGCCAAACAAGAGAACATTAAGACATGGAATCGCAACGTACATTGCTGTTCTTCGGCTTCCTGGCAGTATCTTACTTACTGTTCAGCGCCTGGCAGGAAGATCAGGCACCCAAGCCCGTAAGCCAACCGCAGGCCATCGAACAGAGCCTGGCGCCCAGCAGCACCAACGGCGATCTGCCGGCTTCCGATCTGCCGGCCACCCAGGCCAGCGCCAGTGTTGTCGAGTTCGGCAATGACATGCTGGAACTGAAGGTCGACACCAAGGGTGGCGATGTGGTCAACGCCCAGCTCAAGCAGTTCGCCAGGGAACTCAACGGCGAAGAGCGTTTCACCCTGCTGACCAAGGAGCCCGGTTTCAACTACGTGGCCATGAGCGGCCTGATCGGCCCCGACGGCTCCGACAGCCAGGGTCGCCCCGTCTATGAGGCCTCAGAGGTGACCACCCTGGCCGACGGCAGTCGCCAGCTGACCCTGACCCATGTCAACGACAAGGGCGTGCAGTTCAAGAAGATCCTGACCCTGGCCAAGGGCAGCTACGTGGTCAACACCCGCTTCGAGGTGGTCAACGCCACCGCCCAGCCCCTGACCGTGCAGTACTTCGGCCAGCTCAAGCAGACAGTGACCCCGTCCGAGGGCGGCTTCGTGGCCACTTCCTACCGTGGCGCCGCCTACTCCAGCGACGACAACAAGTACGAGAAGTACGACTTCGAGGACATGCAGGACAAGAACCTGCGCGAGCCCACCGGCAAGGGCTGGATCGCCATGCTGCAGCACTACTTCGTGTCTGCCTGGGCGCCCAAGTTCGACAACCTGGAGATCTATTCCCTGGTGGCCGGCTCCAGGGATGCCATCATCGGCGTCAAGTCCGAACTGCTGACCGTGCCCGCCAACGACAAGCTGAGCCTGGACGCCGACCTCTTCGTGGGTCCCAAGGACCAGGACGCCCTGGAAGCGGTGGCGCCCCGCCTGGAGCTGACCGTGGACTACGGCTTCCTGTGGTTCATCGGCAAGCCGCTGTTCTGGCTGCTGCAAGCCCTGCATGGCCTGGTGGCCAACTGGGGCTTCGCCATCATACTGCTGACCGTGATCGTCAAGATGGCCCTGTTCCCGCTGACCAAGGCCCAGTACACCTCCATGGCCAAGATGCGGGTACTGGCGCCCAAGCTCACCGCCCTGCGTGAGAAGTACGGCGACGACCGCCAGCGCCTGTCCCAGGCCATGATGGAGCTGTACAAGAAGGAAGAGGTCAACCCCCTGGGCGGCTGCCTGCCGCTGCTGCTGCAGATGCCCATCTTCATCGCCCTGTACTGGGTACTGCTGGAGTCCGTGGAACTGCGCCACGCCGACTTCGCCTTCTGGATCCACGACCTGTCCGTGAAGGATCCCTTCTTCGTACTGCCGATCCTGATGGGTGTCACCATGTACGTGATGCAGAAGCTGCAACCCAGCACCATCACCGATCCCATGCAGCAGAAGGTCATGCAGTTCATGCCCGTCATGTTCACCTTCTTCTTCCTGTTCATGCCGGCCGGCCTGGTGATTTACTGGGTAGTGAGTAACCTTATCTCCATCGCCCAGCAGTTGGTCATCATGAAGGGCCTTGAGAAGAAGGGCCTGAAGTAATCCCAAGGGCGGCCCAGGCCGCCCTTTTTGTTGGAGTCACCATGAGTCAACAGGACACCATAGCCGCCGTCGCCACGGCCCCGGGCCGGGGCGGTGTCGGCATCATCCGCGTCTCCGGCGCCAAGGCCGCCGACGTGGCCCAGGCCATACTGGGTCGCTGCCCCAAGCCCCGCCATGCCGACTACCTGCCGTTCCGGGATGCCGGCGGCGAGGTGCTGGATCAGGGCATCGCCCTGTTCTTCCAGGGCCCCAACTCCTTCACCGGCGAAGACGTACTGGAGCTTCAGGGCCATGGCGGGCCGGTGATCCTGGATCTGCTGCTGAGGGCCATTTTGGCGTTGCCCGGGGTGCGCTCGGCCCGGCCCGGCGAGTTCTCCGAGCGGGCCTTCCTCAACGACAAGCTGGATCTGGCCCAGGCCGAAGCCATCGCCGACCTCATCGAGGCCAGCTCCGAGCAGGCCGCCCGCAGCGCCATGCACTCCCTGCAGGGGGACTTCTCCCGCCAGATCCAGGATCTGGTGGAGCAGCTCATCGCCCTGCGCATCTATGTGGAGGCCGCCATCGACTTCCCCGAGGAGGAGATAGACTTCCTCTCCGACGGCAAGGTGGCCGGCGATCTGGCCGAGGTCATGGCCCAGCTGGACAGGGTGCGGGCCTCGGCCCGCCAGGGCTCACTGCTGCGCGAAGGCATGCGGGTGGTCATCGCCGGCCGCCCCAATGCCGGCAAGTCCAGCCTGCTCAACGCCCTGGCCGGCCAGGAGCTGGCCATCGTCACCGACATCGCCGGCACCACCAGAGACGTGCTCCGTGAGCACATCCACATCGACGGCATGCCGCTGCATATCATCGACACCGCCGGCCTGCGCGACACCGGCGACGCCGTGGAGAAGATCGGCATAGAGCGGGCCTGGGCCGAAATAGCCAAGGCCGACCGGGTGCTGTTCATGGTCGACGCCACCGACACGGACGCCACCGAGCCCCACGACATCTGGCCGGATTTCGTGGATCGGCTGCCGGACAGCCTGGGCATCACGGTGGTGCGCAACAAGGTGGAGCTGACCAGCGAGGCCGTTGGCCTGGATGAAAGCGGCCAGCGCCCGGTGCTGCGCCTGTCCGCTAAGACCGGCGACGGCGTCGCCGAGCTCAAGGCCCACCTCAAGCAGCTGATGGGCTTCACCGGCGCCACCGAAGGCGGCTTCATGGCCAGGCGCCGCCACCTGGAGGCCCTGGAAGAGGCGGCCGGCCACCTGGCAACGGGCCGGGATCAGCTGGAGACCTTCGCCGCCGGCGAGATCCTGGCCGAGGAGCTGCGCCTGGCCCAGAACGCCCTGTCCAGCATCACCGGCGAGTTCACCTCCGACGACCTGCTGGGGCGGATCTTCTCCAGCTTCTGTATCGGCAAGTAAAAAAAGGCCGCCCGTGGGGCGGCTTTTTCCATTCGGTTACCTGGCACCGGCCGCCTTATGGCGCCGCCGTCCTGAGCCCCCCGGCCCGCTCGACTATCCTTGGATCAGAATCCCCCCGGCACCAACAGCGAGAGGTTGATGGATCCCCGTCCACAGTCAGAAATGGAGACGGCCCTGGGCGAGACCCTGGTGGGCAAGGGGGTGCTCAGCGCCACCGACCACGCCAGGGTGCAGCGCATGCGCCAGAGTTCGGACGATCCCCTGCCCCTGCTGCTCACCAAACTGGGCCTGGTGTCCGAAAAGGACATGGCGGAGCAGCTGTCCGAGCTGCTGGATCTGCCGCTGGCCAGCAGCAAGGATTTTCCCGCCGAGCCGCTGCTGCCCCAGGCCCTGTCCGAGCGTTTCCTGAAGGAATACCACCTGCTGCCCCTGGAAGAAGCCGACGGCGATCTGCAGCTGGCCATGGCCAATCCCCTGGACGGCTTCGCCAAGGAGGCCGTGGCCCTGGCCACCGGCAAGGCCATACGGCCCCAGGTGGCCCCGGCCACGGAAATAGACGCCGCCATCGACCGCCTCTACGGCAAGGGCCAGGGCGCCATGGGCGATATCCTGGCCGGCCTGGGTGCCAAGGAGGAAGTGACGGACGCCGAGGTGGAGCAGCTCAAGGACATGGCCTCGGAGGCGCCGGTGATCCGCCTGGTCAACCTGACCATCCAGAAGGCCTTCGACGCCCGCGCCTCCGACATCCACATCGAGCCCTTCGAGAACCGGCTGCTGGTGCGCTTTCGCATCGACGGCGTGCTCCAGGAGGGCGAGGCGCCGCCGCCCAGCCTGACCGCCGCCGTCATCTCCCGCATCAAGATCATGGCCAGGCTCAACATCGCCGAGCGCCGCCTGCCCCAGGACGGCCGCATCAAGACCCGGGTCCAGGGCAAGGAGGTGGATATCCGCGTCTCCACAGTGCCGACCATGCACGGCGAGAGCGTGGTCATGCGCCTGCTCAGGCGCGACTCCGTGGTGCTGGACTTCGCCGCCCTGGGCTTCCTGGACGAGACCCGCGCCAGGCTGGAGCAGGTCCTCAGGCAGCCCAACGGCATGCTGCTGGTCACCGGCCCCACCGGCTCCGGCAAAAGCACCACCCTCTACACGGCCCTGGACAAGCTCAACACCACAGAGCGCAAGCTGATCACCGTCGAGGATCCGGTGGAATACCAGCTGGAGGGGGTCAACCAGATCCAGGTCAAGCCGGACATCGGCCTGACCTTCGCCAATGCCCTGAGATCCATCGTCCGCCAAGACCCGGACGTGATCATGGTCGGCGAGATGCGCGACCTGGAAACGGCCGGCATCTGCGTGCAGTCGGCCCTGACCGGCCACCTGGTGCTGTCCACCCTGCACACCAACGACGCCGCCAGCTCGGTGACCCGCCTTTTGGAGATGGGGGTGGAGGACTACCTGCTCACTTCCACCCTTAATGCGGTGATCGGGCAGCGCCTGGTACGGGTGCTCTGCCCCCATTGCAAGGAACCCTACCGGCCGCTGCCGGAAATGCTCAGGGAGATGGGCATACACAAGGCCTTCTGGGAGCAGTCCGTGACCCTGTACCGGCCCAAGGGCTGTGAACAATGCCAGGGCAGCGGCTACTTCGGCCGGGTCGCCATTCAGGAGCTGCTGGTGATGAGTGACGCCCTGCGCCGGCTGGTGCTGGACCACGCCGACGCCGCCAAGCTGCTGGCGGTGGCCAAGCAGGACGGCATGCACAGCATGTACGAAGACGGTTGCCGCAAGGCCCTCGAAGGCATCACCAGCATCGAAGAGGTGATCCGGGTCACCCAGGAGGCCTGACATGCAGTTTCGCTACCGGGCCGTGACGCCCCAGGGGGAAGCCAAGGAAGGGGAGCTGGAGGCCAGGGACCAGGCCGGCGCCATCGCCGAGCTGCAGAGCCGCGGCCTGATCCCCCTGGAGGTGACCGACGCCAGCAAGGGCCAGGGCCTGGCCATGCGCATCGGCGGCGGCCTTGGCCAGCGCCAGGTGCTGGCCTTCACCCAGGATCTGGCCGCCCTGCTCCACGCCGGCATCGCCATCGACCGGGCCCTGGAGATCATGAGCCAGGTGGGCCACGACCAGGCCCTGACCGCCCTGATCCTGGAGGTGCGCGAAGGGGTCCAGAAGGGCCAGGCGCTGTCGGTGGTGCTGGCCGAGCAGAGCAAGGCCTTCTCGCCCTTCTACCTCAACATGATCCAGGCCGCCGAAACCGCCGGCAGCCTGGCCCAGGGCCTGGAGGATCTGGCCTACTACCTGGAGCGCAGCCAGCAGCTCAGGGAAAAGACCCTGTCGGCCCTCATCTACCCGGCCATACTGCTGCTGGTATCGGCATTGTCGCTGCTGATCATCCTCACTTACGTGGTCCCCCAGTTCCAGCAGCTGTTCGAGGACATGGGCAAGGCCCTGCCCCTGGCCACCCAGGTGGTGATCACCCTGGCCGACGGCCTCAAATCCTACGGCCTCTGGCTGCTGCTGGCCCTGGTGCTGCTGGCCATCTGGTTCCAGCGCCTGCTGGCCGACCCCGAGCGGCGGGCAGGCTGGGACGCCTGGGTGCTGAAACTGCCCCTGGCCGGGGCCCTGGTGCAGAAGGTGGAAATGGCTCGCTTCAGCCGCAGCCTGGGCACCCTGATGAAGGGCGGCGTGCCGCTGCTCAGTGCCCTGGCCATCGCCAAGGACACCCTGGTCAACAGGGTCATGAGCCAGGCCATAGAGGTCACCGCCGCCGGCATCAAGGAGGGCAAGCGGCTGGCCGAGCCGCTGCTGGCCACCGGCCTGTTCCCGCCCCTGGCCATGCAGATGATCCAGGTGGGCGAGGAAACCGGCCAGCTGGAGCAGATGCTGCTGAAGGTGGCCAATGTCTACGACAGGGAGGTGGAAACCGCCATCCAGCGCCTGCTGGCGGTGCTGGAGCCGGTGCTGATCGTCGGCCTGGGCCTGCTCATCGCCGGCATCATCATGTCCATCCTGGTGGCTATCCTCAGTATCAATGAGCTGCCCGTCTAAGGAGATCCCATGAAGAACAACGGCTTTACCCTTCTCGAACTGCTGGTGGTGCTGGTGATCCTGGGCCTGCTGGCCAGCCTGGTGGGCCCCCAGGTGCTCAAGCAGCTGGGCTCCTCCAAGACCAAGACCGCCGCCCTGCAGATAGAGGAACTGCGCTCCGCCGTGGAGCTGTACCGCCTGGAGGTGGGCCGCTACCCCAGCAGCTCGGAAGGGCTGCAGGCGCTGATCGACAAGCCGGCCGGCGCCAGCAACTGGAACGGCCCCTATCTCACCAAGAAGGTGATCCGCAAGGATCCCTGGGGCCATGACTACCACTACCGTTATCCGGGCGAGCATGGCGACTTCGACATCTATTCCCTGGGTGCCGACAACAGCCAGGGCGGTGAGGGAGAGAATCAGGATGTGGGCAGCTGGCAATAACCCGTCTCGTCACTGTGAGCCACTGCCCAACAGCGCCTGGGCGGCTAGGGAGACGGCCAATAGGGCGGCAGCTGGCAATAACCCGTCTCGCCACGGCGAGCCACTGCCCAACACCGCCTGGGCGGCGAGGGAGACGGCCAATAGGGCGGCAGCTGGCAATAGGCAGCGCGGCTTCACCCTGCTGGAGCTGCTGCTGGTGCTGGTGATTGCCATGCTGGCCCTGAGCGTGGCGGCGCCGCGTTTCTCGGCGCTGCTGCCCGGCCTGACCCTCAAGGCCGAAACCCAGAAGACCGCCGCCCTGCTCCGCCACCTGCGCAGCCGCGCCATCGCCACGGGTGAGCCCCAGCGCCTGGAATGGGATCCGGACCAGCACCTGATCTGGGTGAACCGGCAGCCCCACCATGCCCTGCCCGAGGGCATCCAGCTCGACCTGGCCGACGAGGAAGAGCAAAAGACCGGCCTGATCTTCTACCCGGACGGCACCGCCGCCGGCAGCGGCCTCAGTCTCAGCAGCGGCGACCAGCGCTACGAAATCCAGCTGAACTGGCTGACCGGCAGGATAAGCGTCCATGGCTAGGCAACAGGGCTTTTCGCTGCTGGAGGTGCTGGTGGCCTTCCTGATCCTGTCCCTGGCCCTGGGGGTGCTGCTGCGGCTGTTCTCCCAATCCTCCCGCGGCTACCACAGTGCCCACAGCCGCCAGTTGGCCCTGAATCTGGCCCAGTCCAAGCTGGCGGAAGTCACCGGAGATGCCGACATTGCCAGCGGCAGCGACAGGGGCGAGTTCGACAACGGCTATGGCTGGCAGAGCCGCATCGAGCGCTACCGGCTGCCGGACGAGTTCAACTCACCGGACATCGAGCTGATCCCCTTCGAGGTCACGGTTACCGTGTCCTGGGGGCAAGGCGAGGCAGAGCAGCTCAGCCTGACCACCCTGATGCTGGGCAGGCGGCCATGAAGGGCTTCACCCTGATGGAGCTGCTCATCGCCCTGGTGCTGGCCAGCCTGCTGGCGGTGCTGATGTTCGGCGGGCTGCGGGTGGCGACCCAGAGCTGGGACAAGGCCGGCGACCAGGGTGATCGCATCCAGGAGGCCACGCTCACCCAGCAGTTCCTGCGCCAGCTGCTGGCCGGCATCAGCGACGAGCCCTTGGAAGATCAGGCCGGCAACAGCCTGATGGGCCTCAAGGGCGACGACGGCCAGCTGCTGTTCCTGGCCGAGCTGCCCCGCCAGCTTGGCGGCGACGGCGGCCAGCTGGCCTGGTACCGGCTGGCCATGGTCGACGGCGACGACGGGCCCAGGCTGTCCCTGCAGGTGATGACGGGGGCGGCGCAGGAAGGCGAGCTGGACGAGCAGTACATCGAGGATTGGCAGACCCTGGAGGCGCTGCTGCAGGAGGACGGGGACAGCCACCAGCTGGCCGACGACCGGGTCCTTGGCATCCAGCTCGGCTATTACCGGGTCGAAGAAGGCCAGGGCGACTGGGTCCGGGCCTGGGAGGAAAGCAACCGCCTACCGGCGCTGATCCGGTTCCACTTCACCGTGACCGACGGCCAGCAGCGTTTCTGGCCCGATCTCGTCATCCAACCCAGGATCCAGGCCTATGCCATCCGCGAAGCCTTCTAGGGGTATCGCCCTGGTCTCGGTGCTGTGGCTGCTGGCGCTGCTGACCCTGATGGCCGCCACCCTGTCGGTGAACAGCCGCGTCGAGGGCCGCCTCACCTACAACCTGGACAGGGCCATCCGCGGCCAGGCCCTGGCGGAAGGGGCGGTGCGCCTGGCCATGCTCAACCTGGTCCAGCCCCAGGAGCAGCAGCCCTGGCTGGCCGATGGCGGCTTCCATGAACTGGAGATGGGCGGCATCGCCATGCGCCTGGCCCTGCAGGACGAGCGCGGCAAGATCGACATCAACGCCGCCACGCCGGAGCTGCTGACCGGGCTGTTCCTGGCCGCCGAACTGGACGAGGACAGCCTGCCCCTGGTGGACGCCATCCTGGACTGGCGGGACGAGGACGATCTGGTCAGGCTTCATGGCGCCGAGGACGCCGACTACGAGGCCGCCGGCCTGGACCATGGCGCCAAGGACGCCCCCTTCGAGAGCCTGGACGAGCTTGAACTGGTGCTGGGCATGACACCAAAGGTCATCGCCGCCATCAGACCCGCCCTGACCGTCTATTCCCGCCGCCCCTTCGTGCATCCCCTCTACGCCCCCAGGCTGGTACTGCTGGCCCTGCCCGGCACGGACGAGGGCATGGTGGACACCTATATCGAAACGCGGCGCCAGCACCAGCAGAGCGGCCTGCCGCCACCGGAATTCCCCCTCAAGGGGCGGCTGGCCAATCCCCAGGGCGGGCTCGGCCTTTACTACACTATCCATACCGAATCCTTCACGGGCAGCGACCAACCCTTTCGGCTCTCCGCCCTGATCCGTCGTCAGGGACGCCAGAACGACAGGCCCTACCGGGTGATGCGTTTTGAGCGAGGCCAATGGGAACAAGAAGCGCACCCCCAGCGAGGCCAGCCATGACGGCAACAGCCCGCCCAAACAGTCTGACCAAGCTGGCCGACCTGGCCCTGGCCTTCTGGCGCTGGTGGAGCGGCCAGCTGCTGGCCTTGATCCCCCAGGGCTGGCTCAAGGCCAGGCGCAGCCCGGCGGTGATCATCGAATACCGGGACGGCGACCTGTACTGGGTCAGCGCCGCCGGCAAGACCCTGCTGCAGGGCCAGGCCGGGCAGCTGGCCGAGAGCAACAGACAACAGCTCAAGCAGCAGGCGGCCAGGGCCGGCGACATCCTGCTGCTGCTGCCCCCGGACAAGGTGCTGAGCAAGCCCCTGTCCCTGCCGCTGGCCACCCAGGATCGCCTGCGGGACGTGCTGGCCTTCGAGATGAGCCGCCACACCCCCTTCCAGGCCGAACAGGTGCACTTCGGCTACCAGATCACCGGCAAGGACCAGGGCAAGCTGAAAATAGAGTTGCTGGTGGTCAGCCGCGCCTTCCTGGAGCCCATCCAGGCCGAGCTGAGCCGGCTGGAGCTGCAGGCCACCCAGCTCAGCGTCGACGGCCCCAAGGGCGTCACCGTCATCGACCTCAAGGACCACCAGCAGGGCGGCGGCCATGGCGCCCTGGCGGTCAAGCTGGTGCTGGGGCTGGCCGTGCTGGCGGCCCTGATGGTGGCGCCGCTGTGGCTGCGCCAGCAGCAGATCGCCGAGCTGCAGGGCAGGCTGGCCGGCCCCCAGGCCGCCGCCGAGCGGGCCAGGGCCAGCCAGGAGCAGATAGAGCTGCTCACCGAGGGCGCCAGCACCCTGGTCCGCCGCAAGCAGCAGGAGCAGTCGCCCCTGGTCACCCTCAATGAACTGACCCTGCTGCTGCCCGACAACACCTGGGCCAACCGCCTGGAGATCAAGGGCGACCAGATCAAGCTGATGGGCGAATCCGGCAATGCCTCGGCGTTGATCGGCCTGGTGGAAAGCTCGCCGCTGTTCGAGGACGCCAGCTTCGCCTCGCCGGTCACCATCAATCCCCGCACCCAGAAGGAAAGGTTCTCCCTGTCGGCCCGTATCAACAATGGGGAGGCGCAGCCATGAGCGGCCTGTCCCCTCCCTACCAGAAGGCCCTGGCCCTGGCGCTGCTGGTGATGCTGCTGTGGCTGCTGTACCGGGTGCTGCTGGGCCCCTGGTTCGAGTCCTTGCAACAAAGCGGTGCCACCCTGGCGCGCCTGGAGAAGGCGCATGACGTCTACCAGCGCCTGGCCGCCCAGGAACAGCAGTTGCAGGACAAGCTGCAGGCGCTGCAGGCCAGCAACCCGGCCGAAGGCCTCTACCTGTCCGAGACCAAGGAGGCACTGGCGGCGGCCAGGTTGCAGCAGCTGATCAACGGCGCCGTGGAACAGGGCGGTGGCCAGCTGATCAGCACCCAGACCGTGCAGCGCTACCAGGAAGGCGGCCTGCCCCAGGTCACGGTGGCGGTGCACCTGAGGGGGGAGATCCAGGAGCTGGTCAGCCTGCTCTATACTCTAGAATCAAATAAGCCGTTGCTATTTCTGGAAAACTTGACCATCAACGCCAATCCCAGGCGGCAGACGGCCAGAGGCAGCAGACGCAACGTCCAGCAACTGCCCAGCCTGGACATCCGCTTCGAATTGACGGGCTTCATGAGTAAGGAAAAGCCGTGAGAGAACCGCCGGCGCTCCCGCTTCCAAGCCTCGCCACAGGCCTGCTGGCCCTGGTTCTCTCCCCCTTTTGCCTGGCGGCCGAGCCCAGCATCGACGATCTGCCCCCCATGCCGCCCCTGGAAGACTTCAACGAGATCATCAAGCGCCCGCTATTCAACGCCAGCCGCCGCCCCGAAAGCACCAGCCTGGGCTCGGCCAGCGAACGGGAGCTGAAGGAACAGTGGCTGTTGACCGGGGTCGTGCTGCGCAACGAAGAGCATTGGGCCCTGTTCAGCCATGCCACCGAAGACCGCCACATGACCCTGGCCCAGGGCCAGCCGCTGGACGAACACTGGCAACTGGTGGAGATAGGCCCCCAATCGGTCATTCTCCAGGCCGGCGACGAAAGAGTGGAAATGCCGCTGACGGCCCCCCAGCCGCAGCAGAACCGCAGGGGAAGGCAACCGCAAGACGACAAGGGTAAACAGCCAAAACCCCGACAGTGACGGAGGGTTAGACATGTTCAGCACAAAAATAAGCAAGTGGATGCTGTCCTTGCTCACCGGCCTGCTCATCAGCTCCTGCGCCTGGTCGCCGGGCGGCGAGCACGCCGCCGACAATATCTGGCGCCGTGACCAGCCCCAGGGCAACCAGGCCGAGACCAAACCCAAGACCCTGTACGACCAGGCCAGGGCCGAAAACGACGGCGATCCGGCGGTGCGCTTCACCGGCACAGGCCAATCGCCACAGAGCCAGAGCGAGATCTACCAGGGCTCCGGCCAGTTCGTGAACCTGGGGGTGGCCGGCCGACTGCCGGCCGTGTCGGTGGTGGAAGGTGACGTCACCCTTAACTTCCAGGGCACCGACATCAGCGAAGTGGTCAAGACGGTGTTGGGCGACATACTCCAGGTCAACTACAGCCTGGATCCGGGCGTGCAGGGCACGGTCAACCTGCAGACCAGCCAGCCCATCGCCAAGGAGGCGCTGCTGCCGACCCTGGAAACCCTGCTGCAGGCCAATGGCGCCGCCCTGGTGGAGACCCAGGGCATCTACAAGGTGCTGCCCCTGGAAGGGGCAGGCAGTGCCGCCAGTCCCAGGCTGAAGCTGTCCGCCGAGCGCGGCTACCAGATGCTGATCATGCCGCTGCGCTACATCTCCGCCAAGGAGATGGCCAAGCTCCTTGAGCCCGTCAAGCCCAAGCAGGGAATAGTGCAGGCCGACGAGAACCGCAACCTGCTGCTGCTGGCCGGCACCCAGTCGGAGCTGGTCAACATGCGCGACACCATACGCATCTTCGACGTGGATCAGCTCAAAGGCATGTCGGTGGGCCTGTTCCGGCTGCAGTCCGTGGACGCCGCCACCCTCAACACCGAGCTGCAGAACATCTTCGGCGATCAGGCCGAAGGCCCCCTGGCGGGCATGGTCCGCTTCATCCCCATCGAGCGGCTCAATGCCCTGCTGGTGGTCACCCCCCAGGCCAAGTACCTGCAGGATGCCAGAACCTGGATTAACCGCCTCGACAAGGCGGAGAACCCCCGCGGCCTGAACATGTACGTCTACTACGTGCAGAACGGCAAGGCCGAGCGGCTGGCGGACATGCTGGGCCAGCTGTTCGAGGGCCAGCGCCGCAACAGCCGCAACAGGCCGCCGCGAGAAAGCAGCACCACGCCCCCAGCCAGGGCCGAAAGCCCGGACACCCCAGTGGAAAACCCCAGGCCCACCGCCAGTACCACCACGGCCACCAGCCTGGACACCTCCAACCTGGACGTGGGTGAGGTCAGCATCATCGCCGACGAGGAGAACAACGCCCTGCTGGTGATGGCCACCCCGGGGGACTACGAGAAGGTGCTGCAGGCCATCAAGAAGCTGGACGTGCTGCCCCTGCAGGTGCTGGTGGAAGCCACCATAGTGGAGGTGTCCCTGGAGGACGAGCTGCGCTACGGCCTGCAGTGGTTCTTCAAGAACAGCCTGGGCGACGGCAAGAGCGGCTTTGGCGGCATCGGCGGCAGCCGCAGCGGCGAAAGCGGCGGCTTCTCCCCCAATCCCCTCGACTACCTGGCCAGCGCCACCTACGAGGTGTTCGACGCCGCCGGCACCCGGCTGCTGCTCAACACCCTGGCCACCGACTCCAAGGTCAATGTGGTGTCCTCACCGTCGCTGATGGTGCTGGACAACCACACCGCCACCATCAGGGTCGGTGATCAGGTGCCGGTGCGCACCTCCCAGACCACCAATACCGCCTCGGATCTGGGCAACATCACCAGCACCATCCAGTTCAAGGACACCGGCGTGCTGCTGGAGGTCACCCCCAGGGTCAACGCCGGCGGCATGGTGGTGCTGGACATCATCCAGGAGGTCAACGACGTGGCCCCCACCACCTCCTCCGACATCGACAGCCCCACCATCACCCAGAGGCGCATCGACACCTCGGTGGCGGTACAGAGCGGCGAAACCCTGGTGTTGGGCGGCCTGATCCGCGAGAACAAGTCCAGCGACGGCGAAGGGGTGCCCGGGGTGCGCCAGGTGCCGGTGCTGGGCTGGCTGTTCGGCTCCAAGGGCAAGACCAGCAGGCGCACCGAGCTGGTGGTGATGCTCACCCCCACCGCCGTCAGTGACAGGGAGGAAGCCAGGGAAGTCACCGAGGAATACCGCAAGAAACTCAAGGGGGTAAACTTCCAGGAGCTGGGCGGCACCCCCTGAGCCCGTGGGCTGTTAACCCAGGTTAACAGCCCCGTAAGCCGACATTTATGCGAACGATATCAACCACTTGCAGAGGATCCCGGAAAAAGCTGTTAAGCCAGGCTAACAGATCCGCTTCACCAGCAACGCCGGGATTAGATAAAACCCTTTCATATTAATCAGTTGCCGGCCTGGCCCGGCAATTGCCTTATTCTGTCCAGCACAAAAAACCGGTCACGCCGGAACGGATGTGCGATCCCTCATCGCCTCCATCGGGCTCCCCTCCCCGATGGAGGCGTTTTCTTGGCCGACAACGGCTTTCATGTCACCACCAACAATGCACTCACGGCTGGGGTTGGACACTGTTAGCTGGGGCTAACAGCTTGCAAAAAGCTTGATTCCCCATACAGATCAAGCTGTTGGCTTCTGACTTCAAAAAACTGTAACGCCAGCCTAACAGTATCGGCAGGCGCCATCCTGCCTTAAAGCAAAAAAGCGCTTTCATATCAGTTGGTTGTCAATTGGGCACGGCAGTTGCCTCTCTATTGGCGCACAAACCCGGCTTGTCCGGAACGGATGTGCGATTCAGCAATGTTCTCGGCGGGTACCCCTCCCCGCCGGGAGCATTGTCCATGAATCACACAGCTAACCAGGGACTACGTCTTGCCAGGCAATGGTTCCCATCCTTGCAAGACGTCTTCCTCAACCAACAGGTATCCACTTGAGCGTGGGTACCAGGGAGGTGAGACATGCGACCGTTCTCATCGTTTTTTAAGGTGACGTCCTTCTTCCTGGGCGCACTGTTCGGCACGACCCTGGTGGTCATGCTGACGGTCATGGCCGTTCACACCGGCATGACAGACGAGTTCGAGCTCGGTCCAACCTCGGATGGTGCACAAAACGCCAACATCGTCAATGACGTTGGCGGCGCACCACCCGATTGGGCCGAAATCTTTGACGCCAATGGTAACTTCAACGACAGTTTCGGCGGCGTCGGCACCTTCTTGATGGATGACCTCTCCGCCAAGGGCGCTGTGGATGACACCACCTTTGCGACATCCAACAAGAACAACGACCTGATTTCCACCTGGAGGTGGGATACCGGCAACAACCCACCCAAGGACGACATTTCCAACGTCTACTTCTACGGCAAGTTCATCGACGGCGACCTCATCCTCTACGCCGGCCTGGAAAGGCTGGCGCCCAATGGCGACAGCCACGTGGACTTCGAGTTCAACCAGGACGGCATTGCCCTGGATAAGGCAACCCCCTGTGGCGACGACCTGAGTGCCGGCGCCGATGACGATCCGCCCTGCGAATTCGTCGGCGAGAAAGCGGTCAACGACCTGCTGCTGGTCATGGACTTCGAAAGGGGCGGCAGCCTCGGCTTCGTCGAGATCCGCCGTTGGGATGGCTCCGAGTACGTGCTGGTCGAGGAGCTGCAGGGTGAAGGCTGCGACATGACCGACACCGCCTGCGCCTTCAACAACGCCACCACCATCGACACCGGCCCCTGGGACAGCTACGACAGGCACGGCGCCGTGGTCACCGAGCTGGAACAGAACGCCTTTACCGAGATCGGCGTCAACGTCACCGAGCTGTTGGGGGTCACCCCCTGCTTCAGCACGGTCCAGGCCAAGACCCGTTCCTCGCAGTCCTTCAACAGTGAGCTGAAGGACTTCGCCCAGGGCGGCTTCGATCTCTGCAGCATCGAGGTCGTCAAGGACGGTGAAGAGCTGGCCAAGATCGGCGATGAGGTCACCTATGACTTCATGATCACCAACACCGGTGAAATCACCCTGTTCCTGGAATCCATCATCGACGACAAGCTGGGCAATATCACCAGCGACGCACCGGGCAGCTGTGACCCACTGGCACCCGGCGGCAGTTGCTCCTTCAGCGTGGCGCACACCATCCCGGAAGGCGCTTCCGACCCCTACGACAACATCGTCACGGCCACCTATGACAATGCCGCCGCCCTGGACGGCACGGATGTTACGGATTCAGACGACCACAGCCTGAACCTGTTCCAGCCGGCCATTGCCGTGGACAAGACCGGCGATGACCTGTCCAAGGTCGGCGACGAGGTCGACTACAGCATCACCCTCAGCAACAACAGCTCCGCCGATACCCCGGACCTGCATTGTGTCGCCACCGACTCGCTGCTTGGCGTGGTGTTCGACGATGTGCTGCCCCTGGGTGATACCGTGCTGACACCGAGCCGCACCGTGCAGGCAGGCGATCCCGATCCGCTGGTCAACACCGTCGACCTGAGCTGCTCGCCGGCTGGCTTCCCCAATGTCCTGGATGCCTCCGACAGCCACTCAACTGACCTGTTCCAGCCCAGCATCGCCCTCGACAAGACCGGCGATACCCTGTCCAAGGTCGGCGACAGCGTCGATTACGTGATCACCCTGGATAACACCAGCTCCAGCGATACGCCAGATCTCGAGTGCACCATCTCCGACACCCTGCTGGGAGTCAGCGAGTCCGTCACCCTGGCGTCCGGCGCTCAGCATGTGATCAACGCGTCTCGCGTGGTCCAGGCCGGTGATCCCGATCCCCTGCTCAACACCGCCGAGGCAAGCTGTTCACCCATTGGCTTCGCCAATGTGCTCACCGACAGCGACGGCCACAGCGTCCAGCTGTTCCAGGCCAGCATCACCCTCGACAAGACCGGCGACACCCTGTCCAAGGTCGGCGACAGCGTCGATTACGTGATCACCCTGGATAACACCAGCTCCGCTGACACCCCAGACCTCGAGTGCACCATCACCGACACCCTGTTGGGCGTCAGTCAGTCCGCCACTCTGGCGTCCGGCGCTCAGCATGTGATCAACGCGTCTCGCGTGGTCCTGGCCGGCGATCCCGACCCCGTGGTCAACACTGCCGAGGTCAGTTGTTCCCCCATTGGCTTCGCCAATGTGCTCACCGACAGTGACGGCCACAGCGTCAACCTGTTCCAGCCCAGCATCACGGTCGACAAGTCCAACGATTGTGATCCGATCACAGGGGTGTTCATTGGTCAGAACATTACCTACAGCTACCTCATCACCAACACCAGCTCGGCCGACACGCCAGCCCTGAATGTGCTGTCCATCATCGACAGCGACGACTTCTCAGGATTACCGTGGCCCGGCTTGGGCGACCTGACCGGTGTCGAGGCAAGCTGCGCCAGCCTGGCCTCAGGTGCATCCTGCAGCTTCAATGTGGTGCAATCCACCTCTGGTCTTGCTCAAGGCAGCTACGGCAACAAGGTAGTGGCAACCTATCAGGTTGACGGCTGGCCCAACCAGGCCATGGCCATGGACAACGATACCTGTCCCGTGTTCCCACCCAACCCGGCTCGTTTGGTCGTAGAGAAGGTGCTTGAGAATGCCGAAGGGCTGACCTTCTTCTATGACAGCAGCAACATCGTCGACGTACCTGGGCTGGCCTGGGACGAAACCCTGACCCCCGTCCTGCCCGTGGCTGGCCAAAATGCGGCTTCGCCCTTTGCGATGCCGACAGAGGCCTTTGCGACAACGGTCGAACTCACGGTTGACGTGCCTGATGTGACCCAGACGGTGGAAGTGAAAGTCGCCGAGCTGATGCCGACCGATGCGGCCTTTGTAGACCTGCAATGTGCCGCGGCAACGGGTCAGAGTTTGACCGGGCAATCCATTGACCTGGACCTGCGCGAGGCAACGCTGACCATGGCCAGCGATGACTTCGCCTTCTGCCGCTTCGTCAATGCCAAGCTCGAGTTCTGCCCCGGCACCCTTGATGAAAACGGCAACTTCATCAGCAACTTCGGCCGGCCCAAGGAGCTCGAGATCCGCTACGACGGCGATCCGGCCTCCAACGGCCCGCAACTGGGTTCCGGTGACGTGACCATAGACCCGGATCCGCCGGCCTATGTGCCCGAGGAGGTCTACATCGAGGTCTATGACAACAGGGGTAATAAGGAACAGCTGCTCCTTACCACTGGTACGCTGATGGTGGGTGATACCTTCACCTACACCGGCGCCGATGGCAGTAAGGTTCCGCCCACCTCCCTGTTCAGGATCTACGATGCCGAGACTGGCGAATTGATCCAGACCGTAGAGTTCCACACTTCCTGCTCTCAACCGCTGGATGTGGGTGACTCCTACGGCCTGCTGACCGTCGCCGGTGGTGAATTGGGCGACCCCAAATAGGAGGCAATGCAACGCAATAAAAAAGGGCGCCGTCAGGCGCCCTTTCTCTTGCCGGTGTTCCCGCAAGGTCGGCCTGGCCTTCTACTATTGGTGGAGGACCAGGGAGAGCATCATGAACCAAGCCAACCTCACCTTGCCCGGCCTGCTGGCACTGGCCACAGTGCTGACCGGCTGCACACAAACAAGCACTCCCCCGCAGCCACAGGCAGCAACGGATTGGCGGCTTGGGACACCCGCCCGGATCCTGCAGGTGACATCCCTTGCCGATGCCGGCGCCGGCTCCCTCAGGGCGGCCATCACCCTGGCCAACGACAGTCCCGGTACCGATCTGATCGTTTTCCGCTCCGACAAGGGCCTTTTCGCCAAGCCGCAAACCATCGAACTGGAAAGCCCCCTGCCCGCCATCACGGACGAGCTGCTCATCGACGGTTACATCGACAACATGCTCTGGAAGGCAAGCGGCATCACCTTGGATGGAAACAACAGGCACGGCATCTTCAGGGTATCCGAAGGGGTCAAGGCCAAGATCAGCCACCTGACCCTGGCCAATGGCCAGGCCGGCACAGGAGGCGCCGTATTCAATGCCGGCACCCTCATCCTCTCCGGCATGCTGTTACGAGACAACCAGGCTCGGGAAGGAGGCGCCCTTTATAACCAGGGGCAGCTGCAGCTGATCAACAGTACCTTTTTCAACAACCAGGCCAAGCAGCAAGGGGGAGCCGTCGCCAACCTGGGGCACATGGTGATCACCCACAACACCTTCCACCACAACGGCGCCCCCAACGGCGGCGCCATCAGCAACAGTGGCTCCTTTGTGCTGCGCAACAGCATCGTCGCCAACAGCCGGTCCGACTTCGACTGCCTGTCGAGCACCCTGCCCCGGCAGGGGAGCACCCGCAATCTGATCGAATCGTCTTCCGGTTGCGGCGCCGTCTTTTCAAGCCAGGATCCCAAGTTGGGCAAGCTCGGCGGTTATAACGGCCCCACCAGGACCATTCCCATATCCACCCGAAGCCCCGCCTTTAACTGGGCCGACAACAGCGCCGCTGTGGACGAACTGGCTCGGCCCCTGGTCTGGGATCAGCGCGGTAACGGCGACCCCAGGTATGCGGGCGGCATTGCCGACATCGGGGCCTTCGAAGTCCAGTCCAGGGTGATCTATGAGGTCGATACCCTCAGCGATGAGGACATCAGGCAATGTACCAGGGCCAAGGGCGACTGTTCACTCAGGGGCGTCCTGGCCCTGCTCGGCGGCAATGGCAACCACGGCACGGTCACCTTCGACAAGCAGCTGTTCAGCGAGCCCAGGCTCATCCGGCTTGCATCCCCCCTGCCACGTCTGAACAAACAGCTGGTTTTGGACGCTTCAAACACGGCGGGCGTCACCATTCGCCTCGACGGCGATGCCGCAGCCTTCAGGAACAGGATCACGGCGCAGCAGGTCGTCCTGCTCGGCAGGTAGAAGCTGCCCCGTCTGTTACCTGTTCCGTTTAGCTAACACCATCAAGTCCAAGATAACCCTTTGGTATCAACTGGTTACATCGTCATCGCGATAACACTGTAATGCCAGGCTAACAATTTCTGCCTTTACTCAACCATCCCACCCTTGGAAAGCCCAAGTTAATCAATATGTTGCTGACCAGGCACGGCAGTTGCCTCTCTATTGGCGCACAAACCCGGCTTGTCCGGAACGGATGTGCGATTCAGCAATGTTCTCGGCGGGTACCCCTCCCCGCCGGGAGCATTGTCCATGAATCACACAGCTAACCAGGGACTACGTCTTGCCAGGCAATGGTTCCCATCCTTGCAAGACGTCTTCCTCAACCAACAGGTATCCACTTGAGCGTGGGTACCAGGGAGGTGAGACATGCGACCGTTCTCATCGTTTTTTAAGGTGACGTCCTTCTTCCTGGGCGCACTGTTCGGCACGACCCTGGTGGTCATGCTGACGGTCATGGCCGTTCACACCGGCATGACAGACGAGTTCGAGCTCGGTCCAACCTCGGATGGTGCACAAAACGCCAACATCGTCAATGACGTTGGCGGCGCACCACCCGATTGGGCCGAAATCTTTGACGCCAATGGTAACTTCAACGACAGTTTCGGCGGCGTCGGCACCTTCTTGATGGATGACCTCTCCGCCAAGGGCGCTGTGGATGACACCACCTTTGCGACATCCAACAAGAACAACGACCTGATTTCCACCTGGAGGTGGGATACCGGCAACAACCCACCCAAGGACGACATTTCCAACGTCTACTTCTACGGCAAGTTCATCGACGGCGACCTCATCCTCTACGCCGGCCTGGAAAGGCTGGCGCCCAATGGCGACAGCCACGTGGACTTCGAGTTCAACCAGGACGGCATTGCCCTGGATAAGGCAACCCCCTGTGGCGACGACCTGAGTGCCGGCGCCGATGACGATCCGCCCTGCGAATTCGTCGGCGAGAAAGCGGTCAACGACCTGCTGCTGGTCATGGACTTCGAAAGGGGCGGCAGCCTCGGCTTCGTCGAGATCCGCCGTTGGGATGGCTCCGAGTACGTGCTGGTCGAGGAGCTGCAGGGTGAAGGCTGCGACATGACCGACACCGCCTGCGCCTTCAACAACGCCACCACCATCGACACCGGCCCCTGGGACAGCTACGACAGGCACGGCGCCGTGGTCACCGAGCTGGAACAGAACGCCTTTACCGAGATCGGCGTCAACGTCACCGAGCTGTTGGGGGTCACCCCCTGCTTCAGCACGGTCCAGGCCAAGACCCGTTCCTCGCAGTCCTTCAACAGTGAGCTGAAGGACTTCGCCCAGGGCGGCTTCGATCTCTGCAGCATCGAGGTCGTCAAGGACGGTGAAGAGCTGGCCAAGATCGGCGATGAGGTCACCTATGACTTCATGATCACCAACACCGGTGAAATCACCCTGTTCCTGGAATCCATCATCGACGACAAGCTGGGCAATATCACCAGCGACGCACCGGGCAGCTGTGACCCACTGGCACCCGGCGGCAGTTGCTCCTTCAGCGTGGCGCACACCATCCCGGAAGGCGCTTCCGACCCCTACGACAACATCGTCACGGCCACCTATGACAATGCCGCCGCCCTGGACGGCACGGATGTTACGGATTCAGACGACCACAGCCTGAACCTGTTCCAGCCGGCCATTGCCGTGGACAAGACCGGCGATGACCTGTCCAAGGTCGGCGACGACGTCGACTACAGCATCACCCTCAGCAACAACAGCTCAGCCGATACCCCGGACCTGCACTGTGTCGCCACCGACTCGCTGCTTGGCGTGGTGTTCGACGATGTGCTGCCCCTGGGTGATACCGTGCTGACCCCCAGCTACACCGTGCAGGCCGGCGATCCCGACCCCCTGGTCAATACCGTTACCCTGACCTGTTCGCCGGACGGTTTCCCCAACGTGTTGGAAGCCTCCGACGGTCACAGCACCAACCTGTTCCAGCCGGTCATCGCCGCCGCCAAGACAGGGGACGAACTGTCCAAGGTCGGTGACGACATCGACTACAGCATCACCCTCAGCAACAACAGCTCTGCCGATACCCCGGCGCTGACCTGTACCGCCACCGACTCGCTGTTTGGTGAGGTCTTCAGTGGCACGCTGCCCCTGGGTGATACCGTGATCAACCGCTCCCGCACCGTGCTGGCCGGCGATCCCGATCCCCTGGTCAACACCGTCGACCTGAGCTGCTCGCCGGATGGCTTCCCCAATGTCCTGGATGCCTCCGCCATGCACAGCACCAACCTGTTCCAGCCGGCCATTGCCGCCGCCAAGACAGGGGACGCGCTGTCCAAGGTCGGTGACGACGTCGACTACAGCATCACCCTCAGCAACAACAGCTCAGCCGATACCCCGGCCATGATCTGTACCGCCACCGACTCGCTGCTTGGCGAGGTCTTCAACGGCACGCTGCCCCTGGGTGATACCGTGCTCAACCTCAGTCGCACCGTGCTGGCCGGCGATCCCGATCCCCTGGTCAACAGCGTCGACCTGAGCTGCTCGCCGGATGGCTTCCCCAATATCCTGGATGCCTCCGCCATGCACAGCACCAACCTGTTCCAGCCGGCCATTGCTGCCGCCAAGACAGGGGACGCGCTGTCCAAGGTCGGCGATGATGTCGACTACAGCATCACCCTCAGCAACAACAGCTCTGCCGATACCCCGGCGCTGACCTGTACCGCTACCGACTCGCTGCTTGGCGTGGTCTTCAGTGGCACGCTGCCCCTGGGTGATACCGTGCTGACACCGAGCCGCACCGTGCTGGCCGGCGATCCCGACCCCCTGGTCAACACCGTCGACCTGAGCTGCTCGCCGGATGGTTTCCCCAATGTCCTGGATGCCTCCGACAGCCACTCAACCGACCTGTTCCAGGCCAGCATCGCCCTCGACAAGACCGGCGATACCCTGTCCAAGGTCGGCGACAGCGTCGATTACGTGATCACCCTGGATAACACCAGCTCCAGCGATACGCCAGATCTCGAGTGCACCATCTCCGACACCCTGCTGGGAGTCAGCGAGTCCGTCACCCTGGCGTCCGGCGCTCAGCATGTGATCAACGCGTCTCGCGTGGTCCAGGCCGGTGATCCCGATCCCCTGCTCAACACCGCCGAGGCAAGCTGTTCACCCATTGGCTTCGCCAATGTGCTCACCGACAGCGACGGCCACAGCGTCCAGCTGTTCCAGGCCAGCATCACCCTCGACAAGACCGGCGACACCCTGTCCAAGGTCGGCGACAGCGTCGATTACGTGATCACCCTGGATAACACCAGCTCCGCTGACACCCCAGACCTCGAGTGCACCATCACCGACACCCTGTTGGGCGTCAGTCAGTCCGCCACTCTGGCGTCCGGCGCTCAGCATGTGATCAACGCGTCTCGCGTGGTCCTGGCCGGCGATCCCGACCCCGTGGTCAACACTGCCGAGGTCAGTTGTTCCCCCATTGGCTTCGCCAATGTGCTCACCGACAGTGACGGCCACAGCGTCAACCTGTTCCAGCCCAGCATCACGGTCGACAAGTCCAACGATTGTGATCCGATCACAGGGGTGTTCATTGGTCAGAACATTACCTACAGCTACCTCATCACCAACACCAGCTCGGCCGACACGCCAGCCCTGAATGTGCTGTCCATCATCGACAGCGACGACTTCTCAGGATTACCGTGGCCCGGCTTGGGCGACCTGACCGGTGTCGAGGCAAGCTGCGCCAGCCTGGCCTCAGGTGCATCCTGCAGCTTCAATGTGGTGCAATCCACCTCTGGTCTTGCTCAAGGCAGCTACGGCAACAAGGTAGTGGCAACCTATCAGGTTGACGGCTGGCCCAACCAGGCCATGGCCATGGACAACGATACCTGTCCCGTGTTCCCACCCAACCCGGCTCGTTTGGTCGTAGAGAAGGTGCTTGAGAATGCCGAAGGGCTGACCTTCTTCTATGACAGCAGCAACATCGTCGACGTACCTGGGCTGGCCTGGGACGAAACCCTGACCCCCGTCCTGCCCGTGGCTGGCCAAAATGCGGCTTCGCCCTTTGCGATGCCGACAGAGGCCTTTGCGACAACGGTCGAACTCACGGTTGACGTGCCTGATGTGACCCAGACGGTGGAAGTGAACGTCGCCGAGCTGATGCCGACCGATGCGGCCTTTGTAGACCTGCAATGTGCCGCGGCAACGGGCCAGAGCTTGACCGGCCAGTCCATTGACCTGGACCTGCGCGAGGCAACGCTGACCATGGCCAGCGATGACTTCGCCTTCTGCCGCTTCGTCAATGCCAAGATCGAGTTCTGTCCCGGCACCTTTGATGAGGACGGCAACTTCATCAGCAACTTCGGCCGGCCCAAGGAGCTCGAGATCCGCTACGACGGCGATCCGGCTTCCAACGGCCCGCAACTGGGTTCCGGTGACGTGACCATAGATCCGGATCCGCCAGCCTATGTGCCCGAGGAGGTCTACATCGAGGTCTATGACAACAGGGGTAATAAGGAACAGCTGCTCCTTACCACTGGTACGCTGATGGTGGGTGATACCTTCACCTACACCGGCGCCGATGGCAGTAAGGTTCCGCCCACCTCCCTGTTCAGGATCTACGATGCCGAGACCGGCGAATTGATCCAGACCGTAGAGTTCCACACTTCCTGCTCTCAACCGCTGGATGTGGGTGACTCCTACGGCCTGCTGACCGTCGCCGGTGGTGAATTGGGCGACCCCCAATAGGAGGCAATGCAACGCAATAAAAAGGGCGCCGTCAGGCGCCCTTTTCTTTATCAGTGCTTGTTGCCTCTGCCCTTGCCGCCACCGGAACTGGTGGAACCTATGGAAACCTGGGCCGTTGCGGTCAGCTCGCCGTCGCTGATGGTATAGCTGAAGCTGTCGCCATTCTTGAAGCGCTTGCCAGGCGTATAGGTAACGCTGCCGTCGCTGTTGATGCGCACCGATCCCTTGCTGCCCTGGGTCACGCTGACCACCTTGATGGTGTCGCCATCCGGGTCGTAGTCGTTGCCCAGCACCGCTATGGTCACGCTGCCGCCGCTGACGCTGGCACTGTCGGCCAGGGCCATCGGTGCCTCATTGGCCGGCTCGGCCGGCGCCACGGTCACGCTGACGCTGGCACTGGCGCTGCCACCCTTGCCGTCCGAGATGTTGTAGCTAAAGGTCTCTGTGCCGCTAAAGCCGCTGGCCGGGGTAAAGCTGATGCTGCCGTCACTGTTGATGCGGGCGCTGCCGTTGACGCCGCTGGTGCCCGTGATGGTCAGGCTGTCACCGTCCGGGTCATGGTCGTTGGCCAGCACCTTGATGGTGACGCTCTGGCCCGCCTGGGTGCTGGCACTGTCGTTCACCGCCACCGGGGCGCTGTTACCGGCCAGCACATTCACAGTCACAGTCGCAGAGTCGCTGCCGCCCTTGCCGTCCGACACACTGTAGCTGAAGGTCTCGGTGCCGCTGAAGCCGGAGGCCGGGGTAAAGCTGATGCTGCCGTTGCTGTTGATCTTGGCGCTGCCGTTGACACCACTGACGGAGGTGACGGTCAGGGTATCGCCATCCGGATCGCTGTCGTTGGCCAGCACATTGATGGTCACCGCCTGACCAGCATCGGTGGTGGCGCTGTCGTTCTGGGCCACGGGGGCGCTGTTGCCGGCGGGGCTGTCCACGACATAGATCACGGTCTGGCTGGCGCCGCCGCCACTGACGTTCACGTCATAGAAGCCGTCTGCCGCGGTGCTGGCCGATGTCACCTTCAGGCTGGTGCTGGCACTGGCGCCAGGAGCCAAGGTCAGCGCGCTGTTGCCAAAGTACCGGCTCCAGCCACTGGCCACGGCGGCGCTCAAGGCAAAGCTGCGGCTGCTGCAGGCAGCACTGTCGTTATTGGTCAGGGTCACCTGGTAGCTCACCTGGGTACCGGCAGCCACCCACGGGCTCTGGCCGGGCGTAACCGACAGGCTGGGTGAGGCGCTGGTACAGACCGGCTCGCCACCGCCGGCCACCTCGATATAGACCTCGGCGCCACTGCCGTCCACGGACTGGGTGCTGATCACGACACCGGCATCGTTATCCACATAGTCCCGCCCCGTTTCTAGAGCGGCATCGGAGAACGTACTGGTACCCGGGTTCATATCCAACAGATAACTGGTGTGACCATAGCGCTCATTACCGGAATGAATGGTCACCCCATCGGTAAGGTTATGTAAGTCCGAATAGTTACCCAGCGGAGAGTCGAATCCTACCGGTTGCCGCAATTCGACAAAGTACCAGTCATTGGTATTGTACAGGCTGCTATTAACCCCCTTAAGCACCTTCAGGGCCAGGGGCGCACTGGCATCGAACTCCTGGGGCGCTATCCGGTAGCTGCCACTGCTGGTCACCGTTTGGATCCGACCATCCAGCCAGCCTAAACGGTCCTTCTGGTGCACATTGAAGTGTCCTTTTCCTGACCCCATCAGGTCTGCACCATCACCATATTCCCTCACACTGCAGTTATCCCCAAGTGTTTCGCCGTTACACATCAGGTCATGAGAATGCTGCAGGCCCAGGTTATGGCCTATTTCATGGGCAGTTTGAGAAAGGCTGATCACATCTATGCCGTTAAAGAAGGCCCTTGACGGGCTTCCGCCCACACTGCCGACACCGCTGAAACCACAGCTGGAAACATAGGGCCAGGTGTAAACCAGGCGATCGAAATCAGAAACCTTTAAGCCGGACGCTGCTGCAGCCTTTTCCGCTTCCTGAACAATCAGGCTGCGGTCACAGGTGCTTCCAGAAATAGGCAAGCGTAACCAATTGGTCACAGTGGTGTTCATCCAGGCCTGGCCATAGGAGGCTTCACGGATAAAGGCATCAACCTCGTCAAAGTTGGCTTCCACCTGGGCCCTGGTATAGGGCTCGCTGCGGTCGTCCTGGAAGTTGACCATCATCACCAGGGTGCGCTGCTCGCCAAAGGTGTTGGCGGGCGCCCCTGGGGTGGTGCCGTAGCTGGGGCTGTTTTCTGCGCCAAGAAACAGGATGTCGTCGGGATTCACCGCCAGGACCTCCTGGCCCTCTTCCTCGCCCTTGGCCAGCAGGACGCCCTTGGCCCGGACCTGCAGGCCATGCTGCAGGGCCTGGTCCCGGCCGGCCCCTTTGATGGCCAGGGTGTCACCGAAGGGTGTCTTGAGTTCCACTTCCAGGCGGCTGTTGACGGGGTTTTCAAAGTCGTCGGCAAAGAGCAGGCTCAGCTCACCTTCCACTTCCAGCTGCTGCTCGATGAATGCCAGCACCTTGGGCGGGAAGAGGTCCTGCTTGTCTTCGGGTATGGCCACCGCCAGCACCTGGTCCGGGTGCTTTTCGGCCAGTTTTTTCAGCAGCGCCAGGCGCTTTTCGGCCAGCTTCTCAAGCCTGGCATAGGCCTTGGCCTTGTTGGCGCCCTTGGCCTTCTGCCAGTTCTTGGCCTGGGCTATCAGCGCCTGGGTGTGCTGGGCGGCCTGGCTCTGGGACTGCTGAGCAGCGGCCTGGGCGTGCTGGGGAAGGGCGGAAACGGGGGCGGCTACCAGCAGGGCGGTGCTCAGCCCCAGGGCGGCGAGGATCTTGTTTTTGTGAGTCGGCACGGCTTTCAAGGGTCTTCCTCCAAAATACAGGGGAAAGATCCTCAAACAGGCGCCGGCCCATTGACGGGATTCTCTCTTTCGGCAGCCTGGCTGTCCACGTGGGACCCATGACTTTGCGCCCTCCGGTTACCCGGAGTTTGCCTTTTCGGGAGAGGATCTTTCTTGGTCAATCTGTGGCGCTTGCGCTACGTCCTGTCGGCTCATACGGCCGGCCGATACACATCGACCCGTCCTGCCGTAAGCGACCTTGTTCCGCCTCTTTGTTCGAAGCGGACCGGCACTGTACCACGGCCAGGATGAACGAAAAATATACAGGACGGGCGGCTAAAACAGCTGTGTCACCAAGTGAACACTAACCTTGCAGAGCCCGTTATGCATAAGCCACTGAGTTGATTAAGCAAAACCAGTTACAGCCGTCACAGAAACACCATTGGCACTTTTTTGCTCAACTGGCGATTTTGCGAAGTCGCTCACAGGTGGGCCAAACGGGCACGGCAGCAGACGCCTCCTACCGGCAAGGCACCGTTAAGGAGATGAAACAGTGGCTTTGACCTGGATAGCCAAGGTAAAACAAAAACTTAGATGAAAACCTCGTTATCGCTGTCTCACCAAAGTTACATTTGGCCTCCCTTCCACCATCAGAAAAATCCGGCAATCCCTTAAAAATCAAAAATATAGATATGCGGCACAGGCCTTGCTCTTCTTTGGCCACCTGACAGGAGCCACGGGCGTGGCTCCGTTCGTTCATGCAGGGTGGCGAAACGGCCCCGGCCGTAAGAGGTAGCCACCCACACCCAGCCCCAAGGGGCGACGGAGGTGGGAGATGAAGAAGCAATTGGGACGGGCCAAGGCTGCTGCCTTGGGCCTAGGGGCCCTCACGACAGTGGCGGTGTTTACGGCCTTGGCCGTACATAGCCTGGGGTTCTTTGAACTGGAAAATGGCGTGGAAGGCGGTAACGCCATAGACGAGAGCAGTCTGCTCGTACCGGGACCAATTCCAGATGACTGGGGCAAAATAGATGACCCCATGGGCAGCGACAACTGCACTGGCGACTGGGCTTCATGCGGTCACGTAACGGGCCCTGAAGCCGGCGCCAACGGCGATCATGATCCGACCGACGGTCACACCGGCGGCAACTCGGAAGCCCATACCTTCGTACAAGATCCGGATGGCGTTTCTGGCATAGATGATATCTACACCGGCGGCGGTTCCAAGGACGATCTGGACGTCAGCCAGTGGAAATGGACTACCGGTACCGTGCCCGACAAGGATGACCTGCTGCCGGTGGGTGCTGCGGCCTATAACGTCGACAGCGATATGAATGCCGCCACACCGGATGACTTGGTCATTACCTTCTTCGGCACCCTCTTTGCGCCCAACGGCTCGGCGGCAGCCGGCATGTGGCTGTTTAAGGACAACGTTATTCTCTGTACCGACTCCAGAGGCAACGGCGTCTTCGGTGTTGACAATAATGATGACGGCATCTGCGATACCGACATGGGCGGAGACGTGATCCTGGCCGAACACCAGGTCGGCGATATCCTGGTTCAGGCCGATACCACCGTTGGCGGTACCGTGGTGACCATGAACGTGTTCAAGTGGGTCGGCGGTCTCAGCAATGCCGAAAAAGCCATAGAGTGCCCGGCCGGCATGGGCTTCAGCCTGTTCCCACCCAAGGATAACCTTTGCCAACTTGCCACACTGGCTTCGGCTACCTGTAGTGGCGGAGCAGATGACGCCTGCGGCACCATGAATCTGGTGGCCACGGAGTCACCCGACTCCTGGGGCTTCCAGTCCAAGTTCCCGCCCGATACCGACCCCGCGGTCAATCCGGCACACCCAACAGGAACCGACGGCATCGACATTGACGACTTCCCCGCCACCAGTTTCCTGGAAGGCGGCTTCAATTTGTCAGCACTGCTCGGGGAAGACGCCGGTTGCTTTTCCAGCTTCCTGATGAGCACCCGCTCCTCCCACAGCGTGCGGGCGCAGCTGAAGGATCTGGCCCTGGGCAAGTTCTCGCTTTGCGATCTGGCGCTCGCCAAGCAATGCGACGCCGATTTCAATGAAGACGCCAGCGCCGTTATCGTCAACTTCAGTGGCGTTATCGAGAACACCGGCAGCCTGGCCTTCGACATCACCCTGAGCGATGGCGAGCATGACATCGGCGACGTCTGCCTCTACGAGGAAGAAGGCGATCCCGCCATGGCCAAGGCCTGCGCCGACGCCAACGATCTCCCCAACGAGGCCATGGAAGACATCACCGATGGTGTCGCCACCTTCATCCTGGGTCCGGGACAGAAGTTCCGCTATGAGGGTTCCTACACGGTGGACGACCCCGTCTTTGAAGGCGACGGCATCGCCACCTTTGAGGATACCGTCACTGCCGAGGCCCGCCTGGTAGACAGCGAACAGCTGGAGCTGACCAGGGAAGCCGATGCGACCTGTACCCTGGAGGGCCTGCCCGGCATCGCCGTGACCAAGAGCTGCGACAGCGCCACCATCCAGGACAATGGTACCGACATCAAGGTGCTCATCAGCGGTACCGGCAGCAATGATGGCCAGGTCAAGCTGGTCAACATGGAGCTGGTGGATAGCGAAGGCGCCACCATCACCAAGATCCTGGTGGATACCGATGACGACGGCGACCTGACCGATGAAACGGATCAGTCCGCCAGCAACGGTTCCATCATGCTGACCCCAGGACAGATCTTCAGCTACGAGGGCGAGCTGCTGCTGGAAGATGCATCGTCATCCGATGGCTCCACCCTGAGCCATTCCGACACCGTCACCGCCAAGGCCGACAGCGTCTTCGATGATGACGGTGCACAGGACGATGCCGAGGACACAGCAAGCGCAAACTGTGACGCCCCCCATAATCCGTCGATCTTGGTCGACAAGAACTGCGAAGCGGCCGTGGTAGACGACGGCGAAGGTACCGATCTGCTGATCACCATCACCGGCGGAGGCTCAAACACCGGCAACACCAGACTGGTCAACATGGAGCTGGTAGACAGCAAAGGCGCCACCATCACCGAGATCCTGGTGGATACCGATGACGACGGCGACTTGACCGATGAAACGGATCAGTCAGGCAGCAACGGCTCCATCGAGCTGAATCCCGGGCAGATCTTCAGCTACATGGCAGAGCTGACCGTAGCAAACGCAACCAGCGCCGCCCATGACGACACCATCACCGCCAAGGCCGACAGCTACTTCGACGATGACGGTGCCCAGGATGATGCCAGCGACACCGGCGATGCCGAGTGCGAAGCCGAGGTAATCCTGGGTCTCAATGTCACCAAGAGCTGCGAGGCCTTCCTGGACGGTGGCGACACCTTCAGGGCCGAAATCGTCGGTACCGCCACCAGCGCCAGCAATGTGCTGCTCAAGGCTGTCAACCTGGTGGACGACACCCTGAACGTAAATGACTTTACCGTTGTTTACGACAGCGACAAGGATGGCATTATCGACGGTGGCGAACCCGCATTCAGTCTCGGCAGCGACGACCTGAAGCCGGGTGAGCAACTGGCCTTTGCCTATACGCTCACCTCCACCAGCCAAACCAGCCATGAAGACACCATCTTTGCCACCGGCACCGCGGCCTTTACGGAGGAAGCACAGAGTGATGCGGTTGAGTCGGGCACTGCCACCGCCACTTGCCAGCTCCAGCTCCATCCGGATCTGAGCATCACCAAGATCTGCGACAGCGAGCTGGGCGGTGAAAACACTGATGGTTCCGGTGTTATCCTGGAAATCGTCGACGGCATGGTGGCGGTCCGGGTTGGCAACATCATCACGGTAACCAATACCGGCGATGAGGATCTCGACCCGGTCACCCTTTCCGATTCGGAAGTTGCCATGTTGATGGAGGTGATCCCGGCTGGAGAATCGGCCAAGTTCGTCTGCCAAGACAAGACGGACAGCACGGATGCGTCCTGCACTGGCTCACTGGGTATCGGCGAGTCCGTCCAGTTCCGCCAGACCTACAAGCCCGATGGCTTGTCTATCCTGGGCTGGCTGACCGCACCAAGCACCGTCGAGTTCAGCAATACCGCCACCGCCGATGGCGCTGGTAAGCTAAGCGGTATTCCCATAGGCGAAGCCAACGAGGTACCCGACCCGGGTCCCAGAACGGCCACTGCTGAATGCCCACTGTGCCCACCCCATGACACGGAGTAATAACGTACTTAAGTAAAAACGGCGGGGATATCCCCGCCGTTTCCTTATTTGTTCCGGCCCTTACCGCCCTTGCCACCTCCGCCATCGGCCTGGAGGCTGACAGTCACAGTTGCCGTAGCCTTTAGTTCACCATCCGTGATCTGGTAGCTGAAGCTGTCGCTACCCCGGAACTTGCGGCCCGGATTGTAGACGAGGGTTCCATTACTTCCCAGGCTGACCGTCCCTTTACTGCCCTGGGTATAGCCGCTGATCAGCAGCTTATCGCCTTCGGGATCGTAGTCATTGACAAGCACCGGGATCACCAGGGTGGACTTGCCATCGGTGCTGGCCTGGTCGTCCATGGCTATCGGCGCGTTGTTGATAGGTGCTGCAACGGACACCGCCACGCCGGCAGTGGCATGACCGCCTCGGCCGTCAGCAACCTGGTAGCTGAAGGTTTCGGTGCCGCTGAAGCCGCTGGCCGGGGTAAAGGTGATGCTGCCGTCTTCATTGATCACCGCCGCGCCATTGACACCGGTCACCCCAGTCACCGTGAGGCTGTCACCGTCGGGATCGCTGTCATTGGCCAGCACCGGGATGGTCACGGCCTGGCCATGGCCGGTGCTGGCCTCGTCGTTTGCCGCTCTGGGCGCCTGGTTGGCCGGTTCGGCAACAGTCACCGTGACCAGCGCCGAGGCGCTGCCACCACGGCCGTCGGAAATGCTGTAATTGAATACCTCGGAGCCACTAAAGCCAAGCGCGGGCGTGAAAGTAATGGTGCCGTCATTGTTGATGCGAGCACTGCCGTTGACACCGCTCACAGCGGTCACGGCCAGGGGGTCGCCGTCGGGATCCTTGTCGTTGGCCAGCACCGCAATGGTAACCGGCTGTTCAAAGCCGGTCGCAGCTTCATCATTCAATGCCATTGGCACACTGTTTTCTGCCACCACGACAAAGGTCGCCGGAGCAGTGGTGGACTTGCCGTCGGACGTGACCTCGATCAGCAACTCGTAGTCGCCTGCACCAGCCTGACGGTCTGAAGTGACGGAAAAGCTGGCAGTGGTCGACTCACCAGGCGCCAACGTCATATTCGTGGCTGCAAAGCTCCCGGACCAGCCGGCAGGAAGCTCACTTGAAAGCGCGAAGGACCTTGCCTGGCACTGGGTATCGTCGTTATTGGCCACAGTCACCTGGTAGGTGTAGCTGGCCCCGGCATTGAGGGCGTCGCTTACCGCTGGTTCAAGGGCAAGGCTGGGCTGCATGCTGACACATTGCGGCTCGGATGCGTTGACATAGACGGTGGCCCCCGTCGCCGAGACGGATTCGACACTGATGCTGGCACCGGACTGGGGATCGACATAATACTGGCCAGTGACCAGGGCCGCATCATTGAAGTCTCGGATCAAATCGGACCCCGGCGTCATATCCAACAGCATACTGCTGTTGGCGTCGCCTTCCACGACACTACGTACCAGGATGCCGGACGTTGCTGTTGTCCGTTCCACCATCCAGGCGTCATACCCATCGGCTTGTCGATATTCGAGATAAAGCCACCGCTGAGCACCACTTTGCTCATCCACGCCGGCTGGCACTTTCAGAGCAACGGGACCGGTATCGCTGGTAAAAGGGGACAGTTCGTAAAGGCCATTGGTGGCGACCTGGACATCAGGCTGCCAACCGAGCAGCTCCTGGTTGAAGACCGACAGATACGCAACCCCAGTACCCATGATGTCGTACAGATCACCGTATTCGAAGCTGCGGCAATTCCCCTCAGTCACCTGATCGCCGCAATCCAAACCATGGGCATGACGCAAGCCAAAGGTGTGACCTATCTCATGGCCCAGGGTGCCCAGGCCTTTGGAGCCGTTCATGAACACTCGGCGGCCATGGCTACCGACAGTTCCCTGACCGGCCCAGCCGCAGGCATTCTTGGGGTGGAAATAGATCACCAGATCGTAGTCGGCGGCATCATAGCCATTCGATAAGGCCTGGCCGTTTGCCTGAGACGCCAGTTCATTGATATCGCACTGGGTACTGTCCAACGACACCGTATGCCAGTCATTGACATCGCCACTGAGCCATAGCTGGTTGGCCGAGGCATCCTGATAAAAATCACTGGTATCTTGAAAAACCGCCTTCTGGATCTCGTCCATTGACCAGGGCTTGTTGTCGGGATCGTCCTGGAAGTTCACCATCATGACGAGGACTCGCTCCTCGCCCAAGGCCGGGGTTACGGCCGCATAAGATGGGCCCAGCAGGGCGGTGCTCAGCCCCAGGGCGGCGAGGATCTTGTTCTTGTGAGTCGGCACGGCTTTCAAGGGTCTTCCTCCAAAATACAGGGGAAAGATCCTCAAACAGGCGCCGGCCCATTGACGGGATTCTCTCTTTCGGCAGCCTGGCTGTCCACGTGGGACCCATGGCTTTGCGCCCTCCGCTTACACGGAGTTTGCCTTTTCGGGAGAGGATCTTTCTTGGTCAATCTGTGGCGCTTGCGCTACATCCTGTCGGCTCATACGGCCGGTCGATACACATCGACTCGTCCTGCCGTAAGCGACCTTATACCGCCTCTTTGTTCGAAGCGGACCGGCACTCTATCACGGCCAAGATGAATGAAAAATATACAGGGCGGGCTTGCCCAAGGGCAGTGTCGACTAGTGAATACTAACCCTGCAGGGCAAAAGCAGCGCTAACAGAATGAGTTTATTAGGGATTGCGGTAGCAAGACTGATGGCTCCACTAGCCTGGCTACCTTTGTTCAAAAGTTCGCCTTTTGAGAAGAGGCTCACAATCCGGCTATCAGTCCAGGGGATGGTGACAACGGCCACAGCATTCGTCCCACAGGACGACGGTCTGCTCACCGTAAAGGAGCTTGAGGCGGTCCCTGTGGTTGGCCAGGGCGGCGCCGTACAGCAGGCGACGGGTACAGGCCGCCTGCTGCCGGAATCGCTCCCTGGCGCCAGGGTTGAGTTCTATATGGTGCAATTGACTCCGTGCCACTGGCGTGATCTCTCGTTACGACATCCACAGAAGATCGAGGCAAGCATAGTGCCAGTTAGACAAGGTACTGATCTCCAAGGCAAACAAGATAAAAGCGGCCGCCAGGGCCGCTTTTTTTGTTTCAGTGCTGATACAGCTTTACAGATTCAGCGGATCTCGTACTTGTCCATCAGCCGGTAAAGGGTCACCCGCGACACCTCCAGGCAGCGGGCCGTCTCGGAAATATTGTTCTGGCAGAACGACAGGGCGCCCAGAATGGCCTCCTTCTCCGCCAGGTTGCGTGACTCTTCCAGGGACGGTACCACGGTGCGGCTGTCGCTGGCCTTGAGGCCGAGATCTTCCGGGGTGATCAGGCGGTTCTCGCTCATCACCAGGGCCCTGCGGATACGGTTGATCATTTCACGCACATTGCCAGGCCAGCTGTAGTGGTTCATGGCGTGGATGGCACGCTGGCTGAAGCCCTTGGCCAGCACATTGCTGTCCAGCTTGAACTTCTGGAAGAAAAAGCGCGCCAGCAGCTCTATGTCACCGTTACGATCCGCCAGCCTGGGCACCTCGATGCGCAGCACATTGAGGCGGTAGTAGAGATCTTCACGGAAACGGCCCTGCTCCACCGCCTTTTCCAGATCCACATTGGTGGCCACGATCACCCGGGCGTCTATGGGCAGGCTGTCGTTGCTGCCCACCCGCTCTATGGTGCTTTCCTGCAAAAAGCGCAGCAGGTTCACCTGCAGATCCAGCGGCAGGTCGCCCATTTCGTCCAGGAAGATGGTGCCGCCCTGGGCCGCCTCGATGCGGCCGATCTTGCGCTTGTGGGCGCCGGTGAAGGAGCCCTTTTCGTGGCCGAACAGCTCCGAGTGGATCAGGGTATCCGGCAGGGCCCCGCAGTTGACCGCCACAAAGGGCTGATGGCGACGACTGGAGCGCTGGTGGATGGCCTTGGCGATCAGCTCCTTGCCGGTGCCGCTCTCACCGCGGATCAGGACGGGCGCGTCCACGTTGGCGACCTTGCGGATCTGCCGGAAGATATGGCGAATGGCATCGCTGGCGCCCACCATCTGGCACTCGTCCAGGTGCGACAGCTGCACCTCACCGAGCTTGCGCAGCTTGGCCAGGCCATAGGCATGGCCCAGAGTGGCCTTGAGCTGGGTGGGGTTATCGGGCAGGGGCAGGGTGTAGTAGTCGTAGAAGTATTCGTAGAGCAGTCGGCAGAAGTCGTGATTACCGAGGTCTTCCGGATGGGTCAGGGCTATCCAGGCCGTTCTCTGACCATTGCAGAACAGTTCCTCTATTTCATCCTGCAACTCATCGGTCAGATCGCTGAGGTGAGCCAGGCCCACATGGTATTCCTGCTCCCTGAGCTTTTCCTTGGCCAGGCCGGGGTCGGTGACCCTGTCCACGGACCAGCCGGCAAAATCCAGGGCAGGGAGCCGTTCAGACGGTGACACATCCAGAAAGAGTGCCTTCCTAACCGGGAGGCTGTTATTGCGCCCTTCACTCATGGGTTCCAGCCTTTTTATCCCTCTCTTGGTACTTTCCTAGTGTAGTCCAGGGGCAACGCCGACCGCGGGCCCTGGATCACAGCTCCTTCACATGGGCATAGGGCCCGATCCGGGCAGGCCGGCAAATCAAAAATATACTTAAGCTAAATGAACGCCCGGGTGCCACCATGTACAACAACTACTTTGGTCTGAGCGAGCCGCCGTTTTCCATTGCACCGGACCCCAGGTACCTGTACCTGAGCCAGCAACACCGGGAAGCCCTGGCCCACCTGCTGTACGGCATCCAGAACAACAGCGGTTTCGTGCTGCTGACCGGCGAAGTGGGCACCGGCAAGACCACCGTTTGCCGTTGCCTGCTGGAGCAGCTGCCGGACAACACCGAGCTGGCGGTGATCCTCAACCCCAAGTTCAGCGTGCTGGAGCTGCTGCAGGCCATCTGCGATGAGCTGCGCATCCCCTACCCGGACCGGGAAGAACGCCTCAAATACTATGTGGATGCCCTCAACCAGCACCTGCTCAAGACCCATGCCCAGGGCGGGCATACGGTACTGATCATCGACGAGGCCCAGAACCTCAGTGGCGACGTGCTGGAGCAGCTGCGGCTGCTGACCAACCTGGAAACCAACACCAGCAAGCTGCTGCAGATCATCCTGCTTGGCCAGCCGGAGCTGTTGGACAAACTGGAAAAGCCGGAGCTGCGGCAACTGGCCCAGCGCATCACCGCCCGCTTTCACCTGGGCCCCCTTTCCGAGCCCGAACTCCAGGCCTATGTGAAGCATCGCCTCAGCATCGCCGGCCTGGAGGGGGAGCTGTTCAGTCCGGCCATTGTGAAACGCCTGCACCGCCTTACCGGCGGCATTCCCCGCCTGGTCAACGTGCTGTGCGACAGGGCTCTGCTCGGCACCTATGTGCATCGCCATACCAAGGTCAAAAGAAGCACCCTGGAAAAAGCCGCCAGGGAGGTATTCGGCATCAGGGCCAAGCCGGTCAGGCCTCAGCCGGGTACTGGCCTGCCGAGATGGCTGCTGGGTGGTGCTTCCCTAGCCGCCGCCTCCTTTGCCGCCGCGCTTTACTTCAATCCGAGCTGGCTGACATCCCCCATGAGCCTTGAACAGGCCCGCCAGCCCGTGCCCCTGGCACTGCCAGCAACGCCGGCTCCACAGCCCGAACCCGAACAGCCACCAGCCCCGGAGCCGCTGCTCAGTAACCCCGCCAACTGGCAATGGCCGGAAGACATCCCCCTGGAGCTCAACGCCGCCATCGCCTACCGGGCCCTGTTCAAGCTCTGGGGCCTGGACTACAAGCCGGCCGACAATCCCATCGTCTGCCAGTTTGCCCGGGAGCACGGCCTGGGCTGCCTGTTCCAGCAGGGGGACATCGATTCCCTGCGGCGCCTGAACCGCCCGGCGGTGCTCAAGATGTTCAATGCCGACGGCCAGGAGTTCCATGTCACCCTGCTCAGCATGACCGGGCACAGGGCGCAGATCCTGCTGGCGGGAGAAATGAAGCAGGTGGAGCTGGATGCCCTGGCCCTGTGGTGGCCGGGCAGCTACACCCTGTTTTGGCAGATGCCGCCCGGCTACGACAGCCCGATCCGCCCCGGCAGCGCCGGGTCCCAGATCCGCTGGCTGGATCAGCGCCTGGCGGCCCTGCAGAAGCGAAGCCCCTATGGCGAAGACACCTATTTTTATGATGACCGGCTGGTCCGCCAGGTCCGCCAGTTCCAGTTCAGCCAGGGCATCAAGGCCGATGGCGTCGTCGGCCCGCAGACCACCATCCACCTCAACACCCTGGCCGACGGCCAGCAGCCGCAGTTGTTGCTGGCGGAAGGAGGCTGACCTTGTCGTACATACTGGAGGTGCTCAAGCAATCCCAGCGGCAACAGCGCCAGGAACAGGCGCCGGATCTGCTGCATTGGCAGCAGCCCGAGCCGCCACCGCCTCAAGCCCGCTCGAGCCGCCTGCCCTGGCTGCTGGGTTTGCTGCTGCTTGTTTTGGGGGCATACCTGGGCGCCAACCACTGGCCAAGGGCCGATAACAGCCAGATCACCACGGCAGGCCCCCAGGCCCAGAAGCCGGATCTGCTCTCCCTGACCGGCAGCGACGATCCGCTGCAGCTGGCCAGGGCGGTCAGGGTGCAGCCTCCCCAATACGACGAGGCGCAGGAGCAGGCCCTGCTGGCAAGGGACGCCACCCCAATCCAGGCCGAAACAACGTCACCGCAACAGGCCGTGGCCCTGCCGGCGGCCAGCCTCCCCGACAAGCGCCCCCGGGAAGTCCCCAGCCCGGAGCCTGGCCAGGCCGCTCCCGACCAGAACCCGACAACGGCCCCCGCCCCCCAGGCCAGCATGGAAGTTGCCGAGGAGCAGGAGCAGGAGCAGGAGCAGGAGCAGGAGCAGGAGCAGGAGCAGGACAGCGTCGAGCAGATCATGGACTGGCGCAAGCTGCCGGTGGAGGTGCAGCGCCAGCTGCCGGCGCTGCAGTTCTCGGTACACATCTATACCCAGCAGGCCGAAGACAGGCGGGTGAAGATCAACGGCCGCATGCGCCGCCAGGGCCAGCGGATCACCCCGGATCTGCTGCTGGAGGAGATCACCCCCAGGGGCGTCATCTTCCGCTTCAAGGAACACCGCTTCAGCATGAAGGCCATTTGATCCAGACGGCTGACAGCCAACCGGCCAGCCCCTATGATGGGCCCCAAACTGGCATTCGCAGGAGAATCACTTGTCTCAGATCCATATCCTGGTGGGGTCCATGCTGGGCGCCGCCGAGTACGTGGCCGACGCCCTGGCCGATCTGCTCAAGGCCCAGGGCCACGATCCCCAGATCCACCTGGAGCCCACACTGGCCCAACTGCCCAGGGAAGGCACCTGGCTGATCTGCACCTCCACCCATGGCGCCGGCGAACTGCCGGACAACATCCAGCCCTTTTCCGAGCAACTGGCCAGCCAGCCCGACCTCGGCCTGGTGCGCTTTGCCGTCTTCGCCCTGGGCGACTCCAGCTACGACACCTTCTGCCAGGGCGGCAAAACCCTGGAGCAACAGCTGCTGGCCTGCCAGGCCAAACCCCTTTGGCCAAGGCTGGATATCGATGTCCAGGATCCGGCCCTGCCGGAAGAAACCGCCGAGGCCTGGCTGAAGGATCATCTGGACAGGATCTGAACACCTTGGTCTTCCACAGCCGGAGATCCTCCGGCTTTTTTATTGTGGATAAACCATGATCTTTTGTGTGAACAAACTGGTTTTTCCCCAAGGATAAGATCACCTCCTCCTGGGTGCTGTGGATAAAGCGCCATTTAGATCCCAGGCAATCCCCCCTTAGATCCCGATCTTTCCACAAGCTGCGATCGCGCCCAAGATCCTGCCATACATAGGCTTTTTAGGCTTACCCACAGATCGACGAGGATCTAATAGATCAAACAATAAGGATCTTTAAAAAGATCTTTGATCTAATACTGGGATCCGCCGCGATCCTATCCACTTCCAGCGATACCTGCTTCCGATCTACAATGTAGGGCTTTTCCTTCTTGGCTTTGGTTTGCGTAAAAAGGTGACGGGATGCGGTATCAGGATCGCTTCGATGTGATCGTTGTAGGTGGTGGCCATGCGGGCACAGAGGCCGCGCTGGCCGCGGCACGTATGGGCCGTACCACCCTCTTGTTGACTCACAACATCGACACCCTGGGACAGATGTCCTGTAACCCGGCCATTGGTGGCATCGGCAAGGGTCATCTGGTCAAGGAGATCGACGCCCTGGGCGGGATCATGGCCCAGGCCATCGATCGCGGCGGGATCCAGTTCCGTACCCTCAATGCCTCCAAGGGCCCCGCCGTCCGGGCTACCCGTGCCCAGGCCGATCGCGCCCTCTACAAGGCGGCGGTACGACACAGCCTGGAAAACCAGCCCAACCTGACCATCTTCCAGCAGGCCTGCGTCGATCTGATCGTTGAAGGCGATCAGGTGCAGGGCGTGGTGACCCAGATGGGCCTCAAGCTGTATGCCCGTTCCGTGGTGCTGACCGTGGGCACCTTCCTGGGTGGCCAGATCCACATCGGCATGGACAACTACCAGGGAGGCCGGGCCGGTGATCCCCCCGCCAATGCCCTGGCCCAGCGCCTGCGTGAGCTGCCGTTTCGCGTCGATCGCCTCAAGACCGGCACCCCGCCCCGCATCGACGCCCGCAGCATCGATTTCTCGGTGATGGACGAACAGCCCGGCGATACTCCGACCCCGGTGTTCTCCTTCATCGGCAGCCGCGACCAGCATCCACAGCAGATCTCCTGCTGGATCACCCACACCAACGAAGGCACCCATGAGGTGATCCGCAACAACCTGGATCGCAGCCCCATGTACGCCGGCGTGATCGAAGGAATAGGTCCTCGCTACTGCCCGTCCATCGAGGACAAGATCGTCCGTTTTGCCGACAAGCAGTCGCACCAGATCTTCATCGAACCCGAGGGCCTGACCACCCACGAGGTCTACCCCAACGGCATCTCCACCTCCCTGCCCTTCGACGTACAGGTGGCCATAGTCCACTCCATCCGTGGCATGGAAAACGCCCATATCACCCGGCCAGGCTACGCCATCGAATACGACTTTTTCGATCCGCGCGACCTGAAGAACACCTTTGAAACCAAGCACATGAAGGGGCTGTTCTTCGCCGGCCAGATCAACGGCACCACAGGTTACGAGGAAGCCGGCGCCCAGGGCCTGATCGCCGGCCTCAACGCCGCCCGCTTCGCCACCGACCAGGAAGGCTGGGCACCCCGGCGCGACCAGGCCTACATGGGGGTGTTGATCGACGATCTCACCACCCTGGGCACCAAGGAGCCCTACCGCATGTTCACCAGCCGCGCCGAATACCGGCTGCTGCTGCGCGAGGACAATGCCGACCTGCGCCTGACCGAAAAGGGCCGCGAGCTGGGCCTGGTGGACGACCACCGCTGGGCGCTGTTCAGCGACAAGGTGGAGCAGATCGAACGGGAGGCCCAGCGCCTGCGTGGCGCCTATGCCCACCCGGGCTGCGAGCAGGCCGAGCGGCTCAATGCCATGCTGAAGAGCCCGCTGACCAAGGAAGCCAGCCTCGAAGAGCTGCTGCGCCGGCCTGAGATGAGCTATGAGCAGCTGATGAGCATCGACGGTTTCGGCCCCGGCCTCGACCACGAACAGGCCGCCGAGCAGGTGGAGATCCAGACCAAGTACGCCGGCTACATCGAGCGCCAGAAGGACGAGATCGCCAAGATCCTGCGCAACGAACACAGCCTGCTGCCCATCGATCTCGACTACAGCCAGGTCAAGGGCCTGTCCAACGAGGTGGTGGCCAAGCTCAGCGACGCCCGCCCGGAAACCATAGGCCAGGCCTCGAGGATCTCCGGCGTCACCCCGGCGGCCATCTCCCTGCTGCTGGTCTACCTGAAGAAACACGGCCTGTTGAGGAAGTCTGCCTGATGCTGCGAGCCCGATTGGATGAACTGCTGGCCCAGACCAGCCTGGACGTCAGCGACGAGCAGCGCGCCCTGCTGGTGCGCCTGGTGCAGCAGCTGGACAAGTGGAACAAGGCCTACAACCTGACCTCGGTGCGGGATCCCCGGGAGATGGTGGCCAAGCACATAGTGGACAGCCTGGTGGTGAGCCCCCACCTGCCTGCCGCGGGCACCATCATCGACGTGGGCACGGGCCCCGGCCTGCCCGGATTGCCCCTGGCCATAGTGAACCCCGATCACCAGTTCGTGCTGCTGGACTCCCTGGGCAAGCGCATCCGCTTTATCCGCCAGACCTGCCACGAACTGGGCATCAACAACGTCACCGCCGTGCAGAGCCGGGTCGAGGAACACAGGCCCGAGGCGCCTTACGCCGCCGTGGTCAGCCGCGCCTTCGCCTCCATTGACGACATGTTGAGCTGGTGCGGGCATCTTACCGATGAGAGCGGCGTCTTTTTGGCCATGAAGGGCCAGTATCCCGACGGCGAGCTCCAGGCCCTGCCCGAGGCCTTTGAACTCAGGGCCGAATATCCCCTGCAGGTACCCGGCCTGGATGGTCAGCGGCACCTGTTCGCGATAGGATACCAACAGAAACAGAATCGATAAGGGAAGACCGTGGCAAAAGTCATTGCCGTCGCCAACCAGAAAGGCGGCGTGGGCAAAACCACCACCAGTGTCAACTTGTCGGCCTCCCTGGCCGCCACCAAGCGTCGCGTCCTCTTGATCGACCTGGATCCCCAGGGCAATGCCACCATGGGCAGCGGCGTCGACAAGTACGAAGTAGAGCACACAGCCTACGATCTGCTGGTGGACGAAAAGCCCGTGGAAGAAGTGGTGGTGTCCGAGACCGCCGGTGGCTACCACCTGATCGCCGCCAACGCCGACGTGACCGCCGCCGAGGTGAAGATGATCGAATTCTTCGCCCGGGAAGTGCGGCTGCGCAGCGCCCTGGAAAAGGTCCAGGACCAGTACGACTACATCTTCATCGACTGCCCGCCGTCGCTGAACCTGCTGACCGTCAACGCCATGTCCGCCGCCGACTCGGTGCTGGTGCCCATGCAGTGCGAATACTATGCCCTGGAGGGCCTGACCGCCCTGATGGACACCATCAGCAAGCTGGCCGCCGTGGTCAATCCCCAGCTGCAGATCGAAGGCATACTGCGCACCATGTTCGACGCCCGCAATCGCCTGGCCAATGATGTGTCCGATCAGCTGAAAGCCCACTTCGGCGACAAGGTCTATCGCACCGTCATCCCCCGCAACGTCCGCCTGGCGGAGGCGCCCAGCTTCGGTGCGCCCGTGATGTACTACGACAAGGCCTCCAACGGCGCCAAGGCCTACCTGGCCCTGGCCGGCGAGATCCTGCGCCGCCACGACGAAGACACCTCGGAACTGCCCGTGGCCAGCGGCCAGTAAGGAATGACCATGGCAGCCAAGAAACAACGCGGATTGGGACGGGGCCTGGACGCCCTGCTGGCCACCAGCGGCGCCGCCCGCCAGCGCGAGGAGGCCCGCGAAGCGCCCCAGACCCAGCCGGCCCCTGTCGAGGCCGTAAGCGAAGGCGGCAAGGAAAAGGAACTGCGCCGCCTGCCCATCGAGTTCCTGCAGCCGGGCAAGTACCAGCCGCGCCGCGACATGTCGCCGGACGCCCTGGAGGAGCTGGCCGCCAGCATCCGCGCCCAGGGCGTGATCCAGCCCATAGTGGTGCGCCCCATAGGCCAGGACAAATACGAGATCATCGCCGGCGAGCGTCGCTGGCGCGCCTCCCAGCTGGCCGAGCTGGACCAGGTACCCTGCGTGGTGCGCGAGGTACCGGACGAGGCCGCCGTGGCCATCGCCCTGATCGAGAACATCCAGCGCGAAGATCTCAACGCCATGGAAGAGGCCGTGGCCCTGAAGCGGCTGATGACCGAGTTCGAGCTCACCCACCAGGAGGTGGCCGACGCCGTGGGCAAGTCCCGCACCACGGTCACCAACCTGCTGCGCCTCAATAGCCTCCAGGACGACGTCAAGCTGCTGCTGGAGCACGGCGACATCGAGATGGGCCATGCCCGGGCCCTGCTGGCCCTGGAAGGGGACGTGCAGGTGGAGACCGCCCGCGCCGTCGCCCACAAGGGCCTGTCGGTGCGCGAGACCGAAACCCTGGTGCGCAAGGTGCTGGAAGGCAAGCCCGCCAAGGTCGAGAAGAAGGTCGACCCGGACGTGGAGCGGCTGCAGACTCGCCTCTCCGAGCGCCTCGGCGCCAGGGTGGCCATCAATCAGGGTGCCAAGGGCAAGGGCAAGGTGGTGATCAGCTACTCGTCCCTGGACGAGCTGGACGGCATATTGAGCCACCTGGGCGAAAGCCAGGAATAACAAGAAGCCCCTGAATACAGGGGCTTTTTTATGGCTGCAGGCCGGGGTGGGGAATGCTGCCGGCCCGTACCCCGTCCCGGTATTTCCTGGGGGTGAAGCCGGTGATCTGGCCGAACTGCCGGGTCAGGGCACTCTGATCGCAAAAGCCGGTGGCCAGGGCCACCTCGGCCACCGACAGCTCGGTACCCGCCAGCAGCCGGGTGGCGGCATTGATGCGGGCCTTGAGCACGTACTGGCCGGCGCTGAGGTGGAAGATCTTGCGCAGGCGCCGGTCGAACTGGGCCGCACTCAGTCCGGCCATGGCCGCCAGCTCCTCCACCCGCAGCGGCTCGCCGAGATGGTGGTGGATGTGATCTATGGTGGCGGCCATCCTCTCGTCCACCAGACCGGCCCTGGACACCTCGGGCAGATCCCGCGACAGGCAGGCCAGGCCGATCACCTGGCCGTCGCGGCCCTGTATGGGCACCTTGTTGGTCAGGCACCAGCCCGGCTCCTTGCCCGGGTACAGGGTCAGATCCAGGTTGTCGATGATGGCCTGGCCGGTTGCGAACAGCTCCCTGTCCTGGCTGTCGTAGCGCTCGGCCATGTGCGGCGGCCACAGCTCGGCCGCCGTCCTGCCCTCGGCGTCGCGGGGACTGTCCAGATCGCAGCGGGCCAGCAGCGAACGGCTCACGGCGACGTAGCGGCCCTGCCTGTCCTTGATGCTGAAGGCCAGATCCGGCAGCCGCTCGAACAGCTCGCTCATGAACCAGGGGCTGCCGATCTGCTCGGCAAAACGGGTTTTCAGCTCCATCATGGCCATTTTGTTAATTCCCCTCGCAAGATGAAAAAAATGTAGCAAGAAGCAGTGGGGGCAAGTCAACGATGCTATCGGTAACCTTGCAGCCGAGCCCATCGCCATGGATCAGTTCCCCACCGCCGTTGCCGTCATCGACTCCCATACCGAGGGGGAGCCCACCCGGGTCGTCCTCAACGCCAGCGCCCTGCTGGGCGATGGCGAACTGCCGCAGATCCTGCACCGCTTCCGCACCGAGCACGACGCCCTGCGCCGGGCCATCCTCACCGAGCCCAGGGGCTCGGAGGTGCTGGTGGGGGCCATGCTGCTGGAAAGCGACAAGGCCCACTGCCAGGGGGCGGTGATCTTCTTCAACAACGTCGGCTACCTGGGCATGTGCGGCCACGGCCTGATCGGCGTGGTGCAGACCCTGGCCCACCTGGGGCGGATCCGGCCCGGCCCGGTGCGCCTGGACACCCCGGTCGGCGAGGTGGAGGCCGAGCTTGGCCGTGACGGCGCCGTCACCCTGGCCAATGTGCCGGCCTGGCGCTATCGCCGCCGGGTGCAGGTGGCGGTACCCGGTCTGGGCACCGTCCATGGCGACATCGCCTGGGGCGGCAACTGGTTCTATCTCTGCCAGGACCACGGTCTCGCCCTGGTGCCGGACAACCTGGAAACCCTGCTTGGCGCCAGCCGCGCCATCATGGCGGCCCTGTCCCGGCAGGGCATCACAGGTGCCGAGGGCGCCGCCATCGACCACGTGGAGCTGCTGGGCCCGGGCGACAAGCACTGCGACGGCCGCAACTTCGTGCTCTGCCCCGGCGGCGAATGGGACAGATCCCCCTGCGGCACAGGCACCAGCGCCAAGCTGGCCTGCCTGGCCGCCGACGGCCTGCTGGCCGAGGGGCAGTGCTGGCGCCAGGCCTCCCTGACCGGCGGCCTCTTCCAGGGCCGCTTTGAAAAGCTGGTGGACGGTCGCATCCGGCCCCTGATCACCGGCCGCGCCCATGTGGTGGCCCGGGCCGAGCTGATCTTCGGGGCCGAGGATCCCTACCGCCTGGGCCTGCTGCCATGAGCTGGGATCTGGCGGTGGTCGGCGCCGGCATGGTCGGGGTGCAATGCGCCCTGGCCCTGCAGCAGGCCGGCCTCAGCACGGTGCTGCTGGATCAGGCCCAGCTGGCCACAGGCACCAGCAGCCGCGGCATGGGCCACCTGGTGATCATGGATGACGATCCCCAGACCCTGGCCCTGACCCGCCTGGGCGTGCGCCTCTGGCGGCAACAGAGCCGTTGGCTGGGCGAGCGCGCTGCCTATCGCCGCGCCGGCACCCTCTGGCTGGCCGCCGACGACGAGCAGATGGCCTCGGCCCAGGCCCGCCAGGCCCTGCTGCACGAGCAGGGCATCAACTGCGAAGCCCTGGGCCGGGACGGCCTGCGCCACCTGGAGCCCTGCCTCAGCCCCCGCCTGGCCGGGGCCTTGCGGGTGCGCGATGACGCCATCCTCTACCAGCCCGGCGCCGCCGCCGCCCTGCTGGCCGCCTTCCTGGACCAGGGCGGCCACTACAGGCCCAACAGCCAAGTGCAGCGGCTGGAGGAAGGGGCGCTGGTGCTGGCCGGTGGCGAGGTGGTCGAGGCCGGCCGGATCCTGCTCTGCGCCGGTCTGGACAGCCGCCGCCTGCTGCCCGAGCTGCCCCTGCTGGGCCGCAAGGGCCACCTGGCCATCACCAGCCGCCAGGTGCCCGCCATCCGCCACCAGCTGGTGGAGCTGGGCTACCACGACAGCACCCAGGCCGACGGCACCGCCGTGGCCTTCAATCTCCAGCCCAGGGAGACCGGCCAGTGGCTGATCGGCTCCTCCCGCCAGTTCGACGGCGAGGACCAGCAGCTGGCCATGGACGTATTGACCGCGATGCTGGACAAGGCGGCCCGCTTCGTACCCTGCCTGGCCCGGCAGCGGCTGCTGCGCTGCTGGACCGGCCTCAGGCCCACCACCCCGGACAACAAGCCCCTGCTGGGGCCCTGGCCGGCCATCCCCAATCTCTGGGTAGCCACCGGCCATGAGGGCCTGGGCATCACCACGGCCCCGGCCACGGCCAGGCTGCTGGCCCAGGCCATCACCGGCCAGGAGCCGGAACTGGATCTGGCTCCCTATGCCCCGGATCGCTTTGGAGCTGGCCATGGCCATTGAGATCGTGCTGAACGGCAGGCGGCTGCGGGTCGAGGAAGGCCAATCCCTGGCCGCCGTGCTGTTGGAGCGCAACCTGCCCTGTGGCCGCAACGGCCGCGGCCAGCCCAGGGCACCGCTCTGCGGCATGGGCGTCTGTTTCGGCTGCCGGGTGACGGTGGACGGCCACAAGGAGCAGCTGGCCTGCCAGTTCTTGGTGCGCGCCGGCATGGAGGTCAGCACCCGTGACTGAAGTGGAGATCCTGGTCATAGGTGCCGGCCCGGCCGGCATCGCCGCCGCCGTCACCGCCGCCGCAAAGGGCAAGGAGGTGCTGCTGTGCGATCTGGAGCCGGCCCCGGGCGGCCAGATCTGGCGCGGCGCTGGACCCGACCATCCCCAGGCCGGCCCCTGGCTGGCGCGCCTGGCCAGAAGCACCGTGGACTACAGGCCCGGCTGGCGCTGCGTCGGCGCCCTGGACGGCGGCTATCTGTTCGAATTTCCCGGCGGCGGCGAGCTGGTGCGCCCGCAAAAGGCCATCCTCTGCCTGGGCGCCCGGGAGCTGCTGCTGCCCTTCCCTGGCTGGGATCTGCCCGGGGTCACGGGCGCCGGGGCCCTGCAGGCCCTGGCCAAGCGCGGCCTGGACGTTCGGGGCAGGCGCATCGTGCTGGCCGGCAGCGGCCCCCTGCTGCTGGCGGCGGCCGAGACCCTGAAGGCCAAGGGGGCTCGGGTTTTGTGCCTGCTGGAACAACAGACAACCTGGTCGCTGCTACGGGCCGGCCTGGCCCTGCTGCGGGATCCCGGCCGCCTCTGGCAAAGCCTCAAGCTGCTGAAAACCCTGGGGCCAGGCCTGATCAGGCCCGACAGCTGGGTGCTGGAGGCCAGGGGCAAGGGGCGGCTGTCGTCGGTGCTGGTGCGCCAGGGCGGCCGGCCAAGGGCGCTGGCCTGCGACTACCTGGGGGTGGGCTTCGGCCTGGTGGCCAACCTGGAACTGCCGGAGCTGCTGGGCTGCGCCATCGACAAGGGTGCCGTGCTGGTGGACCACAACCAGGCCAGCTCGGTACCGGATCTTTACTGCGCCGGCGAGACCACCGGCATCGGCGGCTGCGAGCTGGCGCTGCTGGAAGGCCGGATCGCCGCCCTGGCCGCCTGCGGCCGGCCCAGTGTCGCCCTGCAAAGGGCCAGGGACAGGGCCGGCAAAAGGGCCGGGCGGCTGCTGTCGGCCTTCGGCCTGCGCGACGAGATCAGGTCCCTGCCCCGCCTGGAAACCCCGGTCTGCCGCTGCGAAGGCAGCAGCTGGGGCGAGATCCAGCTCAGTGAAAGCGCCCGCCAGGCCCGGCTCCAGTGCCGGGCCGGCATGGGCGAATGCCAGGGCCGGATTTGCGGCCCGGCCCTGCAATTTCTCAAGGGGTGGCCCGCCTCGGCGGCCCGGCGCCAGCCCCTGGCGCCCTGCAAGGTGGCCACCCTGCTGTCCGTTAAACACACCAAGGAGTCAACATGAGCATCCAGTGGACAGGCGTCATGCCCGCCATCACCACCCCCTTCACCGCCGAGCTGCAGGTGGATCACGAGTTCCTCAAGCGCCACGTGGCCTGGCTGGTGGCGGCGGGCAGCACCGCCATCATCCCCTGCGGCTCCCTGGGCGAAGGGGCGACGCTGAGCTTCGACGAGAAGGTGGCCGTAGTGAAGAGCTGCGTGGAGGCGGCCGGCGAGGTGCCGGTGATGCCCGGCATCGCCGCCATGAGCACCGAGGAGGCGGTGGCCCTGGCCAGGGCCTGCCGTGACGTGGGCGCCAAGGGCCTGATGGTGCTGCCGCCCTATGTGTACCCGGCCGACTGGCGCGAGCTCAGCACCCATATGGGCGCCGTCATCGAATCCACCGAGCTGCCCTGCATCCTCTACAACAACCCGGTGGCCTATGGCCTGGATCTGCAGCCGGCGCAGATAGCCGAGCTGGTTGAGCGCCACGCCAAGGTGGAGGCGGTCAAGGAATCCAGCACAGATGCGCGGCGGATCAGCGCCATCCGCGCCCTGATCGGCGACAAGGTGGCCCTGGGCGTGGGCGTGGACGACTGCCTGCTGGAAGGGGTGGCCTGTGGTGCCCGGTTCTGGATCGCCGGCCTGGTCAACGCCCTGCCCGAGGAGTCCATCCGCCTCTACGAGCTGGCCATGGCCGGCCGCCTGGACGAGGCCTTCGAACTCTACGCCTGGTTCCTGCCGCTGCTGCGCCTGGATACCGTGCCCAAGTTCGTGCAGCTCATCAAGCTGGCCCAGGAGGCCGTGGGCTGGGGTAATGAGCAGGTGCGTCCGCCACGCCTGCCGCTGACCCAGGAAGAACGTGCCGAGACCCTGGCACTGATCCGCCATGCCCTCGACAACCGCCCCGGTCCGGGCGAGGAGGCCGCATGAGCCCCGATGGCCTGTCCCTGATCGGCGGCCGCCCCCGGGCGGGGCAAGGCCGTAGCTTCCAGGCCAGGGATTCGGCCAGCGGCGAGCCCCTGCCCGCCTGCTACCAGGCCGCCGACGCCGCCCTGGTGGCCGAGGCCCTGGAACTGGCCAAGCAGGCGGCGCCGGTGCTGGCGGCCAGTGCGGGCCGGCAACGGGCCCGGCTGCTCGAAACCATGGCCGACAGGCTGGCGGCGCGGGAGGCGGACTTCGTGGCCCTGACCCCCCTGGAAACCGGCCTGCCCGAGGCCAGGGTCAAGGGCGAGCTGGCCCGCACCTGCAACCAGCTCAGGGCCTTTGCCGCCCTGCTGGAGGAGGGTTCCTGGCTGGAGGCCCGCATCGATCCGGCCCAGCCCGATCGCCAGCCGTTGCCCAGGCCCGACCTGAGATCCCTGCTGCGGCCCCTGGGCCCGGTGGCGGTGTTCGGCGCCTCCAACTTCCCCCTGGCTTTCTCGGTGGCCGGCGGCGACACCGCCTCGGCCCTGGCCGCCGGCAATCCGGTGCTGGTCAAGGCCCATCCCGCCCATCCCGGCACCTCGCTGCTGGCGGCGTTGGCCCTGAGCCAGGCGGTGGCGGAATGCGGTTTCCCCGCCGGCGCCTTCGCCTGCCTGCTGGACGACGGCATCGAGGTGGGCAGGCAGCTGGTGCTGGCCCCCCAGGTCAAGGCGGTGGCCTTTACCGGCTCCCAGGCCGGCGGCCGGGCGCTGATGGACCTGGCCGCCAGCCGCGCCGAGCCCATTCCGGTGTTCGCCGAGATGGGCTCGGTGAACCCCCTCTATTTCTGTCCCGGCAAGCTGGCAGAAGCCGGCGCCGCCCTGGCCGAGCAGCTGGCCGCCTCCATCACCCTGGGCTGCGGCCAGTTCTGCACCAACCCCGGCCTGGTGGTGGTGCCACAAGGGGAAGCGGGCGATGCCTTCTGTATCGCCCTGGCCGAGCGGCTCAGGGCCTTCGAGGGCGCCCCCATGCTCACCGCCGGCATCGGCGACAACTACCTGAGCCGGTTCGGCGTCCTTGGCAGGCTGCCCGGGGTCAAGGTGCTGGTGGCGGCCAAGGGCCAGGGCACCCAATTCGGCGCCGGCCTGCTGGAATGTGGCCTGGATGCCCTGCTGGCCGAGCCGAGGCTGCAGGAGGAGACCTTCGGCCCCTGTTCGCTGCTGGTCAGGGCCGAGCCCGGCCGTTTCGCCGAGCTGGCGGCGCGGCTGGACGGCCAGCTCACCGCTGGTGTCTTCCATGGCCAGGGCGATCAGGCCCTGGTCGCCGAGCTGCTGCCCCATCTGGAAGCCAGGGCCGGCCGGGTGATCTTCAACGGCTTTCCCACCGGTGTGGAGGTGGCGCCGGCCATGGTCCACGGCGGTCCCTGGCCGGCCTGCTCCGACAGCCGTTTCACGGCCGTGGGCACAGGCGCCATCCGCCGCTTCTGCCGCCCGGTCTGTTACCAGGATGTGCCCCAGGCGCTGCTGCCTCTTGAGCTGAGGGACGACAATCCCTTGGGGCTGCTGCGCCTGGTGGACGGGGTACCGACCCGGGAGGGACCGTGATGTTCAGCAGCGATATCTATGTGCAGCGCCGGGCCGCGCTGGCGGCCCGGCTGGAGGGCGGCCTGGTGGTGCTGCAAGGCAACGGCCTGGTGGGCATGAACTACCGGCACAACCACTACGGTTTTCGCCAGGACGGCAGCTTCCGCTATTTCTGTGGAATCGACAGGCCCGATCTGACCCTGATCCTGGATCTGGACGTCGGCAAGGCGTTGATCGTCGGTGACGATCCCGGCCTGGATTCGGTTGTCTGGACCGGGCCCAGGGAGGCGTTGGCGGACCAGGCCGCCCGGGCCGGGATCGACACCGTGCTGCCAAGGGCCGAGCTGCCGTCCCTGCTGCGCCAGGCCAGGGACCGGGGCCGGCGCCTCCATTTGCTGCCGCCCTACCGGGGTGATCATGAGATCCAGCGCATGCAATGGCTGGATCTGGGCCTGGATCGGCTGGGCGAGCTGGTGTCGGAGCCGCTGATCCGGGCGGTGGCAGAGCTGCGCCTCATCAAGGGGCCGGAGGAAATCGCCGAGCTGGAGCAGGCCCTGGCCCTTGCCGCCGAGATGCACCATGTGGCCATGGCCAGGACCAGGCCCGGGGTGCGCGAGAGCGCCGTGGTCGGTGCCATCATGGAAGTGGTGGCGCGGCACCAGAGCCAGCTTTCCTACCCGGTGATCTTCAGCCGCCGCGGCGAGATCCTCCACAACGAGCGCCACGACCAGATCCTGGAAAGGGGCGATTGGGTGGTCAACGACTGCGGCGCCAACTCGCCCCTGGGCTATGCCTCGGACATCACCCGCACCATCCCTGTGGGTGGCTCCTTCGAGGGCATCAAGGCCGATCTCTATGCCATGGTGGCCAGGGCCCAGCAGGACGCCATCGAGCTGATGGCGCCCGGGGTGCCCTTCAGGGCCGTCCACGACCGTGCCTGCCAGAGCCTGGTGGCGGGCCTGACCGAACTGGGGCTGTTCAAGGGCTCCCCGGCCGAGCTGGTGGCCAGGGGCGCCCATGCCCTGGTGTTCCAGTGCGGCACCGGCCACCCCATAGGCCTGGATGTCCACGACATGGAAGGCCTGGGCGAGCAGCTGGTGGGTTACGGCGAAGGCCTTGAACGCAGCCCCCTGTTCGGCCACAAGAGCCTGCGCTTCGCCAGACCGCTCAAGGCCAGCATGGTGATGACGGTGGAGCCGGGGATCTATTTCAACGAGACCCTGATCCGAACCTGGGCCGCCGAGGGCCGCTTCAAGGACTGCATCGACTATGGCGTCGCCGAACGGCTGCTGGGCCTTGGCGGGGTGCGCCTGGAGGACGAGGTGCTGGTCACCGATGATGGCCATCGGCTGCTGGGACCGACCATCGCCAAGGCGCCGGAGGATATCGCCGCCATCATGAACGGCTGATTTGTTACCTGGGCGTTAAAGAAGGAGTTTTGCGCCCTTCAATACGAAATTTCCTTACCTTTGCCAAAAGGCGCCGTCTTGGCAGCCCGGCACGGCTCGGGAGGGCGAAAAGCTGTTGCCCTGCACAAAGTTTAACCAGTGCCAACGGGCTTTTTTCGCCTTGTCCGCCGCCCCTTTATGACCTGGCGCAAGGAATTTGCCGCGCCTATCCCTCCTTATCACGAGCCCCAAACCAAAAATGCCATTGTTTACAACGGTTTAGACTTACATTGCGAAAACGCTTTCCCGGGCGCTCTGCTGGGGGCTGTGGGGGCCCATCCGGTTTGCATTCGGGGGCCAAAACGGTATACTTTCGCCAGTTTTTTAGCCCCCTCGCCTCAAGTGGCCAAAAAGGGCGGGGAAAAGGTCGGAGCAACAGGTGTCGGACAAGCTGGCCCGCCCGGGTCGCCAGGTGGCATACAAACTGGTGGCGGTACAGGCGGCGGTGGTCCTGATAGCCAGCTGCATCAGTGCAGCAGTATGGGGAGTACAGGCAGGCTACTCGGCCCTTCTGGGCGGGTTGATCTGCGTACTCCCTAATTTCGTGTTTGCCCGACTGGCTTTTGCCAAGGCCGGAGCGCGGGCCGCCCAGCAAGTCGTACACGGCTTCTACAAGGGCGAGGCGCTCAAGATAGGCCTGACTGTTTTACTGTTTGTCATTGTGCTGCTTTGGGTTCCCGTGGCCATGGGAGCCCTTTTTGCCACCTACGGGATAGGCGTCATGGCACAGTGGTTTGCGCCGGTTTTGATTCAACGGAAATAAAAAACGGGACCGACAATGGCTGGTAATGCACCCCAAACGCCATCCGAGTACATCGTCCACCACCTCACTAACCTGACGGCGGGCGAAGGCTTCTGGACTTGGCACATCGATACCCTGCTCTTCTCATTCGTACTTGGTATGACCTTCCTGGGCTTGTTCCGGATGGTCGCCAAGAAAGCGGATACCGGAGTGCCGGGTAAATTCCAATGCTTCGTAGAGATGCTGGTGGAATTCGTGGACACCTCCGTCAAGGAGACCTTCCACGGCCGTTCCAAGCTGATCGCGCCGCTGGCTCTGACCATCTTCGTCTGGGTCTTCCTGATGAACCTGATGGATCTGATCCCGGTCGACTTCCTGCCCCACGCGGCAGCGCTGTCCGGCGTTTCCTACCTGAAGGTGGTACCCACCACTGACCTGAACACCACCTTTGCGCTGTCTCTGGGCGTGTTCTCCCTGATGATCTTCTACTCCATCAAGATCAAGGGCGTCAGCGGCTTCGTGAAGGAACTGACCCTGCATCCTTTCAACAGCCCCAACAAGCTGGTGCAAGCGCTGTTTATCCCGGTCAACTTCCTGCTGGAGTTCGTTACCCTGATCGCCAAGCCCATCTCACTGGCGCTGCGTCTGTTCGGTAACCTCTATGCGGGCGAACTGATCTTCATCCTGATTGCCCTGCTGCCGTGGTATGGACAGTGGTTCCTGTCCGTGCCCTGGGCCATATTCCACATCCTGATCATCACCCTGCAGGCCTTCATTTTCATGATGCTGACCATCGTGTACCTGAGCCTGGCCAGTGAAGATCACTGATTTAACTTTGTTTTTTGCTTTAACCATTAACCATTAAAACTGGAGAAAACCATGGAAACTATCGTTGGCTTTACCGCTATCGCTGTTGCTCTGCTGATCGGTCTGGGTGCCCTGGGTACCGCTATCGGCTTCGGTCTGCTGGGTGGCAAGTTCCTGGAAAGCGCTGCTCGTCAACCTGAACTGGCTCCCATGCTGCAGGTTAAGATGTTCATCGTTGCCGGTCTGCTCGACGCCGTAACCATGATCGGTGTTGGTCTGGCCCTGTTCTTCACCTTCGCTAACCCGTTCCTGGACCAGCTGAAAGGTTAATTTCAACGGCACACCTCACAGCTTATTAACTAGAGGAGAACCGTTGTGAACATCAACGCCACCCTGCTGGGTCAATTGGTGTCCTTCATCATCTTCGTGTGGTTCTGCATGAAGTTTGTATGGCCGCCCCTGATCCAAGCCATCGAAGAGCGTCAGAAGAAAATCGCTGACGGTCTGGCCAGCGCCGACCGCGCTGAAAAAGACCTGGAACTGGCCCAGGCCAAGGCTGCCGACACCATGAAGGAAGCCAAGACCGACGCCAGCGCCATCATCGAACAGGCTAACAAGCGCAAGGCGCAGATCATCGAAGAGGCTCAAACCGAAGCCCAGGCCGAGAAAGCGAAAATCATCGCTGCCGGCCACGCCGAAGTGGAAGCCGAACGCGTGCGGGCTCAAGAAGAGCTGCGCAAGCAGGTTGCTGCTCTTGCCATCGCCGGCGCCGAGAAGATTCTCGAGCGTTCTATCGACGAAGCTGCTCACCGCGACATTCTGGACAAGATTGTCGCTGAGATTTGATAGGGGGACTTATGTCTGAGCTGGTAACCATTGCTCGTCCCTATGCAAAAGCGGCTTTTGATTTCGCGGTCGAAAAGGCCGCCGTTGATCACTGGGCAGCCATGCTGACCTTTGCCGGTGAAGTGGCCAAGCATGAAAAACTGCAGGCCATCTTCGAGAGCAACCTGGCCAAGGCCGACAAGGCCGAGGCCATGATCACGATCTGCGGTGAGCAACTGGACGCGAATGGTCAGAACCTGTTGAAGGTGATGGCCGAAAACGAACGCCTGCCGGCCCTGCCGGCAGTTGCGGCACTCTTTGCCGAGTACCATCACGAGTACGCCCAGGAAGTGGAAGCCGATGTGACTTCCGCCACCGAGCTGAGCGCTGATGAGCAGAGCAAGCTGGCTGCCGCACTCGAGAAACGTCTCGCACGCAAAGTTAAGCTGAAATGCAGTGTCGACGCATCACTGATTTCCGGCACCTTGGTGAAGGTGGGTGACCTGGTCATCGACAGCACCGTCAAGGGCAAGCTGGGACGTCTGGCACACACGCTGCAAGCCTGAACGGGGAATAGAGCATGCAACTGAATTCCACTGAGATCGCCGAGCTGATCAAATCTCGCATTGAGCAGTTCGAGGTTGTAAGTGAAGCGCATGATGAGGGCACCATCGTATCGGTGTCTGACGGTATCATCCGCATTCACGGCCTTGCTGACGTCATGCAAGGCGAAATGATTGAACTGCCGGGCAACCGCTACGCCATCGCCCTGAACCTCGAGCGCGACTCCGTCGGCGCCGTGGTCATGGGTCCGTACGCCGACCTGGCAGAAGGCACCAAGGTAAAATCCACCGGCCGTATCCTGGAAGTACCGGTAGGCCGTGGCCTGCTGGGCCGTGTGGTCAACACCCTGGGTGAAGCCATCGACGGCAAGGGTCGCATCGACAACGACGGTTTCTCTCCCGTTGAAGTCATCGCCCCCGGCGTTATCGATCGTCAGTCCGTAGACCAGCCGCTGCAAACCGGCTACAAGTCTATCGACGCCATGATCCCGATCGGTCGTGGTCAGCGTGAGCTGATCATCGGTGACCGTCAGATCGGTAAGACCGCCCTGGCCATCGACACCATCATCAACCAGAAAGGTACCGGCGTTAAGTGTATCTACGTAGCGATCGGCCAGAAGGCCTCCACCATCGCCAACGTGGTACGCAAGCTCGAAGAGCACGGCGCCCTGGAGCACACCATCGTGGTGGTTGCCTCCGCCTCCGAAGCTGCCGCCCTGCAGTACCTGGCGCCTTACGCCGGCTGTGCCATGGGTGAGTACTTCCGCGACCGCGGCGAAGATGCCCTGATCGTGTACGACGACCTGTCCAAGCAGGCCGTTGCCTACCGTCAGATCTCCCTGCTGCTGCGTCGTCCGCCGGGCCGTGAAGCCTACCCTGGTGACGTTTTCTACCTCCACTCCCGTCTGCTGGAGCGCGCCGCCCGCGTTTCCGCCGATTACGTGGAGCGCTTCACCAACGGTGAAGTCAAAGGCCAAACCGGCTCTCTGACTGCCCTGCCGATCATCGAAACCCAAGCTGGTGACGTTTCTGCGTTCGTACCGACCAACGTGATCTCCATCACCGACGGTCAGATCTTCGTGGAAACCGATCTGTTCAACGCCGGTATCCGTCCTGCGGTGAACGCCGGTCTGTCCGTATCCCGTGTAGGTGGTGCTGCCCAGACCAAGATCATCAAGAAGCTGGGTGGCGGTATCCGTCTGGCTCTGGCCCAGTACCGTGAACTGGCTGCCTTTGCTCAGTTCGCCTCTGACCTCGATGACGCCACCCGCGCCCAGCTGGAGCACGGTCAGCGCGTTACCGAGCTGATGAAGCAGAAGCAGTACGCGCCGCTGAGCGTGGCTGAAACTGCCGTGTCTCTGTTCGCAGCCGAAAAAGGCTACCTCAACGACGTCGAACTGAACAAGGTCGGCGCCTTCGAGGACGCGCTGCAGGCCTACATGAAGGCCGAGCACGCTGACCTGCTGGCCAAGATCAACGAGAAAGGCGATTACAACGACGAGATCCAAAACGGTCTGAAAGACGCCCTGGACAAGTTCAAGGCAACCCAGACCTGGTAATCCGCCCGGGCCGGGCAACCGGCCCATCGTTGATGCAGGAGAATTGTTATGGCCGGCGCAAAAGAGATTAAAGGCAAGATTGCCAGCGTCAAAAGCACGCAGAAGATCACGCGCGCCATGGAAATGGTGGCGGCTTCCAAGATGCGTCGTGCGCAGGAGCGTATGGCCCATAGCCGTCCCTATGCCGTGAGCATGCGCCAAGTGATCGGCCACATCGCGCAAGGCAACCTCGAATACAAGCACCCCTACGTGGAGGAGCGCGAGGTCAAGCGCGTGGGCTATATCGTGGTCTCTACCGACCGCGGTCTCTGTGGTGGCCTGAACGTCAACCTGTTCAAGAAAGTGACCCAGGACGTCAAGTCCTGGAAAGAACAAGGCGTGGATGTGGATTTTGCTGTCATCGGCAGCAAAGGCTCCGCCTTCTTCAACCGTTTCGGCGGTAACCTCATGGCCCAGGCCACTGGCCTTGGCGATGAGCCGTCACTGCAGGACTTGATCGGTTCCGTTCAGGTGATGCTGCAAGCATATGATGAAGGTCGTCTGGACCGCCTGTTCCTGGTGTACAACAACTTCGTGAACACCATGAAGCAGGAACCCACAGTCGACCAGCTGCTGCCCCTGCCCAAGTCCGAGGACGAGGACTACAGCCATCGCTGGGATTACATCTATGAAGGTGACCCGAAAGAGCTTCTGGACATGCTCCTCAAGCGCTTCGTGGAATCCCAGGTGTACCAGGGCGTAGTGGAAAACCTCGCTTCCGAGCAGGCAGCGCGGATGGTTGCCATGAAGGCGGCAACCGATAACGCAGGCAACCTCATCGATGAGCTGCAACTGGTGTACAACAAGGCCCGTCAGGCCGCGATTACCCAGGAGCTCTCAGAGATCGTTGCCGGTGCCGCTGCCGTTTAAGGCAAGGGCAAACAGAATTTTAAGTTCAGAGGAAACATCATGAGTACAGGTAAGATCGTACAGGTCATCGGTGCTGTGGTGGACGTTGAGTTCCCGCAGAACGCTGTACCTCAGGTTTACGATGCACTCAAACTGAATGCCGAAGGCTCCCAACTGGACGGCCTGGTATTCGAAGTTCAGCAGCAGCTGGGCGGCGGTGTAGTTCGTACCATTGCCATGGGTCAGTCCGAAGGTCTGAAGCGTGGTCAGGAAGTCGTCAACTCCGGCGCACCCATTTCCGTTCCGGTCGGCACCCAGACCCTGGGCCGCATCATGGACGTACTGGGTACCCCCATCGATGAGAAAGGTCCCATCGGTGAAGAAGAGCGTTGGTCCATCCACCGCGAAGCCCCGAGCTACGAAGACCAGTCCAGCTCCACCGAGCTGCTGGAAACCGGCATCAAGGTTATCGACCTGGTATGCCCCTTCGCCAAGGGTGGTAAGGTCGGCCTGTTCGGTGGTGCCGGTGTAGGTAAGACCGTCAACATGATGGAGCTGATCCGGAACATCGCCATCGAGCACTCCGGTTACTCCGTATTCGCCGGTGTTGGTGAGCGTACCCGTGAGGGTAACGACTTCTACCACGAGATGTCCGAGTCCAACGTACTGGACAAGGTATCCCTGGTATACGGTCAGATGAACGAGCCGCCGGGTAACCGTCTGCGCGTAGCCCTGACCGGCCTGACCATGGCCGAGAAGTTCCGTGACGAAGGTCGCGACGTACTGCTGTTCGTCGACAACATCTATCGCTACACCCTGGCCGGTACCGAGGTATCCGCACTGCTGGGCCGTATGCCCTCCGCAGTAGGTTACCAGCCGACCCTGGCCGAGGAGATGGGTGTCCTGCAGGAGCGTATCACCTCCACCAAGACCGGCTCCATCACCTCCGTTCAGGCCGTATACGTACCTGCGGATGACTTGACCGACCCGTCCCCGGCGACCACCTTCGCCCACCTGGACGCCACAGTGGTACTGTCCCGTCAGATCGCCGAGCTGGGTATCTACCCCGCCGTTGATCCCCTGGACTCCACCTCCCGCCAGCTCGACCCCCTGGTCGTTGGCGCCGAGCACTACGAAGTGGCCCGTGGCGTACAGACCGTTCTGCAGCGCTACAAGGAGCTGAAGGACATCATCGCCATCCTGGGTATGGACGAACTGTCCGACGAAGATAAGCAGACCGTAGCCCGTGCTCGTAAGATCCAGCGCTTCCTGTCCCAGCCCTTCTTCGTGGCCGAAGTCTTCACCGGCGCGCCCGGTAAGTACGTGTCCCTGAAGGACACCATCGCTGGCTTCAAGGGCATCCTGGCCGGTGAATTCGACCACCTGCCGGAGCAGGCCTTCTACATGGTTGGTAGCATCGACGAGGCAGTCGAGAAAGCCAACAAGCTCTGATAGGAGGAGCCTATGGCAGCTATGACAGTACATCTGGACGTCGTGAGCGCAGAGAAGAACATCTTCTCCGGCCGCGTCGAAAGCATCCAGGTCACCGGCGAATGGGGTGACCTGGGCATCATGGCCGGTCACGCCCCGCTGCTGACCGCCCTGAAGCCGGGGATGCTGCGCATGGTCAAGCAACATGGCCACGAGGAACTGTTGTACCTGTCCGGCGGTGTTCTGGAAGTGCAGCCCGGCAACGTCCATATCCTGGCGGATACCGTTATCCGCGCCAAGGACATCGACGAAGCCGCTGCCGAGGAAGCCAAGGAAGCGGCCATGAAGGCCATTTCCAACCCGAGCGCTGATTTCGATTACGCTCAGGCTGCCACCGAGCTGGCCAAAGCCATGGCTCAGCTGCGGGTGGTGGAGCTTCTCAAGAAGCACATCGGCTGACAGGTGTCAGAGTGAAAAAGGCGGCCCTTGGGCCGCCTTTTTGTTTTTACGGCCCTCTCGTGGGAAAATCCCGGCAGTTTGTTCGCTACGGAATTTCCCCATGTCCCTCCAGGTCATCATCCTTGCCGCCGGCAAGGGCACCCGCATGAAATCCAGCCTGCCCAAGGTGCTGCACCCCGTGGCCCACAAGCCCATGGTCAAGCACGTCATCGACGCCGCCCACCAGCTGGGCGCCCAGGGCATCCACCTGGTCTACGGCCACGGCGGCGAGGCCATGCGCCAGGCCCTGGCCGGGGAGGAAGTGACCTGGGCCCTGCAGGCCGAACAGCTGGGCACCGGCCACGCCGTGGCCCAGGCCATGGCGGCCATTGCCGACCATGACACCGTGCTGGTGCTGTACGGCGACGTGCCGCTGATCCGCCCCCAGACCCTCAAGGCGCTGCTGGAGCGCCGCGCCGAAGACGGCCTCAGCCTGCTGACCGTGACCCTGGACGACCCCAGCGGCTATGGCCGCATCATCCGCGACTTCGACGGCGACGTGGTCGGCATAGTGGAGCAGAAGGACGCCAATGCCGAGCAGCTGGCCATCACCGAGGTCAACACCGGCATCCTGGCCGCCAAGGGCGGCGATCTGCGCCGCTGGCTGGACAACCTCTCCAACGACAACGCCCAGGGCGAGTACTACCTGACCGACGTCATCGCCATGGCCCACCACGACTCCCGCGCCATCGCCACCTGGCACCCCCAGGACGCCCTGGAGGTGGAAGGGGCCAACAACCGCGTGCAGCTGGCCGCCCTGGAGCGGGGCTACCAGGCCCGCCAGGCCCAGAGCCTGATGCTGGCCGGCGCCACATTGCGCGACCCTGCCCGCATCGACGTGCGCGGCGAGGTGACCGTGGGACACGATGTCATCATCGACGTCAACGTGGTGTTCGAGGGCAGCGTCACCTTGGCAGACGGCGTCACCATCGGCCCCAACTGCGTGCTGAAGAACTGCACCGTGGCGGCCGGCACCGAGATCCGCGCCAACTCCATGCTGGAGGACGCCGAGGTGGGTGCCGGCTGTACCCTGGGCCCCTACGCCCGCCTGCGCCCCGGCGCCGTGATGCAGGACGACAGCCACGTCGGCAACTTCGTGGAGATGAAGAAGGCGGTGCTGGGCCAGGGCTCCAAGGCCAACCACCTCAGCTACCTGGGCGATGCGGTCATAGGCCAGGGCGTCAACATCGGCGCCGGCACCATCACCTGCAACTACGACGGCGCCAACAAGTTCCAGACCCGCATCGAGGACGGCGCCTTCATCGGCTCCAACTCCGCCCTGGTGGCGCCGTTGACCATAGGCCAGGGCGCCACAGTGGGCGCCGGCAGCACCGTCGCCAAGGACGTGGCCCAGGGCGAGCTGGTGGTGGCCAGGGCCAAGCAGCGCCACATCGCCGGTTGGGAGCGCCCCAAGAAGAAATAAGCCTGGCTTTCGAAACGAAAGGCGGCCCCCGGGCCGCCTTTTTCGTGGCGAGGCGTTTCGTTCAGGGCAATTTCAGTTTCGTTGTTGCCTGGCCAAGTTTTGATCCGCTATCATTCGCTTTCGTTTCGAAACCTGGTTGAGCATGTCCAAGCGCAATACCGCCCAGCGCCGCCATAACATACTGTCGCTGCTGGAGAGCCAGGGCCAGGTCAGCGTCGACGCCCTGGCCCGCCATTTCGACACCTCCGAGGTGACCATCCGCAAGGATCTGGCGGCCATGGAGAGCCACGGCCTGCTGCTGCGCCGCTACGGCGGCGCCGTACCTGTGCCCAAGGAGGTGGTCAACGACAGCCCGGTTTCGAAACAAAAGCAGGCCATAGGCCGGGCCGCGGCCCAATGCATCCGCGACCACAACCGCATCATCATCGACTACGGCCGCACCACGGCGGCCATGATCCCGGCCCTGGATCAGAAACGGGGCCTGGTGGTGATGACCAACTCCCTGAACGTGGCCAACGCCCTTAGGGAGCTGGAGAACGAGCCCACCCTGCTGATGACCGGCGGCACCTGGGATCCCCATTCCGAGGCCTTCCAGGGCCAGGTGGCGGAGCAGGTGCTGCGGGCCTACGACTTCGACCAGGCCTTCATCGGCGCCGACGGCATCGACCTGGAGCGGGGCACCACCACCTTCAACGAGCTGATCGGCTTGTCCAGGGTCATGGCGGAAGTGGCAAGGGAAGTCATCATACTGGCCGAGTCCGACAAGATCGGCCGCAAGATACCGAACCTGGAGCTGCCCTGGGGCGCCGTCACCACCCTGGTGACCGATCAGGGCATTTCCGAGGCCGCCAGGGCGGCCATAGAACAACAAGGGGTGCAGCTGATCTGCGCCCCCCTGCAGGATTGAGAGGAGAACAACTATGTGTGGCATCGTCGGCGCCGTGGCGCAAAGGGACGTGGCGGATATCCTGGTGGAAGGCCTCAAACGCCTGGAATACCGCGGCTATGACTCGGCCGGTGTGGCCGTGATCGACGGCAAGGGCCAGCTGGGCCGGGTGCGCCGCCTTGGCAAGGTGCAGTCCCTGGCCGACGCCCTGGCCGAAAGCCCCCTCAGCGGCGGCACCGGCATCGCCCACACCAGATGGGCCACCCATGGCGAGCCCTCCGAGGCCAACGCCCACCCCCATGTTTCACATGGAACCATCGCCGTGGTCCACAACGGCATCATCGAGAACCACGAAGCCCTGCGCACCCGCCTGCAGGCACTCGGCTATGAATTCCTGTCCCAGACCGACACCGAGGTCATCGCCCACCTGGTGCACCACGAGCTGAAGAGCGCCGACAGCCTGCTGGCCGCCGTCAAGGCCGCCCGCAAGCAGCTGCACGGCGCCTACGGCATGGTGGTGGTGGACAACCGCGATCCCGAGCGCCTGGTGGTGGCCCGTTCCGGCAGCCCGCTGGTGATAGGCTTCGGTATCGGCGAGAACTTCGTGGCCTCCGATCAGCTGGCGCTGCTGCCGGTGACCCGCACCTTCGCCTACCTGGAGGAAGGGGACGTGGCCGAGGTGACCCGCCGCGAGGTGCTGGTGTTCGACGAGAACGACCAGCCGGTGACCCGGGAAGCCAAAGAATCCGACGTCCAGCACGACGCCGGCGACAAGGGCGAGTTCCGCCATTACATGCTCAAGGAGATCTACGAGCAGCCCACCGCCATCCGCAACACCCTGGAAGGCCGCCTGGTGGGGGACAAGCTCAACCTGGAGGCCCTGGGCGACCTCGGCGACATCGAGCAGGTGCAGATCATCGCCTGCGGCACCAGCTACCATGCCGGCATGGTGGCCCGCTACTGGATAGAGTCCCTGGCCGGGGTGCCCTGCAACATCGAGATCGCCTCCGAGTTCCGCTACCGCAAGTCGGTGACCCGCCCCGGCACCCTGCTGGTGACCATCTCCCAGTCCGGCGAGACCGCCGACACCCTGGCCGCCCTGCGCCTGGCCAAGGAGCTGGGCTACGCCAAGAGCCTGACCATTTGCAACGTGCCCGGCAGCTCCCTGGTGCGCGAGTCCGACATGGCCCTGATGACCCGGGCCGGCGCCGAGATCGGCGTGGCCTCCACCAAGGCCTTCACCACCCAGCTGGCCGCCCTGATGATGCTGACCGTGGCCCTGGGCCGCGGCCGCGCCCTGGGCGCCGAGCAGGAAGCGGACATCGCCCGCGCCCTGCACCGGCTGCCGGCCCTGATCGAATCCGCCCTGGGTCTGGACGGCGCCATCAAGACCCTGGCCGAGCAGTTCGCCGAGAAGCACCATGCCCTCTTCCTGGGTCGCGGCGACCAGTACCCCATCGCCATGGAAGGGGCACTGAAGCTCAAGGAGATCAGCTACATCCACGCCGAGGCCTATGCCGCCGGCGAGCTCAAGCACGGCCCCCTGGCGCTGATCGACGCCGACATGCCGATCATCGTAGTGGCGCCCAACAACGAGCTGGTGGAGAAGCTCAAGTCCAACATCGAGGAAGTGCGCGCCCGCGGCGGCCAGCTCTACGTCTTCGCCGACAAGGACGCCGCCATAGCCCCCGCCGACAACATGCAGGTGATGGCCGTGCCCCACTGCGAGGAAGTGGTGGCCCCCATCCTCTATACGCTGCCGCTGCAGCTGCTCAGCTACCACGTGGCGGTGATCAAGGGCACCGACGTGGACCAGCCCCGCAACCTGGCCAAGAGCGTTACCGTCGAGTGAGCGAGATCCTGCCCTGACAGCGAAAAGCCCGCCAATTGGCGGGCTTTTTTGTGGCCGCCTCACCATGGTCCGACCGCTCACCATTCGTAAGCAATTAATAATAATGTGATTTATCATGAACTGATATGTTAACCATTTGTACCTGCGGCCAATAACGCGGGGATGACAACAAGAACAACAGGGAGCAGCGGGTGAGCGGTGTGAATGTGATGGGCGGCGGCCTGGTGGGCGCCGCCTTTTTGATGACCGGCCTGGCCGGCTGCAGCGGTGAGCCGCCGCAAAAGGCCAGTACCCATGCCGAGAGTGGCCTGGTGCTGCTGGAACAGAACTGGGACGACAAGCAGCGGGACATCGCCTGGTATAGCAGCTTCGGTTCGCGAATAGTGCCGCTGCCCTGGTTCCTGGCCCTGGAACGGGCCGACGGCGAGCAACCCTTTTCCAGCCCCGGCAACCTGGCCCGCTTCGGCTTTGCCCAGGCCGGTTCCTCCGAACGCAACCCCCATGGCCTGCCCATAGGCCTGGCCAGCACCCCGCCGCACCAGGGCCGGCAGTGGCTGGGCCTCGGCTGTTCCGCCTGCCACTCCGGCCAGATCTACCGCGGCGGCAAGGCGCTGCACATCGACGGCGGCCAGGCCCTGGTGGACTTCCAGCTGTTCGAGCATGAGTTTATCGCCGCCCTTAAGGCCACCCTGGCCGACCCCGCCAAGTTCGGCCGCTTCGCCGCCAGCGTCGGCGAGGAGCCGGGCAAGCTGAAGGCGGAGCTTGAGGCCCGCAGCCGCAAGCTGGTGGCCAGAGCCGAACTTAACGCCACCCGCCATGCCTATGGCCGCGGCCGCCTGGACGCTTTCGGGCAGATCTTCAATGCCGTCACCGCCGACTTCCTGGCCATTCCCGACAACCGCCGCGAGCCCGATGCGCCGGTGAGCTACCCGGTGCTCTGGGACGCACCGCACCTGGATCTGGTGCAGTGGAACGCCTCGGCGCCCAATGCCGGGCCCGGCCCGCTGCTGCAGAACGCCACCACCGCCCTGGCGGTGTTCGGCGAGCTGGACATCCACAGCGACGGCCTGGGCTACGGCTCCAGCATCGAGGTGAACAACCTGGCCGAGATCCAGAACCTCTGGTACCGGCTCAGGGCCCCGGCCTGGCCCGAACAGCACCTGGGCGCCATCGACCGCGAGCTGGCCGGCCGCGGCCAGGCCCTCTACCAGGCCAATTGCCAGTCCTGCCACGGCCTGGCCGAGGAAACCCAGGGCCATCGCAAGCTGAAGGCGACGGCGGTGCCGGTGGCCGAGGTGGGCACCGACCCGACCATGGCCGCCAACTTCGTCAATGCCAGGGCCAAAAGCGGCGCCTTCGAGGGCAAGAAGCTGCTCTACGCCGCCGGCCCGGTGCTGGGCGCAGAGGCCAGCAGCATCGAGCTGGTGCTGCACGCCACCGTCGGCGCCCTGCTCCACCACCCGGTCGAGAGCCTGGCGGCCGGTTTCGAAGGCGCCCACAAGGTGGACGGCGCCAAGGTCAGCACCCGCCCCTATACCTACAAGGCCAGGCCCCTGAGCGGGATCTGGGCCTCGGCCCCCTACCTGCACAACGGCTCGGTGCCGACCCTGGCGGCGCTGCTGTCGGGCCAGCGCCCGGCCCGCTTCCCGGTGGGCAAGGTGGAATTCGACCCCGTGGCCGTGGGCCTGAGCAGCCGGGTGCTGGCGCCGGACCAGGTGAGCTGGTTCGACACCGCCGAGCCCGGCAACGACAACGGCGGCCACCGCTATGGCAGCCAACTCAGCGAGGCCGAGCGCACGGCCCTGCTGGAATACCTCAAGACCCTTTAAGGAGCCGACATGAGCAAGGGAAAAGCGTCCCGCTGGCTATGGCGACTGGTGATCCTGGTACTGCTGCTGGTGATCGCCACGGTGGCGGCCTTCGCCTATTACGTGGAATCCGCCAGGCAGGCCATGCCCAGGGCCGAACGGGTGGACGAATACCGCTACCTCAACGACTGGGACGAGACGGCCCGCCAGACCTACTACCAGACCCCCCAGGGCACCGTCATGCCCCAGGGCGCCGGCGAGGCGGCCCTGCGCTACCGGTGGTTCCTGAACCTGGAACAGCCCCTGTCCGAGCAGCGTTTCGCCGATCCGGCCTTCCTGCAGCGCTTCAAGTTCCTGCTCGATCCCTCCAGCGCCGACCAGCTGCCGGTGGGCTTCAACGCCCGCTACCTGCCGGCGCTTGGCGAGGAGGTGCTGGACATCAGCTGCAGCGCCTGCCACACCGGGCAGCTGCACTATGAGAAGGACGGCAAGCGCTACGCCCTGCGCGTGGACGGCGGCCAGGCCATGCATGCCTTCACCGACCTGGAAAAGGGCAGTTTCGGCCCCACCCTGATCAGCGCCCTGTTGGAAACCTGGCTCAACCCCGCCAAGTTCGACCGCTTCGCGGCCAAGGTGGGCGGCGACAGCGACAAGCTCCACGACCAGCTGGGTAACACCCTCAAGGCCTTCCTGTCGGTCAGGCAGAACAACCCCCTGGCCCACCTCTACCCCACCCGGGAAGGCTTCGGCCGCACCGACGCCCTGGGCCGCATCGCCAACACCCTGTTCGGTGACCACCTCAGCGCCGACAACCTGCAGATGTCGGCGGCGCCGGTCAGCTACCCCTATCTGTGGAACATCTGGAAGTTCAACTGGGTGCAGTACAACGGCTCCGTGGCCCAGCCCCTGGCCCGTAACGTCGGCGAGGCCCTGGGCGTGGGCGCCGATATCCGCCTGCTCACGCCTGAGGGCGAGCCGCTGCCGGCCGCCGAGCGCTTTCGCACCTCGGTGAACCTGGCCGGCCTGGAGCAGATCGAACGGGCCCTGCAGCAGCTGCCGCCGCCCACCTGGCCGGAAGACATCTTCGGCCCCGTGGACCAAACCCTGGCCGCCAGGGGCCAGGCCCTGTTCCAGGGCCACTGCGCCGGCTGCCATGGTCCCCACCAGGCCAGCCGGGCCCGCCAGCAGGCCGAGGCGCCGCTCAAGGCCGGTCCCGAGGACCACTGGCTGATCGAGGTCATAGCGCTGGATCACATCGGCACCGATCCCAATGCCGCCCAGGGTTTCATCAACAAGACCTATGATCTGTCCGCCACCGGCCTGGACCAGGCCGAGGTCAAGGCGCTGCTGGCGCCCCTGTTCAAGCGCCAGCTGGCCAGGGACCTGCTGATGCGGCTGCAGGAGCTGGCCGCGGACGAGCAGCTGGAGCCGGCCGCCCGGGCCGCCTTTGCCGGGTTGGCCGAGCAGTTTCCGGCCATCGACGCCCTGGTGGCCGGTGATTTCGCCGCCCTGCCGGCCACCGAGATCCGCGCCGAACTGACCAAATTCGGCCTGATGCCGACAGACGGCAAGGGCAAGCCGGCGCCGCAGCTGGGCTGCGACGGCCAGTGCCAGATCGACGCCCTCTGGTTCGAGCTGGACCAGGGCCGCCAGCGCATCGATCAGACCCTGGCGGGCATCAACCCGGCCAGGATCACCGAGGGCCTGGGCCTGAACCTGATCGGCCTGCTGGTCAAGGAGCGCTACTACAGGGACCAGAACCTGGACCAGGCCCAGCAGCAGTGCCTGGAGGGCTTCGGCGCCCTGGATCTGCCCCAGCAGATCGCCGGTTACAAGCCGCGGCCCCTGGCCGGGGTCTGGGCCACGCCGCCCTTCCTGCACAACGGCTCCGTGCCCAGCCTCTACCAGATGCTGGTGCCGGCCGAAGAGCGCGATCCGCGCTTCTTCGTGGGCCGCCGCGACTACGATCCCAGGCACCTGGGCTATGTGTCGGTGCCGGCACCAAACGGCGAGCGGGACGGCTTCTGGTTCGACACCGGCCTCAGCGGCAACCGCAACAGCGGCCACAGCTTCGGGGCCAGCCCGGCCCAGTGGCGGGCCCACCAGGCCGATCCCAAGGGCAAGCCCCTGCCCAGGGGCGTGATAGGCCCGCGCCTGACGGAAGAGGAACGCCTGGCTATCCTTGAATACCTGAAGATCCACAGGGACAACCCCCAGGGCTACCAGTACGCCGGCGCACCCAGCTGCACCGGCCCCCGGCAGCTGCTGGCCAAGGACGGCAACCATGACTGACTACACCCAGGACTTCGCCCGGGTCCGCGAGGACGAGGCCGCCTGGCTGAAGGCGCGCCGCGAGGCCGCCGGCATCGACCCCGGCCGGGAGCAGCTCGGCCTGGCCTTCTCCGGCGGCGGCATCCGCTCCGCCTGCTTCCAGCTCGGCGTGCTGCAGGGGATGGTCGACAAGGGCTGGCTGAACAGGGTGGACTACCTGTCGTCGGTGTCCGGCGGCGGCTACACCGCCGGCAGCCTGCAGTGGCGCAAGCGCGACCGCTGGGACGACGGCGGCCTGTTCGAGCTGCCCTTCCTGAACTGGCTGCGCGCCCATGCCAGCTACCTGGTGGCGGGCAAGGACGTGGGCGGCGCCACCCTGGGCGCCGCCATCTTCGCCTCCGTCCTGTTCAGCCTGATGGTGCTGCTGCCCATGCTGCTGGCGGTGCTGTGGCTGGCGGGCCTGCCCCACAGCGCCCTGCCCTGGCCAGACGGCTGGCACCTGTCCGGGTCCGATGCCATAGAGGGCCACGCCGGCTACCTGCTGATGCTGGCCCTGTCCGGGCTCTGCTTCGGCCTGTACCTGCTCAGCATCCCCACCATGGCGCTGTGGCGCGGCGGCCGCATGGTCCACAACTTCCGGCAGAGGCGGCTGATGGGGCGGCTGGTGGCGCTGGCCATTACCCTGGCCCTGGTGGGCAGCCTGCCGATGGCGGCGCAGCTGGGTGACGGCCTGGCGGCGCTGCTGGAAGGAACCCGGCTGGCCGGCCTGGGCGTGCACCTCAACTATGCGGTGCCCATGACCTCGGGCGCCCTGGCCCTGTCCCGGGCCAGGATCAAGCTGAAGTTCCGGCCCGGCTGGTTGCTGGCCGGCCTTAGCCTGATGCTCTACGGCCTGGCCGCCTTCGGCTACCACCTGGTGTTCCACAAGGGCGTGGTCGAACACTGGAGCTTCTGGCTATGGCTGGCCTCGGCCACCATCCTGTCCCTGGCCGCCAGCGTCAACCGCAGCTCCATGCACGGCTACTACCTGGCGCAGCTGACCCGGGCCTTCTTCCACCCGGGCGGCAAGGGCGTCAGGGATCTGCCCCTGGCCGAACTCAGGCCGGACACGGGCGCGCCCCTGGCCCTGTTCAACACTACCGTGGCCACCGGCAACTCCGACCGGCCCCTGGCCAGATCCCGGCTCGGCGACAGCTTCACCCTCAGCCCCCTGTACTGCGGCAACCCGGCCAGCGGCTTCGCCAAAACGGCCGCCTTCCAGTCCGGGCGCCTGACCCTGGGCGAGGCGGTCACCACCAGCGGCGCCGCCGTGGATCCGGGCACCTCCCACACCGCCCCCAAGTCGCTCAGCTTCCTGATGGCGCTGCTCAACCTGCGCCTGGGCTTCTGGGTGCGTCACCCCAGGCTGGCCGGCAGCCGTTTCAGCCATATGCCGTTCTGGCTGGTGATCAAGGAGATGCTGGGAGTCGGCCTCAGGGAAGACGCCCGCCAGCTGCGGCTGTCGGACGGCGGGCATTTCGAGAACCTGGGCGTGTACGAGCTGCTGCGCCGGGAATGCCCGCTGATCATCAGTTGCGACGCCGGCGCCGATCCCGAGACCAGGCTGGCGGATCTGGGCCTGTTGCTGCAGCGGGCCCATGCCGACTTCGGCTGCCATATCCACCTCAACACGGCGCCGCTGACCAGGGTCGAGGGCGGCCTGCACCAGAGCTGCCATGTCATGGGCGAGATCCGCTACGCCTCCGGCAAGGTCGGCCGGCTGCTGTTCGTGAAGGCACTGCTCACCGAGGCGTCCTCGGGCCAGGTGACCTGCTTCGACCGCATCGACGAGCACTTCCCCAACGACAGCACCGCCAACCAGTTCTTCGACGAGCGTCATTTCGACGCCTACCGCTCCCTGGGCCGGGAAAACATCGCCATGGCCCTGGCGGCCCTGGAAGGGCAACAGGAGCGGGCCAAGGCCGAGGGACTGTCTCCGGCCAGGTCCGAGGCCTAGTGCCAGAAAGCCCGCCAACCGGCGGGCTTTTCATTGGGAAGCGCCCGTCAGCGGCCGCGGGCCCGGGCCGCGGCCAGCACGTCCGGGTAGAGGTGGCCGAACAGCTCCTCAAGGCGCCGGTAATGGGCGGCCAGGTAGGGGAAGCAGCCGGCCAGTTCGGCCATCCTGGGGCTGCGCAGGGACATGCGCTGCAGCGCCAGCTCGATGTTGGCCAGCTCCAGGTAGGACTCCAGCCAGCGGTTTCGCCACATGTTGCCGGTGACCAGCAGGTAGCGCTCCGGCAGGGGGCCGACGTGCTCCAGGCGCACCCGCCGCTGCGCCTGGCGGCAGAACTCGTCCAGGGACAGGGAGTGGAATTCGTGCCAGCGCCTTGCCAGGCAATGGTCCCAGAACAGATCCAGGGCGATGGGGGCGAAGCGCCGCGCCCGGCCTTCGAACAGGGCCTTGGCCTCGGTCATGATGGCGTGGTGGTCGCTGTAGGAATCCACGAAGCGGTGCAGCATCACGCCGCTGGCAACGTCGGGGGCCAGCTGCCGGTGGGGATCGCCCTTGACGAAGTCGCCCAGCAGGTTGCCCAGCAGGCTGCTGTGGCAGTGGTCGGCGATGTGCAGGTGGGCAAGGAAATTCATCTGGGCGCAAGGTCGTTACGGCTGAGAGACCACTTTACCGCAAAAGGCCCCGGCCGTTGTCGGCAACGGGTCAACCCAGGGTCAGGATCTGCTGGTAGCCGGCGATATCCACCTCCAGTTCGGTGCTCTGCAGCAGGTGATCGCGCATGGCCTCCAGGGCGTCCGGATCGCCGTGCACCAGGAAGATGCGGGTGCCCTGGAGCCCGGCGCCTTTCAGCCACCGGATGATGCCCAGATGGTCGGCGTGGCCGCTCAGGCCGTGCAGCACCTGGATCTCGGCCCTGTTGGCCAGCCACTGGCCGTGGATCTTGATGCGCTCCGCTCCCTCCAGCAGCTTGGCGCCGCGGGTGCCGCCGGCCTGGTAGCCGGTGAACAGCACCGTGGTCCTGTCGTTGGCCAGCAGCCGCTTCATGTGGTGGAGGATGCGCCCGCCGGTGGCCATGCCGCTGCCGGCGATGATGATGTGGGGGTAGTGCTGCTGGGCCAGGGCCTTGGACTGCTCCACGTCGTTGATGCAGGTGATGGCCCGGCCCATCTGCCGGCACTGCTCGGCGTCCAGCCGGTGCAGATGGTGGTGCCGGCAGTAGAGGTCGGTGACGTCTATGGCCATGGGGCTGTCCAGGAACACCGGCATCCTGGGGATGCGGCCGTCGGCCATCAGGGTCGCCAGCATGTGCTGCAGGGCCTGGGCCCGGCCCACTGCGAAGCTGGGGATCAGCAGGGTGCCCTTCTTCTGCACCGTCCTGTTGACCACCTGGGCCAGCTGCTCGAAGGGATCCACCTCCGGGTGGCGGCGGTTGCCGTAGGTGGACTCCAGCAGCAGCAGATCCAGTTCCGGCAGCGGCTGGGGCGGCGGCATCAGCACGTCGTCGTCCCGGCCCAGGTCGCCGGAAAAGCCCACCATCTTGCCCTCGGCCGCCAGGATCACGCTGGCGGCGCCGAGGATATGGCCGGCCGGCTGCAGATGCAGTGTGATGTCGCCGACCTGGAAGGGCTGGTGGAAGTCGACGGCGCGAAACAGAGACAGGCTCTGCTCGGCGGTGGCCTCGTCGTAGAGGGGCTCCGGGGATTCGTGGCGGCTCAGCTTGTGCCTGGCGTAGAAGTCGGCGTCTTCTTCCTGGATCTTGCCGCTATCGGGCAGCAGTATGGCGCACAGATCCCGGGTGGCGCCATGGCAGTAGACGGGGCCGCGGAAGCCCTTCTTGTACAGCAGCGGGATGTAGCCGGAATGGTCCAGGTGGGCATGGGTCAGCACCACCGCGTCCAGCTCGTCCAAGTCCAGGGGCAGCGGCTGCCAGTTGCGCCGGCGCAGCCACTTATAGCCCTGGAACAGGCCGCAGTCCACCAGGAGCCGGGTCCGGCCGGTGCTGACCAGGTACTTGGAGCCGGTGACGGTCTCGGCGCCGCCGAGGAAGGTGATCCTGAGAGCCATGGCGCCCTCCTTTGCCGGTAAGCCTGTCTCCAGCTTAGCCCCGGCGCCCTGGTTCGGCACCGGCTCAATCCAGCAGCAAATGGGCAGCTCATGACGATAAGAAAATTGCGTTAGACGGGGGCGGTGATTTGCCGATAATGCGCGCCATTGGGCTGCGTTGGCAGCCGGGGCCGCCACCGGGGCGGCATTGTTGGAGAGGCAACATGGCCCTGTCCGCTTTCCTGCTGTCGGCCGCCGAGGCCACCTTCTACCGTCAACTCCACGACCAGCTGGGCGGCCCCGTCCAGGTGCTGGACTGCGACGCCGTGCGCGCCAATTACCGCCAGCTTTGCCAGGCCCTGCCCGGGGTGGAGCTGCACTATGCCCTCAAGCCCCTGCCCCACGAGGCGGTGGTGGCGACCCTGCTGGCGGAAGGGGCCAGCTTCGACCTGGCCAGCAACGGCGAGGTGGATCTGGTGGCCAGCCTGGGGGTGCCGGCGGCGCGCTGCATCCACAGCCATCCCATCAAGCGCCAGGGCGATATCGACCATGCCCTGGCCCAGGGGGTGAGCACCTTCGTGGTGGACAATGTCCATGAGCTGGCCAAGTTCAGGCCCTATGGCGAGCGGGTGGCGCTGCTGCTGCGGGTGAGCTTTCCCAACCCCGAGCTGAAGGTGGATCTGTCCAAGAAATTCGGCTGCCTGCCGGAGGCGGTGGCGCCGCTGCTGAGCCTGGCCAGGGCTTGGGGCATCCCCATGGCCGGGCTGAGCTTCCATGTCGGCTCCCAGGTGAAGACGGCCGAGCGCCACGCCCAGGCCATCCGCACCTCCCTGGCGCTGATCCGCCAGGCCAGGGCCGAGGGCCATGGGCTCAGGGTGCTGGATATCGGCGGCGGCTTCCCGGTCAGCTACCACCCCGGCGTCAAGGAAAGCCAGCGCCCGGATCTGGTCAGCTTCTGTGCCCCCATCCGCGAGGCCCTGGCCGAGGCGCCGGCGGACCTGCGGCTGATTGCCGAGCCGGGCCGCTGCCTGGTGGCCAATGCCGTAACCCTGGTGACCCGGGTCATGGGTCTGTCGGAGCGCCAGGGCCTGCCCTGGTACTACCTGGACGACGGCGTCTACGGCTCCTTCAACGGCCTGATGTTCGACGATGCCGCCTATCCGCTCTACGTGGAAGCCAAGGAAGGGCCCTGGCGGGCCAGCGTGCTGGCCGGGCCCACCTGCGACAGCATCGATGTGATCAGCGAAGGGTTGCTGCTGCCGGAGCTGAACGAGGGGGATCTGCTGGTGGCGCGGATGATGGGCGCCTACAGCTGGGCGGCGGCCTCGGAGTTCAACTTCTTCCGCCGCGCCCAGTTCTTCGTGGTCAACGGCGAGCTGCCGGCGGTGCAGGTGGCGTGAAAAAGGCGGCTTGGGCCGCCTTTTTCATTTCAGGGTCTTGAGCCCGGCCGGGGCCTGCTTGAGCTGCTGCTCGAAGGCGCTGATCCATTCCTCCACGTCCTGGGCCAGCACCTGGTCCAGAGCGCGCTGGAAGGCCTTGACCTGCTCCAGCCAGGCCTGGATGGCGTCGAAGTCGGGGTCGGTGAGGGCCAGCCTGGCCTTTTCTATCTGCCAGTCCAGGTAGAACTGCTGGTGCAGGGACACCACGGCGTTGCGGGCCTTGATGTAGCGCATCCAGGCGCCGCCGTGGCCGTAGAAGCGGTCCACCGCCAGCAGGAAGGCGCCCAGGGCGGCGAAGATGGAGGCCCAGATGGCGTTGATCTGGCCAAGCCAGGGCAGGGTCTCGGTGGCCAGCATGGGGATCAGGCCGGCCAGGCCGCCGCACACCAGCATGCCCAGGCGCAGGTGCCTGGCCCAGAAGCGCTTGGGGCGGATCTTGTCCGCGTACCAGCCTTCCAGGGCCTGGGCCCGATCCAGGGCCAACTGGGTCTGCTCCTGCAGCCAGTGCAGTTTGTCGTTGCTGTCGTCCATGGCGATGGCCGGTATTGTCAAATTAAGCCTTTTCTTACAGTAACTTCCGCACGACAGCCGGTCAATCTGGCGGCACCTGGCTCCGGGGGGACAAGGAAGGCGGCCTTGGCCGCCTTCCTGCCTACAGGCCCAGGTGGCGGCCGTGAAAGCGCAGGTGCTTTTCCATAAAGCTGGCGATGAAATGGTAGCTGTGGTCGTAGCCGTCGTGGCGCTCGAGTTCCAGGGGGTAACCGCTCTGGCGGGCGGCGGCCTCCAGGGCTTCTGGCCTCAGTTGCTCGACCAGGAACTCGTCCGCTTCGCCCTGATCCACCAGGGCGGGCAGGGGCTGTTTGGCCTTGGCCATCAGCAGGCTGGCGTCGTATTGGGCCCAGGCGTCCCTGTCCTGGCCCAGGTAGGCGGCGAAGGCCTTCTGGCCCCAGGGGCAGTTGACCGGGTTGCTGATGGGGCTGAAGGCCGACACCGAGCTGAACCGATCCGGGTTGCGCAGGGCCAGCACCAGGGCGCCGTGGCCGCCCATGGAATGGCCGGCGATGGCCCTGCGGCCGGTGACCGGGAACAGGGACTCCACCAGGGCCGGCAGTTCGTCCAGCACATAGTCGTACATGCGGTAGTGGCTGCGCCAGGGGGCCTGGGTGGCGTTCAGGTAGAAACCGGCGCCCTGGCCCAGGTCGTAGGCGGGATCGTCGGCCACGGCGTCGCCCCTGGGGCTGGTGTCCGGGGCCACTATGGCCATGCCCAGCTCGGCGGCCACCCGCTGGGCGCCGGCCTTGTGCGAGAAGTTTTCGTCGGTGCAGGTCAGGCCCGACAGCCAGTACAGCACCGGCACCGGGTGGCTGCTGCTGGCCTGGGGCGGCAGGTAGATGGCAAAGCGCATGGCGCAGCCAAGCACCTGGGACTGGTGGCGATACTGCTTGTGCCAGCCGCCGAAGCTCTTGTTGCTGCTCAGGTTTTCTAGGGTCATGGGACCTCCAAAAAGGTGCCGGGGCCAAGGGCCCCGGTCAGCTTATTTGTCGAAGTGGATAACCGAGCGGATGCTCTTGCCTTCGTGCATCAGCTCGAAGGCGTCGTTGATCTGCTCCAGGCCCATGGTGTGGGTGATGAAGTCGTCCAGCCTGAACTCGCCCTTCATGTAGCGCTCGACGATGCCCGGCAGCTCGGAGCGGCCCTTGACGCCGCCAAAGGCGGAGCCTTTCCAGACCCGGCCCGTGACCAGCTGGAAGGGACGGGTGGAGATCTCCTGGCCGGCGCCGGCCACGCCGATGATCACCGACTCGCCCCAGCCCTTGTGGCAGCACTCCAGGGCGCTGCGCATCACGTTGACGTTGCCGATGCACTCGAAGGAGTAGTCCACGCCGCCGTCGGTCATCTCTATGATGACCTCCTGGATGGGTTTGTCGTACTGGGTCGGGTTGACACAGTCGGTGGCGCCCAGCTTGCGGGCCAGCTCGAACTTGCTCTCGTTGATATCGATGGCGATGATGCGCCCGGCCTTGGCCATGGTGGCGCCGATCACCGCCGACAGGCCGATGCCGCCCAGGCCGAAGATGGCCACTGTGGCCCCTTCTTCCACCTTGGCGGTGTTCATGACCGCGCCCATGCCGGTGGTGACGCCGCAGCCGAGCAGGCAGATCTCTTCCAGGGGCGCGTCCTTGTTGACCTTGGCCAGGGAGATCTCCGGCAGCACCGTGTATTCGGAGAAGGTGGAGCAGCCCATGTAGTGGTAGATGGGCTGGCCGTCCTTGTAGAAGCGGGTGGTGCCGTCCGGCATCAGGCCCTTGCCCTGGGTTTCGCGGATCTTCTGGCAGAGGTTGGTCTTGCCGGACAGGCAGAACTTGCACTCGCCGCATTCCGGGGTGTAGAGGGGGATCACATGGTCGCCCACCTGGACGCTGGTCACGCCCTCGCCCACGGCCTCCACTATGCCGCCCCCCTCGTGGCCCAGGATCACCGGGAAGATGCCTTCCGGATCCTCGCCGGACAGGGTGAAGGCGTCGGTGTGGCAGACGCCGGAGGCGACGACCCGCACCAGCACTTCGCCGGCCTTGGGGGGCATGACGTCCACTTCTTCGATGGACAGCGGCTGGTTGGGGCCCCAGGCAATGGCGGCTCTGGATTTGATCATCTCGGTCATGGACGACTCCTTGGCTTGGGTGATTGCGGCCGGGACGGCGCAAGGTGAGAGGGAGTATAACCCCCGCATCTGCCGTTATAATCACGGCAAAATGCAATTCACCTTTACCATTTGGTAATAATCGAGGCCGCTATGGTGGACTGGCAGGGCATCAACGAATTCGTGGCCGTGGCCGAAACCCGGAGCTTTACCGGCGCCGCCCGGCGCTTGGGCATTTCCACCGCCCAGGTGAGCCGGCAGATTGGCGCCCTGGAGCGGCGCCTGGGCAGCAAGCTGCTGTACCGCACCACCAGGAAGGTGTCGGTGACCGAGCAGGGCCAGCTCTTCTACCGCCACTGCCGCCAGGTGCTGGACGGCCTGGCCGAGGCGGAGCAGGCCCTGACCAGCCTGCAGCAGGAGCCCAGGGGCAAGCTGCGCCTGACCGCGCCCATCGTCTACGGGGAAAGGACCATAGCGCCCCTGGTCACGGATTTCATGGTGCGCTACCCGGAGCTGGAGGTGGAGATCCAGCTCAGCAACCGCCAGCTGGATCTGGTGGCCGAAGGCTTCGATCTGGCCATCCGCCTGGGCCGGCTGGGGGATTCGTCGATGATGGCCAGGCGCCTGGCCTCCCGTACCTTCCATGTCTGCGCCTCGCCGGATTACCTGGCCCGCCATGGCGAGCCCCACAGCCTGTCGGAGCTGGAGCGCCACCAATGCCTGAGGGGCACCATGGATCACTGGCGTTTCCAGGAAGGGGGTCGGCTCAGGGAGGTGAGGGTGAGCGGCCGGCTGGCCTGCAACAGCGGCTGGGCCCTGGCCGATGCGGCCCTCAAGGGCCTGGGCCTGGTGCAGCTGCCGGAATACTACGTGCGGGAACACCTGGCTTCCGGGGCCCTGGTGTCCCTGCTGCTGCCTTACCAGGTGGCGGACGACGGGGTCTGGGCCCTCTATCCCCACAACCGCCACCTGTCCCCCAAGGTGCGGCTGCTGCTGGACCATTTCGACCACCACCTGGGCGGCCGGGCGCCTCAGGGCAGCAACTGACGGAGCCGGCCCAGGGCCTCGCGCAGCCGGGCCCGGTCCTGGACCAGGGTCAGCGACAACCGGATGGCCTGGGGGGCCTGGAACTGGCCCACCGCGAAATGGCCGGCGGTGAGCACCCTTATCCCCTCTGCCTCGGCCCGGGCGGCCAGCTCGTCGGCGCCGACGCCCGGCGGCAGCGGCAGCCAGCCGTAGAAGGCGCCGGAGCTGTGGCGCAGATCGGTGCCGGCGAAGATCCGCTGCATCAGCCTGGCCCGCTGCTGGATCTCCTTCTGCAGGTCGGCCATGGCCTGGGCGGCGTCGCCGCTGGCCAGCAGTCGGCAGCCCAGCTCCATCATCAGCGGCGCGGCCATGAAGCCGCTGGCCCTGGCCACGTCCCTGGCCTGCTCCTGTTCGCCGGCGGGCACCACCAGATAGCCGAAGCGCAGGCCGGCGGCCACCTGCTTGGACAGCCCGGCCAGGTACCAGACCCGGGCCGGCAGCAGCTGCTGCAGCGGCACATGCTGGCCCAGGTTGAGGGCGCCGTTGTTGTCGTCCTCGATGATGGTCAGGCCGTGGCGGCGGGCGATGGCGACCAGGGCCAGGCGCCTTTCCAGGGACATCACCGCATTGGTGGGGGTCTGCAGGGTCGGGCTCAGGTACAGCACCTTGGCGCCGGTGGCCGTAATGGCCTGCTCCAAGGCGTCGGGCACCACCCCCTGCAGATCCAGCGCCAGGCCGTGCAGCTGCAGGCCCTGGTGCTGGGCCAGGGAGATCAGCCCGGGGTAGCTGAGCCCCTCGGCCAGCACGGTGTCGCCGGGGCGGCACAGGCACTGCAGGGCGATGGCCAGGGCGTGCTGGGCGCCGTTGGTGAGCAGCAGCTGTTCGCGGCCGGCCTGGACGCCCCGCGCCAGCAGGTGCTCGGCCACCACCTGGCGCTGGTGTTCCATGCCCTGGCTGGGCTGGTACTGGAGCAGCTCCGGCAGCAGGGCGCCGTCCTGGGTGATGGCCTGGAGATGGCGCTGCACCAGCTGCGGCTGCCGGTCCAGCAGGCTGTTGGTCAGGCCCAGATCCCAACGCACCCGGTCGCGGTCGTCGGTGAGCCGCAGTATGTCGGCCTGGCTGTGCCGGCGTATATAGGTGCCGGCGCCGACCCTGGCCTCCAGCCAGCCCTGGCGCTGGGCCTCCAGGTAGGCCTTGGCGACGGTGCCCACCGAGACTTCCAGCTGCCGTGCCAGCTGGCGGTGGGTGGGCAGCTTGTCGCCGGCCTTGAGGCTGCCGTCCTTGATGCCCCTGATGATCTGCGCCAGCAGCAGCTGGTAGCGCTGGCCCTTGCCAAGGTGCAGCTCGGCCTTGTTGAATGACATAGGTTAATTTGCCGCTTGAACTATTCGATTGATGCTGTCTTATAGATAACAGCGGTTCAATGGGCTGTCATCTGCAAATTGAACCGGTTCAATCCAGTAGCCATGAAAGTGGTACGGATTTGACCTGGGCCAGGATCCCGGGCCGCCCGGACTACTATGCTGGTGGTAATGTATAGAGTGGTATATTCCATGCCACTTTTGTGACAGGCAGGCCAAAGCGCGTATAATATCCCGGTCGCCTTTTGAGCAATGTCGTACTCAGCCCGCAGCAATGCGGCAAAGAGAGAGGTCGCCATGAGCGAGCAGATCCCCATCAAGGACGTCACCCCCCAGGTCAAGATCCAGCAGCCGGATCCCAGCAAATCCAACGGCCACAGCCCCCGCAACCGCATCTATGTGCGGGCGGTGCAGGGCGTCTACCAGCGCATCCGCCAGCGCATGGGCTGGTTGATGATGCTGTTGTTCCTGGTGCTGCCCTGGATCCCCTACGGCGACCGCCAGGGCATACTGCTGGACGTGGTCAACCAGAAATTCTACCTGTTCGGCATCACCCTGATGCCCCAGGACTTCACGTTGCTGGCCTACCTGTTCATCATCGCCGCCTTTGGCCTGTTCTTCGTGACCACCTTCCTGGGCCGGGTCTGGTGCGGCTACATGTGCCCCCAGACGGTGTGGACCTTTATCTTCATCTGGTTCGAGGAGAAGTTCGAGGGCAGCGCCAACCAGCGCAAGAAGCTGGACCAGAGCCCCTGGGACTTCAACAAGATCTGGCGCAAGGGCGCCAAGCACGCCAGCTGGCTGGCCTTCTCGCTGCTGACGGCGCTGACCTTCGTGGCCTATTTCCTGCCGGCCGAGGAGGTCTTCGTCGGCTTCTTCGGTGGCGCCCTGAGCTTTGCGCCCGTGTTCTGGGTGCTCTTCTTCGCCTTCTGCACCTACGGCAACGCCGGCTGGATGCGCGAGATCATGTGTACCCACATGTGCCCCTATGCCCGCTTCCAGTCCGCCATGTTCGACAAGGACACCTTCATCGTCGGCTATGACGTGGCCCGCGGTGAGAAGCGCGGCCCCCGTGGCCGCAAGCAGGACCACAAGGCCATGGGCCTGGGCGACTGCATCGACTGCCATCTCTGCGTGCAGGTATGCCCCACCGGCATCGACATCCGCAACGGCCTGCAGTACGAGTGCATCAACTGCGGCGCCTGTATCGACGCCTGCGACGGCGTCATGGACAAGATGGGCTACGAGCGCGGCCTGATCCGCTACACCACCGAGCACAAGCTGGCCGGCGGCCACACCCATGTGGTGCGGCCCAAGCTGCTGGGCTATGGCGCCATCATGGTGGTGATGCTGGGCCTGTTCGTCTACACCCTGGCCACCCGCTCCCTGGCCCATATGGACATCCTCCGCGACCGCAACGCCCTGTACCGGGAGAACGTCGAGGGCCTGATCGAGAACAGCTACACCATCAAGCTGCTCAACAAGGACGTGGACAGCCATGTGTTCGTGCTGGACGTGGAAGGCCTGCCGGCTGGCTGGACCTGGAGCGGCGACCGCGAGGTGCTGGTGGCCTCCGGGGAGCTGGCGTCCCTGCCCATCACCCTGGTGGCGGACCCCTACGAGCTGAAGCGGCCCATCACCGATATCGCATTCGAGGCCGTGGCCAAGGATAATGCCGATATCAAGGTGGAGACGGACTCCCGGTTCTTCTCCAAGCGCTAAACACAGACGCCGGGCCCAGCCCGGCGTTTTCTTGGGAGCCCCATGAGCCAATTCGATTTTGCCGATCTCAGCCCGGATCTGATCCTGGACGCCCTGGAGAGCCACGGCGTCCGGGTCGATTCCGGCCTGCTGCCCCTGAACAGCTACGAGAACCGCGTCTACCAGTTCCTGGACGAGGACCGCAAGCGCTGGGTGGTGAAGTTCTACCGGCCCCAGCGCTGGAGCGACGCCCAGATCCGCGAGGAGCACGACTTCGCCTTCGAGCTGGTGGATGAGGAGATCCCGGTGGTGGCGCCGGTGCGCCTGGAGGGGCGCAGCCTGCAACACCATGACGGCTACCGCTTCGCCCTCTACGAGAGCCGCGGCGGCCGGGCCGTGGAGCTGGCCGACCTGGACCAGCTGGAACGCCTGGGTCACTTCCTGGGGCGGATCCATGCCCTGGGCGCCGCCCGTGGCTATGAACACAGGCCCGCCATCGGCGTCGAGCGCATGCTGCTGGAACCCCGCCAGGTGTTGATGGAGACCGAGCTGCTGCCGGACTACCTGAGGCCCGCCTTCGAGGCCATACTGTCGCCGCTTTGCGAGGCCGTGGCCCTGGCCTGGGAAAAGCACGCCCAGGTGCCCTTCATCCGCCTGCACGGCGACTGCCATGCCGGCAACCTCTTCAACGGCCCCGACGGCATCTTCTTCGTGGACCTGGACGACAGCCTGATGGGCCCGGCCATGCAGGATCTGTGGATGCTGCTGTCCGGCAGCCGCAGCGAGCAGGAGGACCAGCTGTGCGTGCTGGCCGAGGCCTACGAGGAGTTCATGCCCCTGGACAAGCGCCAGCTGCACCTGGTGGAGCCGCTCAGGGCCATGCGCATCATCCACCACATGGCCTGGCTGGCCAGGCGCTGGTCGGATCCGGCCTTTCCCCAGAGCTTCCCCTGGTTCAGCTCCGGCAAGTACTGGGAGAACCAGATCCTCAGCCTCAAGGAATGCCTGGCGGCCCTGGACGAGCCGCCGCTGCGCTTGTTGACCGGTCTCTAGGTCCTTGGCATCCTTGGGAAATCTTGCCCAAGGAGTGACCATGATGAAAAAGGGACTGCTGTTTCTGGCAACGCTGCTGCTGGCGTTGCCGCTGTTTGCCGCCCAGTTCGAGGAAGGCCGGCATTACGAGGTGATCGAAGGGGCCCAGGCCACCGCCAGCCCCGAGGTGGCCGAATACTTTTCCTTCCTCTGCCCCCATTGCCACAGCTTCGAGCCCCTGGTGCACGGACTGGCCCAGAGCCTTCCCGAAGGCGTGCCGCTGCGCCGTTTCCACGCCGCCGGCTTTGGCGGTAACAGCGGCAGGCTGCTGACCGACGCCTTTGCCGTCATGGAAGTGCTGGAAGTTACCGAGCGGGTGGCGCCCAAGGTGTTCGACAGCGTCCATGTCTGGCACGCCAGGCCCAAGACCCTGGCCGACATCCGCAACCTGTTCGTGGCGGCCGGCGTGGCCGGTGACGATTTCGAGCTGGCCCTCAAGTCCATGCAGGTGCCCCTGCTCAAGAACCGGATGCAGCAGCGTTTCCAGCAGGCCCGGATCAAGCACCTGCCCGAGCTGGTGGTGTCCGGCAAATACAGGGTCAAACGGGCGGCGGTGCCGGAGCAGGCCCAGCTCAATGCCCTGGTCAAGTACCTGCTGGCCAAGGACGCTTAAGGAACTTTTCGTTCAGGAAAGGGTTCTACAGGGGCAGTTAATCTGCAATGGAAAGCTGTGTTAGGCTTGCTGCAGCCAATATCACGCGAGGAAAACGATGAAAAAGCTGATGATGGGTTTTCTGGCCCTGGTGATGCTGCCCCTGGCGGCCCTGGCCAACCAATTTGAAGAAGGCAAACACTACGAGGTCATCAAGATGGCGGCGCCCAGCGCCCAGCCCATGGTGACCGAATACTTCTCCTTCCTGTGCCCCCACTGCTACCGTTTCGAGCCCTTCATCAAGGAGCTCAAGGGTCAGCTGCCGGAAGGCGTCAAGCTGCAGAAGAACCATGTGGACTTCATGGGCCGCGAGATGGGCGTGGAGCTGTCCCGGGCCTGGGCGGTGATGGAGCTGCTGGGCGTGGAGGAGCAGGTCGCTTCCAAGCTGTTCGCCAGCATCCATGTGCAGCGCCAGATCCCCAAGAGCCGTGACGACATCCGCAACATCTTCGTCGCCGCCGGCGTCAAGGGCGAGGACTTCGACGCCGCCGTCAACTCCTTCTCCATCAACGGCCGCCTGTCGCAGATGCAGCGCAACACCCTCAACAACGAGGTCCACGGCGTGCCGACCCTGATCATCAACGGCAAGTACAAGGTCAACACCGGCTCCGTGAGCTCCAAGGAAGAGCTGTTCGAGCTGGTCAACTGGCTGGCCAAGAAAGACGCCTGAGGCGCTAGGGAAGAGGGCTTAGGCCCTCTTTTTTATATGGAAAGGATCCTGATCTCCGCCTGCCTGCTGGGCCAGCCGGTCCGCTACGACGGCCGGGCCAAGGCCCAGTCCCACCCGGCCATCGAAAGGTGGCGCGCCGAGGGACGGCTGCTGGTGCTCTGCCCGGAAGTAGCCGGCGGCCTGCCGGTACCCCGCCCGCCCGCCGAGTTGCAGGGCGGGCAGGTGATTGCCAGCAGCGGCCAGGACGTCACCGCCGCCTTCCGGCTGGGCGCCGACCAGGCCCTGGCCCTGTGCCGCCGCCACCAGATCCGCTTCGCCCTGCTCAAGGCCAACAGCCCCTCCTGCGGCAACGTGCAGATCTACGACGGCTCCTTCTCGGGCCGGCTTATCGATGGCCAGGGCGTCACCGCCCGGCTGCTGACCGAAAACGGCGTCAGGGTCTATTCGGAGCTGCAGCTGGACGAGCTGGCGGCGGCCCTGGACGAGTTCGAACAGGCGTAAACGAAAGTGACGCTTCCTTCCGGCCGGTACATCCAGTGTGCCGGCGTTCGGCTGCACGAAAGCAACGCTTTCGTTTCGAGTCTCAGCCCCTGGCGGGGTAAAGCTGGCTGACCAGCTCGTCTATCTTCGTCTCCGCATCGATGAACTTGTCCATGCGACCGACGCCACGGCGGGAGTCGTACAGGGCCTGGCCCACGGGCTTGCCGTCCAGGTAGACATCCAGCCTGGCGTAGGACATGTACAGGGCCAGATCCCAGCTCCAATGGCCCTCGTAGGTGGTCATCAACGGACATGCCATGAAGCCCGTTCCCCTTGGCATGACCTTGACGCTGTAGCCCCTGTTTTGCAGCGATTGCTGGTATTGGTTGAGGAAGCCGTTGCGGGTGGCGGGGTTCTCGATGATGCAGATGTCCCGCAGGTTGGTGTTCTGGACCGGCTGGACCTGCTGCACTATGGAGCAGCAACAGAGCAGGGCGGCACAGGCGATAACGGCGTTACGCATTGTCATGATCCTTTTCTTCCTTTGTCCCTGAGCACAAGGCGTTATTTAGTGGGGCCATTGTACTGGATGGGCTGGAGCTGTTCACAACCGGTATCAAGCCAGGGAAAATGCCCCTGGTGTTCGCCACCTGCCGGTGGTGAACAGATGCAACCAATCAAAGGACAGGAACAATGCCAATACGGACATGGATGCTCATCATGGCCCTTGGGGTGCCCACCCTGGCGCACGCCAAGACGGATACCAAGGTCACCAAGTACCAATGTGCCGGTGTCGAGAAGAAAATAAAGCACGTCAACTCCAGGTTGCGAGCCGGCTACCGGGCCCAGGAGGGCGAATGGCTGAAGGAACGGCTGCGCACCCTGAAGGAACTCAGGCATGCCTGCAAGAAGAAAAGGTATCCGGTTGATTGACGAAAAAGGGGCCATTCGGCCCCTTTTCATTTGTTCAGTTCACCCAGCAGGGCGTCCTTGCGCTGCCAGCGCTCGCTGAGCCAGCCCTGGAACTGGCGCTTGAAGGTGACGTCGCCGAAGTAGTCGCCGATGACGCGCTGGTCGGCGGGCTGGGCGTCGATGCGCACCACCACCTTGGTGAGCCTGCCGGACAGGGCGGCCCAGGTGACCTTGCCCTTGCCATGGCCGCATTCCGGATAGGCCAGGGTCACGTCCAGCACCTTGTCGAACAGCTGGCCCATGGTGGCCAGGGTGAAGGCGATGCCGCCGGCCTTGGGGGGCAGCAGGTGCCGGTAGGGGGAGCGGCGCTTCTTTTGCTTCTCTGGGGTGAACCTGGTGCCTTCCACGAAGTTGATCATGGTGGTGGGCCTGTGCCTGAGCTTTTCGCAGGCACGGCGGGTGGTCTCTATGTCCTGGCCCTTCTTCTCAGGGTGCCGCTTCAGGTAGCCGGTGGAATAGCGACGCATGAAGGGCATGTCCAGGGCCCAGCAGCCCCAGCCCATGAAGGGCACGTGCAGCAGCTCGTGCTTGATGAAGAAGCGCGGCAGCGGCATGCGGCCCCGGGCTATGGTGAACAGCACTATGATGTCCAGGCCGCTGAGGTGGTTGGCCATGATCAGGTACCAGCCGTCCTTCTTCAGGCCGTCCAGGCCCTGCACGTCCCACTGCACCTGGTTGCTGAGCCTGAGGATGCCCAGGTTGACCAGGGTCCAGCCGTCCACGCAGCGCTCCATCAGGGTGGTGACGGCGTTGCGCCAGGGCTGGTAGGGCAGCAGCAGCTTGGGCAGGGCCAGCAGGCAGACCAGGCCCCCCCACCAGACGGTGTTGACGATGAACAGCAGGATATTGATGGGGGCCAGTATGAAGCCCGGCAGAAAATGCAGCATGGGATCCTAATTGTGCTTCTGGCCCGCCGGCGCCGCCAGCCTGGCCATGGTTTCGTCTTTCTCAGCCCAGAGCCGGTTGACCCAATCCTGGAATGCTTCCTTGAAATCGGCGTCATTAAAGTAATCACCGACCAGGCCGTCGTCAATCGGCAGCACCCGTACCTCGACCCGGATCTCCCGGACCCGGCCGCACAGGAAGTCCCAGAAACTGGGGATGCCCTTGGGGTAGCAGATGGTCACGTCCAGCAGCTTGTGCAGCTTGTCGCCCATGGCCGAGAGCACGAAGGCCATGCCGCCGGCCCTGGGGCGCAGCAGGTGCCGGTAGGGGCTCTTCTGGTGGCGGTGCTTGTGGGGGGTGAACCTGGTGCCTTCCACGAAGTTCATCACCGATACCGGGATGTGGCGGAACTTCTCGCAGGCCTGGCGGGTGGTCTCGATGTCCTTGCCGGCCAGGCTGGGATCCTTTTCGATTTCCGCCCGGCTGTGGCGGTTCATGAAGGGGAAGTCCAGGGCCCACCAGGCCAGGCCCAGGAAGGGCACGTACAGCAGTTCCTTCTTGAGGAAGAACTTCAGGAACGGCAGGCGGCGGTTGAACAGCCGCTGCAGCACCAGTATGTCCACCCAGGATTGGTGGTTGGCGATGACCAGGTACCAGTCCTTCCGCTTGATGCCCTCCAGGCCGCGGACCTGGACCCTGGTGCGGCTGACCAGGCGCTGGTTGAGGTTGTTGATGCTGATCCACAGCCCGGCGATGCGGTCCAGAAGGGCGCTGCAACCCCGCCTCAGGCCGGCCACGGGCAGCAGCTTGACCAGGCCCACCACCAGCACCAGCGGGAACCAGAACAGGGTGTTGACCACATAGCCCAGCAGGGCCAGCGGCCCCTTGATGAAGGCGGGCAGGAAATGCAGCATCAGTCCTCCAGGTAGGTGTAGCCGTGGATACCCGCCTCCAGTTCGGCGCCGAACAGCTGGCGCTCGGCGTCGCTGAGATCGGCCTGGGCGATCAGGCGGCGGTAGCCCTGGATCAGGGCCTTGGGCTCGAAATTCACGTAGCGCAGCACGTCGGATACCGTATCACCCTTGTGGGCGGCTTCGAAATGGTAGCCGTTGTCGTCCAGCTGCACGTGCACCGAGTCGGTGTCGCCGAACAGGTTGTGCAGGTCGCCAAGGATCTCCTGGTAGGCACCGACCATGAAGAAGCCCAGGTTGTAGTCCTGGCCCGGCACATAGCCGGTCAGGGGCAGGCTGGACTCGATGCCCTCGGCGTCCACGTACTGGCGGATCTGGCCATCGGAGTCGCAGGTGATGTCCTGGATCACGGCGCGGGTGCTGGGGGCCTGGTCCAGCTTGCTGACCGGCATGATCGGGAACAGCTGCTCTATGCCCCAGACGTCCGGGGTGCTCTGGAACAGCGAGAAGTTGCAGAACAGCTTGTCGGCCAGCTTCTCGTTGAGCTCGTCCAGCACCGGCCTGTGGGCGCGGCTGCGGGGATTGAGCTGGTCGCGCACCGCCCGGCAGATGGCGAAGTAGAGCTGCTCGGCCGCCGCCCAGTGGTGGATGGCGATCAGGCCGTGGGTGTACATGCCGTGGGCCTCGCCCAGGTAGTAGACGGCGTCGTGATAGGTCTCCAGGGGCGGGCGCTGGTGGGCGCCTTCAAAGGCCAGCCAGAGATCCCTGAGCACCTGGGGGGCGTCCTCGCCCGGCGCCTGGGGGGCGCTCAGGCCAGGGGCCTGCTCCACGTCGATGACATTGGTGACCAGCACCGCATGGTGGGCGGTCAGGGCCCGGCCGGACTCGGAAATCAGCTTGGGCTCGGGAAGATTGCGTGCGGCGCAGATCTCCTTGACCGCATGCACCACCTTGGCGGCGTACTCGTCCACCGTGTAGTTCATGGAGCAGGAACCGCGGCTGCGCGAGCCCTCGTAGTCCACGCCCAGGCCGCCGCCCACGTCCACCACGTCCAGGGGCACGCCCAGCTCGCACAGCTCGGCGTAGTAGCGGGCGCACTCCTTGAGGGCGTTCTGGATGTCGCGGATGTTGGCCACCTGGGAGCCCATGTGGAAGTGCACCAGCTTCAGGCAGTCCAGCTTGCCGGCCTCGCGCAGGATCGCCACCATCTCCAGCACCTGGTGGGCGGCCAGGCCGAACTTGCCCTTTTCGCCGCCGGTGTTCTGCCAGTTGCCCTTGCCCACGGAGTTGAGGCGCACCCGCACCCCGATCAGCGGGTCTATGCCCAGATCCTGGCCTTCGGCCAGCAGCTTCCTGAGCTCGGACAGCTTCTCCACCACCACGTAGACGCTGTGGCCGAGGCGCTTGCCCATCAGCGCCAGGCGCAGGAACTCGGAGTCCTTGTAGCCGTTGCAGACCAGGGTGATGGGCCTGTCGGCCAGGCCCAGGATCGCCATCAGCTCCGGCTTGGAGCCCGCCTCCAGGCCCACCTTGTGGTCGGCGTTCAGCAGGGTCTGCACCACGGAGCGCTGCTGGTTGACCTTGATGGGATAGACGGCGGTGTATTCGCCGCCGTAGCCCTGGTCGGCGATGGCCCTTTCGAAGGCGCCGGTGAGCTGGCGGACCCTGTCGCTGAGCACATCGTTGAAACGCACCAGCACCGGCAGGCTCAGGCCGTGGTCCTTGAGATCCTTGATCAGGTCGCTCAGGCGCACGCCGGGGCGCGACTTGTCCCGGTTCGGGTAGGCGACCAGCTCGCCGCTGTCGTCGATGTCGAAATAACCGTCGCTCCAGTGGTTCACACCATAGAGATGACGGGCCTGGTCAAGGGTCCATTGGGTCATGGCAGCAGGGGTCCTGTGGACGCATAAAAATTCAGGGGCGCTATTGTAATGTCAGCCTAGTCGGGGCGCAGCTAAAATGTGCGCAATAATCATTGTGCGGGGGCGGCGGCGCTGGCACAATCCGTGCGCTTTTTTTCGCCCGTTTGGACTGGAGATAGAAAATGTCAAAACTGGATGGCCAGAACTGGTTTACGGAAGTGCATGAGCGTGACGGCAGCGCCTTTTCCCTGCGGGTCACCGCCAAGCTGGACAGCCGCCAGTCCGAATGGCAGACCACCGAGATCTACGAGACGACGGATTGGGGCAAGCTGATGGTCATCGACGGCTGCACCATGGTGTCCACCCGCGACAACTTCCTCTACCACGAGATGATGAGCCACCCGGCCCTGTACAGCCATGCCGATCCCAAGACCGTGGTGATCATCGGCGGCGGCGACTGCGGCACCCTGCGTGAGGTGCTCAAGCACCCCGGCGTGGAGAAGGCCATCCAGATCGACATCGATGAGAACGTCACCCGCCTGGCCGAGATCCACTTCCCGGAGCTGTGCCAGTCCAACGGCGATCCCCGTGCCGAGCTGAAGTTCATCGACGGCATCCAGTGGACGAAGGACCGCGAGAGCGGCTCCGTGGACATCATCATAGTGGACTCCACCGATCCGGTGGGCCCGGCCGAAGGCCTGTTCAACCGCGCCTTCTACCAGCAGTGCCTGCGGGTGCTGGGCGAGGGCGGCATCCTGGTCCAGCAGTCCGAGAGCCCGCTGCTGCACCTCAAGCTCATCCAGGAGATGCGCGCCGAGATGGCCGCCGCCGGCTTCGACGCCTTCCAGACCCTGCCCTTCCCCCAGCCCCTGTACCCCTCCGGCTGGTGGAGCTGCACCCTGGCCCGCAAGGGCGGCGACTTCGGCTCCTTCCGTGTGGCCGACGCCGACGCCCAGTCCTTCGAGACCCTGTACTACAACAGTGGCGTGCACCAGGGCGCCATGGCGCTGCCCAACTTCATGAAGAAGGCCCTGAAGGGCTGATGGAAAAGGCGCCGCGCGGCGCCTTTTTTGCAACAGCACCCCGGCGGGGCCGGTCTAGGCTAGTGATGAGTCAGCCCAAGGAGGCCGTCATGCCCCGCCTGCCCGCCCATGACCTCGACAGCGCCCCCCAGGCCGCTCGGCCCCATCTGGAAAAGGCCCTGTCATCCCTGGGCTTTGTGCCCAACCTCTATGCCCAGCTGGCCGAGGCCCCCACCACCCTGGAGGCCTACCTGACCCTCAACCGGCTGTTCGAGCAGGGCAGCCTGGATGCCCGGCAGCGGCAGCTGATCCTGCTGGTGACCAGTGTCGAGAACGGCTGCGGCTACTGCGTGCCGGCCCATTCGGTGATTGCCAAGCAGATGGCCGGGGTGCCGGCCGAGGTGGTGGCGGCGGTACGGGAAGGGCAGCCGCTGTCCGACGCCCGCCTGGAGGCCCTGCGCCGCTTCACCCTGGCGCTGCTGCGCCACAGGGGCAAGGTACCGGACCTGGAGCTGCAGGCCTTCCTGGATGCCGGCCACAGCCAGGCCCAGGCCCTGGAGGTGGTGCTGGGCATCACCATCAAGACCCTGTCCAACTACGCCAACCGCCTGGCCGGCACCCTGGCCCAGCCGGAATTCGCGGCAGAGGCCTGGACCCCCAGGGACTGATCGGGGTCTAAGGTGAACAAGGGGCCCCCTGGGCCCATGCCTGGAGCGACCATGACCATAGCCTCGCTGGATGTGGATGCCCAAAGCACCTTCACGCCCCTGTGCCCGGCCGAGCTGCCGGTGCCAGAGGGGCACCTGATCGCCGACGAACTCAATGCCCAGGCGGCCCTGGCCGGGTTGCGGCTGTTCTCCAAGGACGCCCATTGCCCCAAGGCCAAGTGGGTGGTGGCCGATGCCGCCGACATGCAGCAGCCGCTGCCCTACCCGGACGCGGATCTGACCTGGGTGCGCCACGCCGAGCCGGGCACCCCGGGCTTCGAGTTGATCCCCGGCCTGCCCCATCCCAGGGACTACGACTTCATGATCTACAAGGGGGTGGAGCCGGACATGCACCCCTACGGCGCCTGCTATCACGACCTGGCCGAGCGCCGCTCCACCGGCCTGATCGAGTGGCTGACATGCCACCAGGTGGACACCGTGCTGGTGGGCGGCCTGGCCCTGGATTTCTGCGTCAAGACCACGGCGTTGCAGCTGGCCAGGGCCGGCTTTCGGGTGCTGGTCAACCTGGCCGCCTGCCGGGCCATCAGCGTCGAGGGGGAAAGCCGGGCCAGGGCCGAGTTGCAACAGGCCGGGGTGGAGCTGGTGGCAAACGCCGCCGAGGCGGCCCAAAGGCTCGGGAGCCGGGATGTTCGGTGACAGCGCGGTACAGAGCCTGATCGACACCGACTTCTACAAGCTGACCATGCAGCAGTGCTACCTGCACCAGCAGCCGGACGCCATGGCCACCTGGACCTTCCGCTGCCGCAACGACGAGGATCTCAGCCCTTATGTGGCGGCCATCCGCCGCGAGCTGGAGTCCCTGTCCAGGCTCCATGTCAGCGAGGACCAGCTGGCCTACCTGCGCCGGCACTTCCCCTTCCTCAAGGCCGACTACCTGGAGTTCCTGCGGCTGTGCCGCTTCAACCCGGACTTCCTGCATGTGGCCGTGGAGGGGGGCCGGCTGAGCATAGAGGGGCGGGGGCCCATGCTGTACCTGTCGCCCCTGGAGATCCCGGTGCTGGCGGCGGTCAGCGAGGTGCGCAACAGGGCCCGCTACCCGGACCTGGATGTCGAGCAGATCCACAGGAGCACCCAGGCCAAGGTGCGCGCCTTCCAGCGCGCCGCCGACCGCTTCGACCTGAGCGGCTTTCGCTTCACCGATTTCGGTACTCGCCGCCGTTTCAGCTTCCGGGCCCAGAGGCTGGTGCTGGAGCTGCTCAAGGGGGAGCTGCCGGATCATTTCGTGGGCACCTCCAACCCGCACCTGGCCCGGGAGCTGAAGCTGCGCTGCCAGGGCACCATGGCCCACGAATGGCTGCAGTGCCACCAGGCCCTGGCCTGCCGGCTGGCGGACAGCCAGAAGCTGGCCCTGGAGAACTGGGCCAGGGAGTACCGGGGCCAGCTGGCCATCGCCCTCACCGATGTCATTGGCGTCGAGGCCTTCTGCCGGGATCTGGATCTCTACCTGGCCAGGCTCTACACGGGTTTCCGCCATGACAGCGGCGATCCCATGGCCTGGGGGGAGCAGATCCTGGCCCGCCTGGAGGAACTCAGGGTGGATCCCACGGACAAGACCCTGGTGTTCTCCGACGGCCTCGATTTCGACAGGGCCATCGCCATCTACCGCCACTTCCAGGGTCGGGCGCGCATGGCCTTCGGCATCGGCACCTGGCTGACCGGGGATTTCGGCGTCAACCAGCCCATGGACATGGTCATGAAGCTGACCCGCTTCAACGGCCAGCCGGTGGCCAAGATCTCCGACAGCCCCGGCAAGACCATGTGCCGGGACGAAGCATTCCTCAACCACCTGATGGCGGTGTTCCAGGTCAGCGCCTCGGTGCGCGCCGCCATCCTGGCCGAGCGGGAGAAGCTCTAGGCCAGGGAGGCCAGCAGCCTGTCCATGGCCCGGTAGGACAGGGCCTCGGCCAGGTGCGGCCGGCGGATGCGGTCGCTGCCGTCCAGATCCGCCACCGTCCTGGCCACCTTCAGCAGCCGCTGGTGTACCCGGGCCGACAGCCCCAGCCGGTGCAACGTCTGCTCGTACCAGGCGGCCAGCTCGCCATCCAGGGCGCAGTGGCGGCGCAGGGCCTGGCCTTCCAGCTCACCGTTGAGGCAGTGCTGGCGCGCTCGCTGGCGCCGGCGGCAATCCCCTACCCGGGCGCGCAGCTCGGCGCTGCCCTGGCCCCTTTCCTGGCCGCTCAGGGCGCCCGGGGGCAGCATGGGCACCTCCACCTGCAGCTCGACCCTGTCCAGGAAGGGGCCGCTGAGCCGGCCCAGGTAGCGGCGGATCTGCTCCGGGCTGCAGCGGCACTCCCGCGCCGGGTTGCCCCAATGGCCACAGGGACAGGGGTTGGTGGCCGCCACCAGCATGAAGCGGGCCGGGAAGTTGGCCTGCTGGGCGGCGCGGCTGATGCTGACCTCGCCGCTCTCCAGGGGCTCGCGCAGGCAGTCCAGCACCTTGCGGTCGTACTCGGTCAGCTCGTCCAGGAACAGCACCCCCTGGTGGGCCAGGGAGATCTCCCCCGGCCTGGGCACCGAGCCGCCGCCGACCAGGGCCACCGCCGAGGCGGTGTGGTGGGGGGCGCGAATAGGCGGGGTGCGCCAGTCGCCAAGGCGGCGCGGCTTGCCGGACAGGGAATGGATGGCGGCCGTTTCCAGGGCGGCGCCGTCGGCCAGGGGCGGCAGCAGGCTCGGCAGCCGCTTGGCCAGCATGCTCTTGCCGGTGCCGGGCGGGCCCACCATCAAGAGGTTATGGTTGCCGCTGGCGGCGATCAGCAGCGCCCGCTTGGCCCCCACCTGGCCCACCACGTCGCTGAGATCCGGGCCCGGCGCCGGCGCCTCGGCCTGTTGTGCCCGACTGGGCAGGGCCAGTTGCTGCTGGCCGCCAAGGGCGGCGCAGACATCCAGCAGCTGGTGGGCCTGGGCGCAGCCCGGGAAGTCCAGCAGCGCCGCCTCGGCGCCGTCCCCTTCGCTGATGATAGCGCTGTGACCGGCGTCACGGCAGGCCAGCAGGGCCGGCAGCAGGGCGCCGCAGGGGCGCAGTTCGCCGCCCAGGCCCAGCTCGCCGTAACATTCCAGGCCCTTGAGGCCGGCGGCCGGCAGCTGGCCGGAGGCGGCCAGTATGCCCAGGGCCATGGCCAGATCGAAGCGGCCGCCGTCCTTGGGCAGCTCCGCCGGGGCCAGGTTGATGGTGATGCGCCGGGCGGGGAATTCGAAGCCACAGTTGAGCAGGGCCGAGCGCACCCTTTCCTTGGCCTCGCGCACGGCGGCGTCGGGCAGTCCCACCAGGCCGAAGGACGGCAGGCCGTTGCCGATATCCACCTCCACCTTGACCAGGGGCGCCTCCATGCCCAGCTGGGCACGGCAGAGCAGTGTTGCTAATGCCATGACTTCCCTTCCAAAAAGGCCTTAACAATCTGATAATAGCCCCATGACAAGAGCCCCCGGGGTCAAAGTGCGTCGCCTGCTCCTGCGCTGCTTCACCTTCCTCTGCTGCCTGGCCGTCCTGCCCCTGGCGGCCGACCCCATGCCGGTTGCCGCCTACATGCAGCCCAGGGTGCTGGGGGTCAACCAGGGCCTGTCCCAGAATTCCATCACCGCCATCCTCAAGGACAGCCGTGGCCTGATGTGGTTCGCCACCCAGGGCGGCCTGAACCGCTACGACGGCGAGCGCCTGAGCGTCTACCTGTCCCGGCCCGACCAGCCCTATTCCCTGCCCCGCGACTTCGTCACCGCCCTGGCCGAGGACGACGCCAGCCTCTGGGTGGGCACGGTCCAGGGCGAGCTGGCCCGCATGGACAGGGCCGCCGAGGTCTTCCAGCGCTTTGAATTCCCCGGGCTCTGGGGCAAGGAGACGGTCCGCCAGCTGGGTTTCGACGGCAGCCGGCTGTGGATCGGCAACGACCTGGGACTGTGGGCCTGGGATAGGGTCGCGGCGCCCCGCCTGGTGCTCAAGGGCCGGGTGCGGGATCTCAAGCTGGCCGACGGCGCCCCCCTGGTGCTGCTGGCATCGGGTGAGCTGTGGCGGCTGGGCCGGGACCAGCGGCAGCTGCTGTTGACCCAGCCGGCGGCAAGGCGCATCGCCCTGTCCGAGGCCGGGATCTGGCTGGCGGCCGAGGACAGCCTGTGGCTGCTTGCCGACGGCCAGTCGCGGCTGGTGAGCCGCTGGTCCGTCACCGGGCGAGAACAACTCCTGGCCCTGGCGACACTGCCGTCCGGCGGCGTGCTGATCGGCCTCTATGGCCGCGGCATACTGCACTGGCAGGGGCCGGAGCGGTTGCAGGAGCTGGGCGGCAATCACCTGGGTGACCAGATGAAGACGGTGCGCCGCCTCCATGTGGACGACCAGGGCCTGCTCTGGGTCGGCACCGGCACCGGCGGCGTGGTGCTGCTGGATCCCAACCGGCGCCCGGTCCGCTCCCTGGTGGACGATCGGGTGTCCCTGGACGACGGCAGCCACAACAACATCCGCAGCCTGGTCAAGGTGGACGGCGAGCTCTGGCTGGGCACCCATGGCCGTGGCCTGCGGGTGCTGGCCAGCGACGGCCGCTACCGGGATCTGGGGCCGACCCTGGCACCCCTGCTGGGCCAGGACCCCGACGACTATTTCATCGTCGGCCTGGCCCAGCTCAGGGACAGCCGGGGCCGGCACTGGCTGGGCACCGACCAGGGCTTGCTGCGGCTGGAGGCGGACGGGCGCTGGCGGGATCTGGGCGCCGGCCTGCCCAGCCAGGTGATCTGGTCGTTGCTGGAGGACGGCCAGGGCCGGATCTGGGCCGGTACCGCCTCCGGCCTGGCCCTGTACCGGGATGGCCGCTTCGAAGCCCTGGCGCCGAAGCGTGATCAGGGGGTGCGGGTCTTCGCCCTGGCCGAGCAATCGGGTGGGCTCTGGATCGGCCGGGCCGACGGCCTGTGCCGCCTGGATCTGGCCAGCCTGGCCCAGAGCTGCGAGCCAAAGGACAGCCTCAGCGACAGCACAGTCCGTTCGCTGTGGCCGGCCGAAGACGGCAGCCTCTGGGTGGGTACCCAGACCGGCCTCAACCATCGCAGTGTCGACGGCCAGTGGCGCCGCTGGCTGCGCCAGAGCGGCCTGCCCGACGACACCATCTACGCCGTGCTGCCGGGCCGGCCCGGGCAGCTGTGGCTGTCCACCAACAGGGGCCTGGCCATCTTCGACATCCAGGAGGAGCGCTTCCAGCACCAGGGCGGGACCAACCTCACCAGCCTGGAGTTCAACGGCGGCGCCTACTGGCGGGATGACGACGGCATCCTCTACTTTGGCGGCACCCGCGGCCTGGCGGAGGTGCAGCCGGCCCTGCCGGTGCGGCAGCAGCAGGCGGAACCGCTGCGGCTGCTGGGCTACGAGGTGGACGGCAAGGCCAGGCCCTTCATGCCGGGCCAGCAGCGGCTGGTGCTGGGCCCGGATGCGCTGCGGCTGACGGTGCGCTTCGCTTTGATGGACTACCTGGAGCCGAGCCTCCACCAGTACCAGTACCGGCTGCGCGGCGCCCTGCCCGGCTGGCAGGAGCTGGCCGGCCGCCGCCAGCTGGATTTCACCCGGCTGCCACCTGGCCATTACCGGCTGGAGATCCGCGGCAAGGCCGGGCCGGATCAGGCCGAGTTCAGCAGTAGGAGCCTGGCCATCAAGGTGCTGCCGCCCTGGTACCGGCACCCCATGATGCTGGTGCTTTACCTGCTGAGCGCCATGGTGGCGCTGCTGTGGCTGTGGTGGCTCTGGCACCGCCGTGTCAGCGCCGAGGAGCGGATCCAGAAGCGCATCGCCGACAACGAGGAACGCATGCGCCTGGCCCTGGTGGCCTCCGGCCACGGCGTCTGGGACTGGGACTGGCGCAACCACGCCGTGGTGCGCAGTGGCCTGGAATTCCTGGGCTATGCCAGCGATGCCATAGAGCCCACCCCCCAGGGCTTGTCCGAGCTGATCCACCCCGACGACAGGCAGAGGGTGGCCGCGGCCGTGGCCGAGCACCTCAAGGGCCAGCAGGACCGCTACGAGGCCAACTACCGGCTCAAGACCGCCGACGGCCGCTATGCCTGGATCCAGGACAGGGGCCAGGTGGTGGAGCGGGACGGCGCCGGCCGGGTGCTGCGGCTGGTGGGGATCCACAAGGACATCAGCGCCGAGCGGGAGAGCGCCCGCCGCCTGGCCCTGTCGGATCTGGTCACCAACGCCATGTCCGAGGCGGTGCTGGTCACAGACCAGCACCTGCGCATCGTCAGCGCCAACCCGGCCATGGAGGCCCTGCTTGGCCTTGCCGAGGCCGAGCTGCAGGGCCGCAGGCCCTGGACCTGGCTGCGGACCGGCTCCCGCCACCATGACTTCAGCCAGCTCCACGAGCAGCTCGGGGCCGACCAGGCCTGGGCGGGCGAGCTGTGGATCCGCGATGCCCGTGGCCGCGAGCGGCTCACCGAGGCGGAGATCCACTGGGTGCGCGAGGCCGAGTCCGGCACCGGCAACCTGGTGGTGCTGCTGGCGGACATCACCGAGCGCAAGGCCGCCGAGCAGGAGCTGCGCTTCCTGGCCAACTACGATCCCCTCACCCAGCTGCCCAACCGGGCCCTGTTCCGGGACCGGCTGATCCACGCCATGAGCCGGGCCAGGCGCAACAACCAGCAGGTGGCGCTGCTGTTCCTGGATCTGGACAGGTTCAAGACCGTCAACGACTCCCTTGGCCACCAGCAGGGTGACCTGCTGCTGCAGGCCGTGGCCAAGCGGCTGCTGGGGGCGGTGCGCGATTCGGATACGGTGGCGCGCCTGGGCGGCGACGAATTTACCCTGATCCTGGAAGACGTGCCGGACGTGAAGGTGGTGACCATGGTGGCCGAGAAGGTGATGGCGGCCCTGTCCGACGAGATCAAGCTCCAGGGCCATGTGGTGTCGGTGACCCCCTCCATCGGCATCAGCCTCTTCCCCCGGGACAGCCGGGACGCCGACACCCTGGTGCGCTACGCCGACACCGCCATGTACCACGCCAAGGCCAAGGGCCGGGACAACTTCCAGTATTACGAGGCGGCCATGAACGCCGCCGTGCAGCGGCGCCTGAAGATGGAGAGCAGGCTGCGCCAGGCCATAGAGCGGGACCGGCTGCAGCTGGTCTACCAGCCCAGGATGAGCCTGGGCAGCGGGCAGGTGGTGGCCGTGGAGGCCTTGTGCCGCTGGCAGGACCCTGAGCTGGGCCAGGTGCCGCCGGCGGATTTCATTCCCCTGGCCGAGGAGACCGGCCTGATCGGCCCCCTGGGCGACTGGGTGCTGAAGACGGCCCTGGCCCAGCAGGCCGACTGGCTCAAGGCCGGCCTGTCGCCCCTGGCCATGGCGGTGAACCTGTCCGCCCGGCAGTTCCAGGAGAGCGATCTGGTGGACAAGGTCCGCCACTGGGTCGCCGAGCTGGGCGCCGATTTCGGCCTGCTGGAGCTGGAGATCACCGAGACCATGCTGCTCCAGGATCCGGACCAGGCCAGGCTGAAGATGAGCGCCCTGCGCAAGCTGGGCATCCGCCTGGCCCTGGACGACTTCGGCACCGGCTACTCGGCCCTGTCCTACCTGACCCGGATGCGCTTCGACATCCTCAAGGTGGATCGCAGTTTCGTGGCCCGCCTGCCCGGCGCCGCCGACTCTGCGGCGGTGATCCGCGCCATCCTGGCCCTGGCCCACGACCTGAACATGCACGTGGTGGCGGAAGGGGTGGAGGAGCCGGAACAGCACCGCTTCCTGCGCGGCCTGGGCTGCGACGAAGGCCAGGGTTATTTCTACGCCAAGCCCATGAACGGCAACGATCTTTTAACCTGGATCAAAAACCGCTGAATGGGGCAACATCTGGTCGAAGCTCGACCGCCAAAACTGGTACAATCCGCGCGCCCGAAATAAACCCGTCACGAGTTTGTCATGTCCGTGCTGCTGCTGGTACTGGTGATCCTGGGGTTCGTCTCCATCGTCATCGAGGACTTGGTCCATATCGACAAGGCCAAGACCACCCTCTTCTTCGGCTCCCTGGTCTGGGTGCTCTACTTCATGGCGCCGCCCACCGGCGTTGAACACCACCATATCCTCGAGTCCCTCAACGAGAACCTGCTGGATATCGCCACCCTCTGGCTGTTCCTGATGGCGGCCATGACCTTCGTGGCCTACCTGAGCCACAAGGGCATCATCGACAGCCTGGTCAACCGGCTGCTGCCCAGCCACATGAGCGAGCGCAGGCTGATGATGCTCACCGGCGGCTTCGCCTTCGTGTTCTCGTCCCTGGCCGACAACATCACCTCCACCCTGGTCTGCATCACGGTGCTGTTGAGCCTGAACCTGCCGGTGAAGAAGCTGCTGCGCTACGTGGTGCTGGTGGTGTTCTCGGTCAATGCCGGCGGCGCGGCCCTGATCACCGGCGACGTCACCACCCTGATGATCTTCCTGGCCGGCAAGGTCCACATCACCGACCTGTTCCTGCTCTCCATTCCCTCGGCGCTGTCGGTGCTGGTGCTGGCGGTGCTGCTGGGCCGGCCCATGGACGGCGAAGTGGTGCTGGAGCGCAAGTGGACGGCGGTGTCCGGCTCCGACAAGGTCATCGCCCTGCTGTTCTTCCTGACCATCATCGGCACCATAGGCGCCAACGTCGCCTACCAGATCCCGCCTGTGCTGAGCTTCCTGTTCGGGCTGTCGCTGATGTTCATGGTGGTGCAGTTCCTCAACCGCGACGAGCCGATCCTCGACTACATCCGCCGCATCGAGTTCGACACCCTGCTGTTCTTCCTGGGGGTGCTGCTGCTGGTGGGCATGCTCAAGGAGCTGGGCATACTGGCCTACTTCCCGGCCCTGTACGAGCACCTGCCGACCCTGGGCGCCAACTACGTGGTGGGGCTGTTCTCGGCGCTGTTCGACAACGTGCCCCTGACCGCGGCCCTGCTCAAGTCCGGGGTGGAGATGAGCACCATGGAATGGCTGACCCTGACCTATGCCACCGGCGTCGGCGGCTCACTGCTGGCCATAGGCTCCGCCGCCGGGGTGGTGGCCATGAGCAAGGTCAGGGAGCTGACCTTCGGTTCCTACCTGCGCTACAGCGCCGCCCTGCTGGTGGCCTATTCGGTGGGCTTTGCCGGCGCCTACGGGGTCGGGCAGCTGGTCTGAACCATCAAAAAAGCCGGCGTCTGCCGGCTTTTTTTATCAGTTTTCCTGGCGCTGCTGGGCCTGTTCCAGGGCGTGCACCCTGTCCTCCAGGGAATCCAGCTTCTCGCGGGTCTTGAGCAGCACCCGGGTCTGGGTGTCGAATTCCTCGCGGCTGACCAGATCCAGCTTGCTGAGCTGGGCCTGCAGCACCTGCTTGACCTTGCTTTCCACCTCGTCGCCGAAGGCCCGCACGCCCGGGGGCAGGGCCTCGGTGATCTGCTTGGCCAGTTGTTCCAGTTTCTGGGCATTGAACATAGTCACCTCCTGTTGCCGTCATTGTAACCCAAGTGCCCGGGCGCGCCGCCCATAAAAAAGGGCCGCAGCAGGCGGCCCTTTTGGCGGCGTTCGGGCTCAGGCCCGGCTCGGCTCGGCGTCCAGATCCTCCTCGAACACCGGCAGCGGCTTGTGCTCCGAGGCCAGGAAGGAGTAGATCACCGGCAGCACGAACAGGGTGAAGACGGTGCCGACGGTGAGGCCGGAGACGATGACGATGCCGATGCTGAAGCGGCTGATGGCGCCGGCGCCCTCGGCCATCAGCAGCGGGATCAGGCCGGCCACCATGGCGGCCGTGGTCATCAGGATCGGCCGCAGGCGCACGCCGGCGGCGGCCACCACCGCCTCGGTGCGGCTCTTGCCGTGGTGCAGCTGCTGCTCCTTGGCCACCTCGCAGATCAGGATGCCGTGCTTGGTGATGAGGCCGATCAGGGTGATCAGGCCCACCTGGGCGTAGATGTTCAGGGTCGACAGGCCCCAGCCCAGGGCCACCAGGGCGCCGCAGATGGCCAGGGGTACAGACACCAGGATCACCAGGGGGTCGCGCAGGCTCTCGAACTGGGAGGCCAGCACCAGGAAGATCACCGCCAGGGCCAGCAGGAAGGTCACGAACAGGGCGTTGCCTTCGGTGATGTACTGGCGGGCCTCGCCCAGGAAGTCGTACTGGTAGCCCCGGGGCAGCTCGCTGCCCACGGACTCCAGGAAGGCGACGCCGTCACCCATGGCCACGCCCGGCGACAGCACGGCCCCTATGGTGGCCGAGTTGAGCTGGTTGAAGTGGCTCAGGGCCCGGGGCTGGCCCTTGACCTCCAGGGTCACCAGGCTGGACAGCGGGATCTGGCGGCCGTCGGCGGCGCGCACATAGTACTGGCCCAGGCTGTCCGGGTTGAGGCGATCCTCCCGCTTGACCTGGGGGATGACCTCGTAGGAGCGGCCGTCCAGGTCGATGCGGTTGACATAGCCGTCGCTGACGAAGGTGGACAGGGTGCGGCCTATGGCCTGCATGGTGATGCCGTAGGCGCCGGCCTTGTCCCTGTCCACCTGGATGTGCAGGTTGGCGGAATCGAAGGCCAGATCCAGCTCCGAGTACACGAACAGCGGGCTCTGGCGCACCTTGGTGAAGGCCTCGCTGGCCACCAGGAACAGGCTCTCGAAGTTCTGGGGGGTGGTGATCACCAGCTGCACCGGCAGGCCGCCGGAGGCGCCCGGCAGCTCCGGGAACTCGAAGGCGGAGACGGTGACGCCGGGCACGTCCTGCATCATGGCGTTGATCTTGTCCACCAGCTGCTTCTGGGATTCCTCGCGCTCGCTCCAGGGCACCAGGGAGGCGATGCCCAGGCCCTGGTTGGCGGACGGGAAGCCGGAGAAGGCCAGGGTCGACCAGATGGCGTCCAGCTCCTTGGCCTTGTCGTTGACGGTGCCCAGGTTGGCCTCGATGTAGTCCAGGTTGGCGTTGGCCGGGGCCTTGGCGAACATCATGAAGGCGCCCTTGTCCTCGCTGGGGGCCAGCTCCTGGGGGATGATCCTGAGCAGCAAGGGCAGTGACGCGAAGACGATGACGGCGAACACCACCACCACGGCGCGCTTTTCCATCAGGGCGCCCAGGCGCCGCTCGTAGCCGCTGTTGACGCGGCTCAGGAAGCGCTCCACCTAGGCCTCGAAACGGCCGGGGTTGCTGTGGGCCTTGAGCAGCTGGGCGCACATCATGGGCGACAAGGTCAGGGCCACGATGCCGGACACGAACACGGCGCCGGCCAGGGTCAGGGCGAACTCCTTGAACAGCGAGCCGGTGATGCCGCCCATCAGGGCGATGGGGGCGTACACCGCGGCCAGGGTCAGGGTCATGGTGATCACCGGCAGGGCGATCTCCCTGGTGCCGATGATGGCGGCCCTAAAGGGGTTTTCGCCCAGCTTGATGTGCCTGTCGACGTTCTCCACCACTACGATGGCGTCGTCCACCACCAGGCCGATGGCCAGCACCATGGCCAGCAAGGTCATCAGGTTCAGCGAGAAGCCGAACATCGACATCATCATGGCCACGCCCACCAGCGACAGCGGAATGGTGACGATGGGGATGATCACGGCGCGCAGGTTGCCCATGAACAGGGTGATCACCACCAGCACGATCAGCGCCGCCTCGCCGATGGTCTTGATCACCTCGTTGATGGATTCCTCGATGGCGCGGGTGGCGTCGTAGAGCACCGTCATCTTGATGGTGTCCGGCATGGCCTTTTCCAGGTCGGGCAGCATGGCGTGCACCGACTTGATCACCGTCAGGGGGTTGGCGGTGGGGGTGGCCTGCACGCCCAGCACCACGGCCTGCTGGCCGTTGGCCAGGGCCCGGGCCACGTCGTGGCTGCGCTCCAGGGTCACCTCGGCGATGTCGCGCACCCGCACCACCACGCCGTCACGGCTGGCCACCACCAGCTTCTCCAGGTCTTCCTTGGTCTTGACCTGGGTGTCGGCGACGCCGTTCATCAGGGTGTAGCGGCCCACCACCTGGCCGGGGGCGGCCTGGAAGTTGTTGGCGGACAGCACGTTCAGCACTTCCTCGGCGCTGAGGTCGTAGGCGGCCATCAGCTTGGGATCCAGCCAGATGCGCAGGGCGAATTTGACGCCGCCGTAGAGATCTATCTTGGCGACGCCGTCGGCGGTGAACAGCTGCGGCTGGATCACCCGCTCCAGGTAGTCGGTGATCTGGCTCGAGTTCAGCTCATCCGAGGAAAAGGAGATGTAGATCAGCGAGGTGCCGCCGGTGGTGGCGATGGCCACGGTGGGGTCCTCGGCCTCCTTGGGCAGCTGGGAGCGCACCGAGTTGACCTTGGCCATGATGTTGGCCAGGGCGTCGTTGGGATCGGTGTTGAGCTTCATGTAGGCGGTGATCACGCTCTGGCCCAGCATGGACTGGGAGGTCATGAAGTCGATGTTGTCGGCCTGGGCCACCGCCTGCTCCAGGGGCTGGGTGATGAAGCCCTGGATCAGCTCGGCGTCGGCACCGAAATAGCTGGTGGTGACCGACACCGAGGTGTTGGTCATCTCCGGGTACTCGCGCACCTGCATGCCCTTGAGGGCGTTGAGCCCCAGCAGGGCCAGCAGGAAGCTGATGGACAGCGCCAGCACCGGCCGGCGTATGAAGATGTCGGTGAATTTCATGGCGATGTTTCCTTACAGCTTGGGCAAGGGCTTGTCGCCGGCCAGGCTCGCGTCCTCGACCAGCTTGACCTGGGCGCCGTTATAGAGGCGCACCTGGCCCGAGGTCACCAGGGTCATGCCCGGGGCCAGGCCGTGGCTGATGCGGGCCACGTCGCCGCGGCGATCGGCCACTTCCACCGTGACCTGGCGGGCGGTCTTGACGCCTTCCTCGTTCTCTTCAACCAGGTAGACGGTCTGGCCGTAGAGGGTGAAGTTGATGGCGGTCTGGGGGATCACCACCTGGTCTGCCAGCCTGGGCAGGGACACCGCCACCTTGGCGAACATGCCCGAGCGCAGCTCACCGCTGTTGTTGGGGATGCTGGCCTGGACCTGAACCACGCCGCTCTCGGCGTTGACCACCGGCTCTATGGCGGTGATCTGGCCTTCGAAGCGCTTGTCCGGGTAGGCGTCCACCTGGATGGCCACGTCCTGGCCTTCTTCGATGCGGCTGAGGTCGTTCTGGGAGATGGTGAAGCGGATGCGCATCACCTGGTTGTCCTCCAGGCGCACCACGTCGGAGCCGTTCTGCAGGTACTGGCCCAGGAAGACGTCACGCAGGCCGACGATGCCGTCGAAGGGGGCGCGTATGGTGCGGCGGGCTATGGTGGCCTGCAGGGATTCGATCTCCGCCTGCAGGGCGCGGTAGGCGGCCTCGGCCTCGTCCAGCTGGCCCTTGGAGACGGACTTCTCCTTGTACAGGCGGCTCATGCGCTCGAACTGGCTCTTGGTGGCCGGCAGCTTGGCCTGGGCGGCCTTGAGGTTGGCCTCCTCCACCGAGGTGTCCAGGGCCACCAGCAGGTCGCCGGCCTGGACCGGCACGCCGGACTCGAAGCCCAGCTTGCGGATCACCCCGGCCGCCTCGGAGCGGACCATGACCCCCTGGCTGGGCTCGATGAAGCCGATGGCCTCGATCCTGGGCTGCCAGTCCTGGGCCCGGACCGGCTCGGCGGTGACCGGGAAGGTGGGCGCCGGCATGTTGGCGAAGTAGTCGGCGATCATCTTCTGTTTGAAGACGTTGAAGCCGAGAACGCCGCCGATCAGTACGACACTGATCAGCAGCATGACGATCCAGCGAATCATGGGGTTACTCCTTGAGATTGGCAAAGCGCTTGCCAGCTCGCCTCCATGGCGGCTTGCAGTTGTTGCTGTGAAAATTGGCAATGGCCGGTGCTCTGTTTATGGGACAGGGTGAGGCAGACCTCGATGCTGAGGGCGGACAACACCTCGTCGGGCAGATCCTTGAACAGGCCGCTTTGGCGGCCCTCCTCCAGGAAGGCCAGCCAGTCGGCAAAATATTCCTCTTCCAGCTGCCACATGCGGCTCTGGTTGTCCTCGCCGGGCAGGCGGTCGAACTGGTACTTGCACAGGATCAGGTCCGGCTGGCCCAGGTGCACCCGCCAGCACTGCCACCACCAGTGCCGGTAGCGGTCATAGAGGGAGGCCTCCCTGGGGTAGCCTTCCAGCAGGGCCTGGCTGATGCGGGCCACCAGCCTGGCATGCAGGGCCAGGATCAGATCGGTCTTGGAATCGAAGTAGCGGTAGATGGTGCCCGCCGCCACTCCGGCTTCCCTGGCCACCTGCTGCATGGACAGGCCGTGGAAGCCCTGCTGGGCCAGCAGATGGCCGGTCGCATCCAGGATCCGGGACTCTTTATCGGACATGGCTAATAAAATGAGTGAATGTTCATTCATTATAGTGATCGCTGCAAAAGTGAACACAGCGAAATCTGCAACAATGCGTTACAATGCGCGGCCCATTTTCCGGAGCCCTGCCCATGAAGCTGAACCCGAGACAAGACGAAGCCGTCCGTTATGTTTCCGGCCCCATGCTGGTGCTGGCCGGTGCCGGCTCCGGCAAGACCCGCGTCATCACCAACAAGATCGCCCACCTGGTGCAGCAGTGCGGCATGGCGGCGCGCCATATCGCCGCCGTCACCTTCACCAACAAGGCCGCCCGGGAGATGAAGGAGCGGGTGGCCCAGACCCTCGGCAAGCAGGAGGCCAGGGGTCTGACCGTGTCCACCTTCCATACCCTGGGCCTGACCATCCTCAAGCGCGAGGGCCGGCACCTGGGCATTCGCGACGGCTTCACCCTCATCGACGAGCAGGACATGCAGCAGGTGCTGCTGGAGCTGGGCGGCAAGGCCGTGGACGGCGACAAGGACATCCTCAACAAGCTGATCTGGCAGATAGGCGACTGGAAGAACGACCTGATCCAGCCGGCCCAGGCCAAGCAGCTGGCCCAGGGCAACGGCCCCTTGAGCGTCTTTGCCGAGCTCTACGACCGCTACTGGCAGTACCTGCGGGCCGTCAACGCCCTGGATTTCGACGACCTGATCCTGCTGCCGACCCTGCTGCTGCGGGACAACGAGGAGGTGCGGCTGAAGTGGCAGGGCCGCATCCGCTACCTGCTGGTGGACGAGTACCAGGACACCAACACCTCCCAGTACGAGCTGGTCAAGCTGCTGGTGGGCGAACGGGCCCGCTTCACCGTGGTGGGGGACGACGACCAGTCCATCTATTCCTGGCGCGGCGCCCGGCCCCAGAACCTGGTGCTGCTGAAGGAGGACTTCCCCCAGCTCAAGGTGGTCAAGCTGGAGCAGAACTACAGATCCACCGGCCGCATCCTCAAGGCCGCCAACATCCTGATCGCCAACAATCCCCATGTGTTCGAGAAGACGCTGTTCTCCGAGCTGGGCATGGGCGAGCGGCTCAAGGTGCTGGTGGCCAACAACGAGGACCACGAGGCCGAGCGGGTGGTGGCGGAGATCCTCTCCCACAAGTTCCTCAACAAGACCCGCTACAAGGACTACGCCATCCTCTACCGGGGCAACCACCAGTCGCGGCTGCTGGAGCGGGCCCTGATGCAGAACCGCATCCCCTACAAGATCTCCGGCGGCACCTCCTTCTTCTCCCGGGCCGAGATCAAGGACATCATGGCCTACCTGCGCCTGGTGGTGAACCCGGACGACGACACCGCCTTCCTGCGGGTGGTCAACACCCCCAGGCGGGAGATAGGCCCCGCCACCCTGGAGAAGCTGGGCAGCTACGCCAACCTGCGCAACAGCAGCCTGTTCGCGGCCAGCTTCGAGCTGGGCCTGGAGCAGCACCTGAGCGGCCGCGGCCTGGCGGCGGTGCAGCAGTTCACCCGCTGGCTCACCGACATCCAGGAGCAGGCCAAGCGCGGCGAGCCGGTGGAGGCGGTGCGGGATCTCATTCGCGGCATCAACTACGAGGACTGGCTCTACGAAACCTCCCCCAGCCCCAAGGCGGCGGAGATGCGCATGAAGAACGTCTCCGAGCTGTTCGGCTGGATAACCGGCATGCTCAATGGCGACGACCTGGACCAGCCCATGACCCTGCCCGAGGTGGTGCAGCGCCTGACCCTGAGGGACATGATGGAGCGCCAGTCAGAGGAGGGCGAGGCGGACCAGGTGCAGCTGATGACCCTGCACGCCTCCAAGGGCCTGGAGTTCCCCTACGTGTACCTGGTGGGTATGGAGGAAGGCCTGCTGCCACACCAGTCCAGTATCGACGAGGACAACATCGAGGAGGAGCGGCGCCTGGCCTATGTGGGCATCACCCGGGCCCAGCAGGAGCTGACCTTCGTGCTGGTGCGCGAGCGGCGCCAGTTCGGCGAGATGATAAGGCCCACCCCGTCCCGCTTCCTGGACGAGCTGCCCCAGGACGACCTGGTCTGGGAGAACAAGGCCACCCCCCAGAGTCCCCAGGAGCGCCAGCAGAAGGGCAAGGCCGCCATCGCCAACATCCGGGCCATGTTCAATAACGGCTAAGGCGGCCAAGGCGCTGCCCATGGCCAATATCAGGGCCATGTTTAATAACTGAGCCTGCCCCGGAATGAAAAAGCCGCCCTTAAGGCGGCTTTTTGCTGCTCAGGCGCAGAGCATCATCTCCGCCTGGCTGAGCCGCAGCGGCTGGCAGAGGTGGTTGCCCTGGCCGAAGTGGAAGCCCAGGGCGCGCAGGTAGTCCTGCTGTTCGGCGCTTTCGATGCCGTGGGCGATGATGGGGGTGCCCAGGTGCTTGGACATGGCCAGCACCGACTGCAGCAGGGTGTCGCCCTGCTGGCGGTCGGTGAGCTGGCGGATGAAAGCGGGGCTGAGCTTGAGGGCGCTGAACTGGTACTTCATCAGCAGCGACAGCGAGGCCGAGCCGGTGCCGAAGCTGTCCAGGATCAGCCCCACCTGCAGCTCGCTCAGCTCCGCCAGGGCCTTTTCCACGGCCTGGTTGGCGGCGATCAGGGTGCTCTCGCGCACCTCCAGCTGCAGCTGCTGGGGCCGCAGCTCGTGCTGGTCCAGCAGGGCCCTGAGCCAGTCGACGAAACCCTCTGTGGCCAGGGTGCGGGCGGACAGGTTGACGCTGATGTAGACGGGCTGGCTGGCCCGCTGGTGGCTCCAGACCCCCAGCTGGCGGCAGGCATGGCCGAGCATGAGCCTGTCGATGTCGACGATGAGGCCGCTCTCCTCGGCCACGTCCAGGAAGATCTCCGGGGTCAGGTTGCCGCCGCCGGCACGCTCCCACCTGGCCAGGGATTCGAAGCCGTACAGGCACTGGTGGCGCAGGGAGAACACCGGCTGGAACATGGGGAAGATCTGCTCCTGGGCGATGGCCTGGCGCAGGGCGTTCTGCAGGCTGAACCTGCTGACCAGGCTCTTGCGCATGTCGTCGTCGAACACCACCAGCTGGCCACGGCCCTTGGCCTTGGCCTGGTACATGGCGGTATCGGCATCGCGCAGCACGTCGGCGGCGTCCTGGTAGCGGTGGTGGCAGTGGGCCAGGCCGATGCTGCAGCCGGAGAACAGGGGCTTGCCGTTGATCTCGAAGGGCTGCTGCATGATCTGGCTGATGCGGCCGGTCACCACCTCGGCGTCGTGGTCGTGCTGCATGCAATCGAGCAGGATCACGAACTCGTCGCCGCCCAGCCGGGCCAGCATGTCGGTTTCGCGGATGCAGCTGGCCAGGCGCTCGCTGACCTGCTTGAGCAGTTCGTCCCCCACCAGGTGGCCCAGGGAGTCGTTGATCAGCTTGAACTTGTCCAGGTCGATGAAGGCGACCGCATAGCGGCGGTTGGGATAGCGCCTGAGCTGCTTGAGCACCCTGTCCAGCTGGGAGGTGAAGTAGGCTCTGTTGGCCAGGCCGGTGAGGCTGTCATGCAGGGCGTCGTGGCGGTGGCGATTGGCCAGGGCCTGCTTGGCCTCGATCTGGTGGCGCAGCTCTTCGTTGGCCCTTTCCAGCTCCAGGGTGCGCTGGCGGACCTTGGCCTTGAGATCCTTCCTGGCCTGCTCCAGGGCCTGGTGGGCGCGGCGCCGGGCCAGGGCGGCGGAGACATGGCGGCAGATGAACTGCAGCAGCTCGATGTCGTCCTGGCGGTAGCGATGGCTGTCGTCATAGCACTGCACCACCAGGGCGCCGACCACGGTGTCGTCTATGACCAGGGGGCAGCCCAGCCACTGCTTGGCCTCCCGGCCCGAGGGACAGAGTTCGCCCTGGCGGATCAGGTGGCGCCGGCATTTTGAGTTGAGCAGCAGCGGCTTGCGCTGGCGCATCACGTATTCGGTGAGGCCCTTGCCTGGGGGCCGGGGCAGGGGGCAGTAGCCGGTTTCGTCCACGAAGTAGGGAAAGGTCAGGGTCTGCCGGTCCTGGCTGAGCATGGCCACGTAGAAGTTGTCGGCGTCCAGCAGCCGGCCGATCTCCTGGTGCACCTGGCCCAGGAAGTCGGCCATGTCGTCCGTGCTGTTGGCCAGCTCGGAGAGGCGGAACATCACCGACTGTATGGTTTCGGCCCGCTGCCGTTCTTCTATCTCCTGGCGCAGCTGGCTGTTGGCCCTGGTCAGGGCCAGGGTCCGCTCCTGGATCTGCTGTTCCAGCAGCTCCCTGGCCCGCATCCGTTCCAGGGCCGACACCACATGCCGGGCCACAAAGCCCAGCAGCGCCTTGTCGGCCTCCGAATAGCGGGTATCGGCGTCATAGCTCTGCACCACCATGGCGCCTATGACCTGCTCCTGTCGCTTGAGGGGAATGCCCAGCCAGTCGATGGAATCGGCGCCGATATCCTCCACTTGGCCCTGCTCCACCAGAGCCCGGAACTTTTCCGGGTCCAGCAGCAGGGGATCACCGGTGCGCAGCAGGTAGCCGGTCAGGCCCCGGTGCAGCAGCTCGGAGGAAATGTCGCTTGGGCTGGTGTCGTCGTGTTCGTCAACGAGATAGACCAGCTCGATGCTGTCGTCGGGGCTGTGGTAGAGGGCGATATAGAAATTCTTGGCGGGCAGCAGCGAGGCGACGATACGGTGCAGCACAGGGAAGAAGGAGACCTGATCCGGGCTGTCCGAACTCAGTTCGGTTATGCGATACAGGGCATCGAGCAGAAGATCCTTGCTCCCGATTTGCCCTGTCTGGTTGCTCTTCTCATCCATGGGTACCAAGCGCACTGTTGTTATGGGCGGGCCAAAGCCATTCGACTATAAATAGCGCACTATTTGAGCAAGATCCAGCTAGGCATATTCGCCGGCCATTAAAAAAGGGCCGCCAAGGCGACCCTTCTCTGCAAGGCAGCGGCTTAGCTCTGGGTCATGAATTCGATGGCGGCCTGGATCTCGTCTTCGGAGCAGTCCACGCAACCGCCCTTGGGAGGCATGGCGTTGAAGCCGTTGACGGCATTGTGCAGCAGCACGTCCATGCCCTTGGCGACGCGGGGGCCCCAGTCGTCGCTCTGGGACTTGGGGGCGCCCATGATGCCGGCGCCGTGACAGGCGGTGCAGGAAGCGTTGTAGACCTGCTCGCCGCTGCGGGGACCTGTGGGGGCCGCAACCTGAGCGGTAGCGCCTTCCAGGTAAACCTCGCCGACCGGCTTGATGCGCTCGGCAATGGCTTCTTTAGACATGTCGTCGCTGGCTTGGGCCATGCCCATCACGCCAGCGAATCCCAGCGCGGCCACAAAGAGGCGGCCCAGTTTCGCTTTGCTCACGTTGATCTCCCAGTCCGATCTGGTTGTTTTCTGTGATCCGCGCCGGGGCGCGGATCGGATTTGGCGAAATTATACCGGTATGGGGCCCGGCCTCAAACGGTTTTACTGGCAATGAACTGCTCGCAAAGTAGCCGAACGCACCGGGCGGGGCATTTTTTTCTGTTTTTGGCGTAGACGACCAGGGGGGTAATAAGTAATATATGCCTCCGCCGGATGGGCGCCCGTAGCTCAGCTGGATAGAGCGCTGCCCTCCGGAGGCAGAGGTCATAGGTTCGAATCCTATCGGGCGCGCCACTACCTCCAGTAACGGCGAAAAAACAATATGGTGGCTGTAGCTCAGTTGGTAGAGTCCTGGATTGTGATTCCAGTTGTCGCGGGTTCAAGTCCCGTCAGCCACCCCATCATTCCCCAAGTCATGGCGACCGCCGTGACTCAGAAGCGAGAGCTTCGACCCCGAATACGGTGTATAGTGCAGGCTGAATGCGCATCGCCGCGGAGCTCGTGAAGAGCGGGACCAGAGGGTCACGCGCCGCCGGCTCCACATAGATTTCGGTGCTTAGCGCAGTCTGGTAGCGCATCTGGTTTGGGACCAGAGGGTCGGGGGTTCGAATCCCTCAGCACCGACCATATAAAAAAAGCCCGCTCGATGAGCGGGCTTTTTTGTGGCTGCGATATGGCAGTGAGTCGCCGCGGTGTTAACGAAACGCGGGATCATAGGGGGTTGGAACACAGCCCAGTGCAGCCAGGGTCATCGTCAGGTGGCTTATTCCTTTTGTTAGCAGTTGGCAAAATGTCAAATTCCTGTCAATTGAAAGCTAAGTTGAAGTTGTATATATTCCCCGTCGTTTTGGCAGGAAGCTGACGAATAGCACTTGAATAGCAGGCTATTCGGAACTTAGGGAAGGGATTTCGCATGGCAAATATCAAGTTTGGCCTTTGGCTTGGCGTTTTTTCATTCAGTGCCCTTGCCGGCAGTGTTGATATATTGCCCGACACATCGGTGATCCGGAGCACCGGAAAACCCGTCGTCGAGACCTTCCAGTTTTCGCTACCTCCCCTGGTCGAGCCCAGGGAGTTCCATATCTATAACGGCGGCCGCAATGGCGAGTACTGCCGTATCTCCAGCGCCGAAGCCTTCCTCAACGGCCAGCAGATCCTCTTCCCCAAAGATCTCAATCAACAGGTTGCCGTTGTCTCCGTTCCCGTCCAACTGCTTGAAGCCAACGAACTCAGTATTGAACTGCGCAGTAAACCTGGCTGCGGTGTCACCTTCCAGATTGAAGGCGAACTGATCAATCTGCCGCCGGAAATCATTTCCGAGCCCGAGTTGGTGACCCCCGAGGGCGTTACCTATCGATATCAGGTGGAAGTGACCGATCCCAACGAGGACGATCGCCATGCTTTCAGCCTGGATCTTGCGCCTCCCGGCATGGTCATCGGCGCCGATGATGGCCTGGTGGAGTGGTTGCCGCCCGCCGACTACGTCCAGTCGGTGCCACAGTTCAATCGCCAGTGTTATGTCGTCGCTACCGGTCTGGCTCGCGCCCATGAAGAGGACGACGACCCCCTTGCTTACATTGCCCCGCTGTTCCAGCGGGTGAAAACCGCCATTGTCGGTGGCGGCGACTACACGGCTAGGGAAGCCGTTGCCTGGCATCAGCGCCACCAATGCCTGGGCTGCCATATCCAGACCCAGAGCCTGCTTGGCTTGGAAACCTCCAGAGGCAAGGTGGACATCGACGAGGAAAGTGCGCAGTACCTCCTCGAGGAGCTCCTTTCCAGCCAGCAGGATGACGGCAGTATCCGCCGCAGCCACCCTCATTATTCCAAGAACCAGACCGCCCTGGCCCTGTGGTCCTTGAGTTCGGTGCCGGAGTTCGAGCAGACTCTGGACGTACGCGCCAAGGCCATCGAGTTCTTCCTGGCCAGGCAACAGAGTGAAAATAACGGCAGCGTCTATTGGACGGACGATCACAAGTCGGGCTGGCTCAGGTCCCACACCTCCATCAGCGCCATGGTCGCCTATGGCATCACCCACTACCTGAGCGATCTTGACAAGCTGGAGCCAACGCCAGAGCAACAGGAGTTGGCGACAAGGCTCAAGGCGCAGCTGCCGAAAATGGCCAGCTACTTCCTGGGTCATGCCTACCAGGACGAAAACGAGACGCTGCACTCCAGCTTCCGCCTTATCGGTCTGGCGGAGCTGTACCCCTGGCTGGATGAAGGCAGTGAGTTGGCCATCGAGGTTGCCGCCGCCATGGCGCACCTGGAGCAACTGCTGCGCTCCCGCCAGCTCGAAGACGGTGGCTGGAACCGTTACGGCAATGGCAATGCCGGCGATCCCCTGACCTCGGCCTGGGTCGGCATCGCCCTCAACTATCGCCACCCCGAGCTGTCCGACCGGGCCGTCAGCAGGAACATCGAGTTCCTGCTCAACACCCAGCAGTCCAACGGCACCTGGCGCACCAACTCCGGCCTGTTCCAGACTCGCCTGAGTACCACCAGCCTGGTCATGGCCTACCTGCCCATTGCCCTGGAGCATTTGGGCAACCCGGATCTCAGGGTGGGCCACGTTTTCCTGAGGGAAGGTGAAGACGGCGTCGCCGAGCTGGAGGCGCACCTGCAGAACCGTGGTCTGGCCGACATCACTTCGGATTTCGTGGTCCGCTTCTACAAGGGTGGGATCGATGGTGAGGCGCTGGGCGAGCAGCTTGTTTCCGGCCTGCCCAGCAAAGGCCAAGTCATAGTGACGTTGCCGGTCGATACCGCTTTCCTGGACGACGACGTCCATGTGGTCGTCGAATCCGCCACCGAGCTGGATGAATGCCAGATCGGCAACAACCAGTCCGTTGCCGCCCTGGTGAAGGTCAGGGCCACCGATCTCGGCGGTCTCTTCGATACCCAGAGCTTCCTGGTCAACGTCGACGACGTCAATTCCGCCCCCCGTATCGTCAACCAGCCCCCGTCTGTGCTGGAAGGTGGCCAGCCCATAGCCCATCAGGTGGTCGCCGAAGACGACGACAGGGGCGATGCCCTGCACTACGAGCTGATCGAGGCCCCGGCCGGCCTGTTCATCGATCCCCGCACCGGCCGTCTGTCATCCGACCCCAGGCTGCTGCAGCCCGGCGTCCATGAGGTACTGGTCAGGGTCACCGACCTGCGTGGCGCCAGCGACGAGCAGGCGTTCACCCTGACCGTCAACGAAAACCTGCCGCCGCAGATCGTCTCCGCTGCCGTGCAGCGGGGCCAGGAATCCCTGTACCGCTACCAGCTCGAGGCCAGGGATCCCAACCCGGGCGATATCCTGCGCTTTGGGGTGGATCTGGCGCCCGGCGCCATGGTGGTGGACGCGGCCGGTGGCGAGCTGAGCTGGGTTGCCGAAGACAAGTGGCTGGATCCGCTGACCTCAGAAAACCATTACTGCTATGCCCCCGAGCTGGATCTGGATACCAGCCTGACCCCCAAGCTGAAGTGGGCCCGCAACACCGACGGCATGCCGCTGGCTCAATACAACCAGGTCATGCATGCCCCTGTGGTGGTGCCGCTGTACGACACCAACGGCAACGGCCATATCGATGACGGTGACGAGAGAGCCATCGTCTATCACACCTTCCTTGGTCGTCACTACCAGGGCGATGGTGTCCTCAGGGCCATCAGTGCCAAGGACGGCCGCCATCTTTGGACTGTTACCGAGACTGCCTACCGGACTATCCCCGCGGGCTCAATAGCGGCAGGCGATATCGACAACGACGGTTTCGTGGAGATCATCGCCCCCAGAAATGGTGGCGGCATGGTCGCCTTCGAACACGACGGCACCTTCAAGTGGTTCAGCAGCAACAGGACCAACCTGAACTGGGGCGGCCCATCCCTCTATGATTTGGATGGCGACGGCGATGTGGAGATCATCGCCGGCAACCAGATCTTCGATCACCAGGGGCAACTGATCTGGGCGGGCTCCGGCAGCAGCGGTAGCGGCGGTGCCGGTCCGCTCAGCTTTGCCGCCGACCTGGACCTGGATGGCCAACTGGAAGTGATCGCCGGCGCCGCCGTCTATCGCAATGACGGCACCAAGCTGTTCGACAAGGGCGAGGGCTTTGCCGCGATCGGCAATTTCGACGACGACCAGCAAGCGGAAGTGGTGGTGGTACTGGAAGGCTACATGAGCCTGTATAACCACGACGGCTCCCGGCTCTGGCGCGTCGCCATTCCGGGCGGCGGCGGTGGCGCCCCTACTGTGGCGGACCTCACCGGCGACGGCCGTGCCGATATCGGCGTGGCCGGCAAGTACTACTATGTGACGTTTGACCGCACTGGACGGGTGATCTGGCAAAAGCAGAGCCGGGACTATTCCTCTCGCAAGACAGGCTCTTCCGTTTTCGACTTCAATGCCGACGGCCGCGCCGAGATCGTCTATGCCGACGAAGTCAAGCTGCGCATCTTCGACGGTCCCACCGGTGAAGTGCTCTACCAGGTGGCCAATACCTCCGATACCACCTACGAGCTGCCGGTGATCGTCGACGCCGACAACGATGGGCATGCCGAAATCGTCGTCATTGCCAACAACTATGCGCGTTCTGGCTACGCCGGTATCCGGGTATTCGAAGAGCCCAATGACCGCTGGGCGCCGACCCGGGGCATCTGGAACCAGCACGCTTATCATATCGACAACGTCAACGACGACGGCAGCATCCCCAGGACGCTGGCCAACAGCTGGTTGAGCCACAACACCTTCAGGCTCAATACCTTTGCCGAGCGCAATGCCCTGGCCTTGCCCGACCTGGTGGTGCACGACATCCAGTGGGACCAGGCCGGCCAGCGGCTTTCCGTTGCCGTCAGCAACCGCGGCCTGGCGCCGACCCTGGACGAGGCCCAGGTAAAGCTGACCCACGAGCATTACTGGACCGGTGACAGCGAGCTGGGCTCCCTGACCGTTCCCGCCCTGGGGGCCGGTGAAACGGTACGCCTGGCCATGACGCTGGCCAACGCAGACATCCTGGTCGAAGCCGTGCGTGCCGAACTGGCGGCGGACGGCATTCGAGAGTGCCAGCTGGACAACAACCAGACCCGCGCTGCCGTGGTCCAGGCCAACGTCTTCGACCAGGGGGGCCTGTCCGATCACCAGAGCTTCCTGGTGTCCCTGGCCAACGAGAACGATGCCCCGCGCATTGCCAGCGGCAATACCTGGACCCTGGCCGCGCGTCAGCCGGGTAGCCTGCAGATCCAGGTGGCGGACCCCGACAAGGGCGATGCCTTCCTCTATGGGCTGGAGGAAGCGCCGGACTGGGTCACCATCGACCGCATCAGCGGCGCCCTCAGTGCCTCGCCGGTCGAGCCGGGTATCTACCAGGCCAAGGTCAAGGTCACCGATCTGGGCGGGCTCAGCGCCGAGCAGCACCTGCTGATCACCGTCACCGAAGGGGCCAACCAGGCGCCCAGGTTCAGCTCGGAGCCGGCCCTGCTGGCCCCCCTGGGCGAGGACTATCTGTATCTGGCCAAGGCCGAGGATCCGGAGGGTGATGAGGTGGCCTATGCCCTGGATAAGTCACCGGCCGGCATGTTCATCGACGGCGTCAGTGGCGAGATCCGCTGGCGTCCCAGCGAGGCCCAGAAAGGCCTACACGAGGTGGTGGTCAAGGCCCTGGACCCCCATGGTGCCGCCAGCCTGCAGAGCTTTACCCTGGAGGTGACCGATCCCCGGGGTGAAAACCATGCGCCGCAGATCACCAGCGAACCTCAGGGTATCATCCTGGCCGGCGTGGAATTCCGCTACCAGGTGGTGGCCGAGGATCCGGACGGCGACATCCTGTCCTACCGCCTGGAGCGTGGTGCCGCCGGCATGGCCCTGGGCGATGACGGCCTCTTCCGCTGGCTGCCCAGCACCGCCCAGGTGGGTAAGACCTTCGTGGTCGACATCCTGGTGGACGATGGCCGGGGCGGCCTGGCCAAGCAGACCCTGACCCTGCCGGTTTCCGAGGGCGCCAACGCCGCACCCAAGATCACCAGCGAGCCGGAAACCCTGGCCTGGGTAGGCCAGGCCTATGGCTATCAGCTGCTGGCCAGGGATCCCGATGGCGATGCGCTGCGCTTCCAGCTGGAGCAGGGCCCCAACGGCCTGGCCATGAGCGAGCAGGGCCTGGTCAGCTGGACGCCGTCGGCGCGCCAGGCCGGCCAGATCTTCGAAGTGGTGCTCAAGGTCGTCGACGCCCGTGGCGCCGCCGCGATCCAGCGCTTTGGCATTGCCGTGAACCAGGCGGCAGGCGACAACCAGGCGCCGCAGATCCTCTCCGCCGCGCCCTCCCCGGCCCTGGTCGGTGAAGAATACCGCTACCAGCTGGTGGCCACCGACAGGGACGGCGACGAGCTGAGCTACAGCCTGGTCCGGGGGCCACAAGGCGCCCAGTTCAGCGCCGGTGGCCTGCTGAGCTGGACGGCCGGCGCCGAACAGCTGGGCGAGCACGACATTACCCTGCAGGTCAGTGACGGCCAGGCCCTGGTCAGCCAGAGCTTTGTGCTGACCGTCATCGACGGTACCGGCGCCAACCGCCTGCCGTCCATCCACAGTCAGCCGGGCCTGGAGGCGGTCGCCGAGCATCAGTACCGCTACCAGCTCAGCGCCACAGACCCCGATGGCGACGCCCTCAGCTACGGCCTGGCCAAGGCGCCCCAAGGCATGGATATCGATCCCAATGGCCTGATCAGCTGGACACCAAGCCTGGCCCAGGCCGGCAACCACGAGGTGCAGGTCTTCGTCAGCGACGGCCAGGGCCGTGCCCAGCAGAGCTATTCCGTCTATGTAGCGGACCAGCCCCAGGCACTGGACGTCCAGATCAGCATCAGCGAGACCTTTGCCGACGAGGGCGAGGCCATCCACATCACCGTCAGCACCAGCGGCGGTATCGGCGACATCAGCAAGCGCCTGACCCTGGACGGCGCCGACATTGCCCTGGATCCCTACGGCCAGGCCACCGTCATCGCCGAAGGCATCGGCCGCCACGACCTGATCGCCAGCGCCAGCGACGAGCTGGAGTCGGTCGACGAGGTCATCTACTTCACGGTCCGTGACGACAGCGACAGCACCCCGCCCCAGGTGGCCCTGCTGTCGCCCGAGGAGCACAGCAGCCACTGGACGCCCACCGAGGTCACCGGCCGCGTCCAGGACGACAACCTGGTCGAGTACAACCTTTACCTGTCGCCCAAGGGCAAGAACGCCTGGCAGGTGCTGGCCTCCGGCAGCGAGCCGGTGCAAGGCCTGCTGGGCCAGGTGGATACCAGCCAGCTCATCAACGGCCAATACGATCTGGTGCTGCAGGCCACCGACCTCAACGGCGCCACCGCCGCCGACAGCCTGACCCTGTTCGTGGAAGGCGATCTCAAGGTCGGCAACTTCACCATCACCCTGGAAGATCTCAACATTCCCGTGGTGGGCATCCCGGTCCGGGTCACCCGTACCTACGACAGCCGCCGCCGCGCCGAGCAGCTGGATTTCGGCTACGGCTGGAGCATCGGCTACCAGGACGTCAAGGTGGAGGAAAGCCGGGCCCCGGGCAAGTGGTGGTCCATCAACGAGTATCGCCGCGGTATCTTCAACCACATCGTCGATTACTGTGTCGAGCCCAATGGCGATCCCATCGTCACCGTAACCCTGCCGGACGGCGACGTGGAGCGCTTCAAGGCCAAGGCCTACCCGACCTGCAACACCTACCTGCCCATCATCGAGGTGGACCTGCAGTTCGAGGCCATGGGCGACACCCAGTCCGAGCTGGAGATGCTGGGCAACAGCCATACCCGCCTGGTCAACGGCAACCTGGTGGAGACCACTTATTTCTCCGAGCCGCTGGATCCGGATCAGTACAAGCTCACCACCAAGGCCGGTTACGTCTACTACCTGGATCAGGACTTCGGCATCGACAAGGTGGTGGATCCCAACGGCAACACCCTGACCTACAGCAACGACGGCATTGTCCACTCCAGCGGCAAGGCCATCCGCTTCCACCGCAACAGCGACGGCCGCATCACCAGCATCAGCGACCCCAACGGCAACGTGCTGGAGTACGGCTATGACGACAAGGGCGATCTGGTGGCCAGCAGCGACGCCACGGACGCCACCACCAGCTACGAGTACAACCGCAATCACGGCCTGGTCACCATCAGGGATCCGCTGAACAGGCCCATCGTCCGCAACATCTACGAGGACGGCCGCCTGGTGGCCCAGGAGGACAACGAGGGCAACCGCACCGAGTTCAACCATGATCTGGAGGGCCGCCAGTCCGTGGTCACGGACCGCAACCAGAACGTGACCCTGTACTACTACAACGACCGCGGCGACATCGTCAGCAAGCAGGATGCCGAAGGCCACGTGTGGAGCTACAGCTACGACGACCGCGGCAACCAGCTCAGCCAGACCGATCCCCTGGGCAATGTCACCGAGGCCACCTTCGACGAGCGCAACAACCAGCTCACCCAGACCGATGCCCTGGGCAACACCACCACCTACACCTATAACAGTCGCGGCCAGGAGCTCACCATCGAAGATGCCCTGGGCAATCGCTACATCAACAGCTACGACAGCGTCGGCAACCTGCTGACCGTCAAGGATCCCAACGGCAACCTGGCCGGCAACAACATCAACGCCAAGGGGTTGGTGTCGTCCACGGTGGACATGGCGGGCAATACCACCAGCTACACCTATGACGAGGACGGCAACAAGCTGACCGAGATGGATGCCGAGGGCAACGTCAGCCGCTTCAGCTATGACGAAAACGGCAACCTGCTCAGCGAGACCCGCACCCGTACCCACCAGGGAGTGCCGGTCGAGGAGACCACCCGCTATGTCTATGACGCCAACAACAGGCTGATCGAAACCCGTTACCCGGACGGCACCCGCACCCGTTCCGAGTACGACGAGGCCGGCAACGAGGTGGCCACCATAGACGCCCTCGAGCGCCGCACCGAGATGGTCTACGACCCCTACGGCCGCGTGCTGGAAACCCGTTACCCGGACGGCACCAGGGCCACCAGGACCTATGATCCCGAGGGCAATCTCAAGACCGAGACGGATCGCCTGGAGCGCACCACCAGCTACACCTACGACAAGCTGAACCGCCTGGTGCGTACCGACTTCCCGGGCGACAGCTTCACCACCGTCACCTATGACGAGGCCGGGCGCGTGGTGGCAGAAACCGACGCCAACCAAAACACCACCCGCTACGAGTACGACGAGGCCGGTCGCCGCACCGCCGTCATCGATGCCCGGAACCGGCGCCACAGCTTCGCATACGACGCCAACGGCAACCTGGTCAGCGAGACCGACGCCAGGGGCAATACCACCAGCTACGTCTACAACAAGCTGGGCCAGAAGGTGGAGACCATCTACCACGACGGCTCTGTGACCAAGCAGGAGTTCGACAAGGTACAAAGGCGGGTGGCCGGCATCGACCAGGCCCAGCGCCGCACCGAGTACGGCTACGACAAGCTCGGCAGGCTGGTGGAGGTACGCCAGTTCATCGACGGCAGCACCCTCACCACCTCGTACGGCTACGACGAGGCCGGCAACAAGCTGACCCAGACCGACGCCGAGGGCCGTACCACCAGCTGGAGCTACGACAGCCAGGGCAGGGTACTGAGCCGCACCCTGCCCCTGGGCCAGAGCGAGTACTTCGAGTACGACGAGCTGGGTAACGTCGTCGTCCATACCGACTTCAACGGCCAACAGAGCCACTACCGCTACGACAGCAACAACAACGTCGTCCGCATTCAGTACCAGGACGGCGAAGTGGAAACCATGAGCTACGACGCCCTGGGCAACCGCCTCAGTGCCGGCAACGGCCAGGGCACCACCTACTACCGCTACGACAACCGCAACCGCCTGGTGGAGGAGCGCCAGCCCGGCGGCGCCGTGCTGCGCTACCGCTACGACGACAACGGCAACAGGACCGAACTGGTGCTGGAGCAGGGCGACATCAGCTCCACCACCCACTATGAGTTCGACGAGCTCAACCGCCTGGTCAAGGTGGTGGCGCCGGACGAGGGCGTCAGCGAATACGGCTACGACGAGGTGGGCAACCGCACCAGCCTGCGCCAGGCCAACGGCCAGCTCACCCGCTACCAGTACGACGATCTCAACCGCCTGGTCCGCCAGGTAAGCGAGGACGGCCAGGGCAACGTGCTGGCGGATTACCGTTACGCACTCCATGCCACCGGCCGCCGCAGCGGCGTGCAGGAGCTCCACAACGGCCGCAGCGTCGCCTACGGCTACGACGACCTCTATCGCCTGACCGGGGAAACCGTCACCGATCCCCAGGCAGGCAATTACCAGGCCGAGTACCGCTACGACAAGGTGGGCAACCGCGTCTACAGCATCGTCGACGGCGTGCATACCAGCTACAGCTACGACGACAACGACCGCCTGACCCAGCAGGGCGGGGTGAGCTACAGCTACGACGACAACGGCAACACCCTGACAGAGACCCTCGATGCCGACGTCACCCGCTACGGCTACAACGCCAAGAACAAGCTGGTCTCGGTCGAGCGGCTGCAGGGCGGCACCGGCAGCCACATCGACTACGGCTACAACCCGGACGGCATCCGCACCAGCCAGACGGTTGATGGCGTTGCCACCCGGTTCGTGGTGGACAGCAACCGGGACTACGCCCAGGTACTGGCGGAAGTGAGCAACGGCACCACCGAGGTCAGCTACACCTACGGCGACGACCTGCTGGCGCAACAGCGCTCAGGGGCGACCTCCTACTACCTCTACGACGGCCACGGCTCCACCCGCGCCCTGGCGGATGAGGGCAGTGCCGTCACCGACAGCTACCATTACGACGCCTTCGGCAACCTGCTGGCCAGCACCGGTGATACCGACAACAGCTACCGTTTCGCCGGCGAGCAGTACGATGCCGGTCTGGAGCAGTACTACCTGCGCGCCCGCTACTACGACCAGGCGTCAGGGCGCTTTACCCAGCAGGATACGTGGATGGGGAATAACCATGATCCCATTACCCTGCATAAGTACCTGTATGGGAATGCGGATCCGGTAAACCATACCGACCCATCCGGCATGTTCGGCCTGGTCGAATTCGGTGTCGTGAACAATATCCGTTCCGAGCTGGCGAGCCAGCAAGTGAATGTCGGCCTTAGCGTTCTGGATATGGGATTCGGAGGAGATGGCGGCGTCGCCACGCCCAACCCCATGATGCTGGGTGTGGCGGCCATGGGCGGTGCGGCCTCGTTCAAGCTGCTGCGCCTCCTGTCCAAGAAGTTCAGGAAGGTTTGTGGTGCCAACAGTTTCACCGGCGATACATTGGTGTCGACCGAGTTCGGGCTGGTGCCGATCGAGGACATCAAGATCGGCGATAAGGTCTGGGCCTTTGACGAGGAAACCGGCGAAAAGTCTTTGGAAGAAATTATTCACATCATAGTCGGTGAAGGAGAGAAGAATTTAGTGGAGCTTAACTTCTCTAATGGGGAGAAAGTTGTTTCAACTGCTGGTCATCCGTTTTTCGTAACTAATCAAGAAAATGCTTGGGTTGATGCGCAATATCTAACCAAGATTTCAATGCTTTATGGATTTGATGGTGACACAAAGGAGTTGAAGTCAACCAGACAGTTTGAGCAGCTTGAGAAGGTTTATAATTTAACCGTAGACAGAAAGCATACTTACTTTGTCGGGATAAATCAGGTTTTGAGTCACAATATTCAAAAGGTTTGCTCTATAAATGGCCTTGTTTTTGGTGAGAAAAAACCAAGGTTTATTAAAAATCCAAAGCACACAAAGGGAGGCGGAGGTTCCAATGGAAACTTGCCGAAAGGATTAGAACCTGACGATTCAGAGTACGCACTTGCTAATTTGAGTGTCAAGTCTGAAAAGACGGGGCACTGGTATGCTAAATCTTCAGACGGGAAGTCAATTTATAGATACTTTACTGACCACAATGGAAATGCTCATTGGAGCGGGGGCACGGGAGACTTAAATTCTCCGCTGGATTTTAATGAGATACCCGCAGCAGTAAAGAGAGCCTTTGGATTCAAACCTAACGGGAAGAAACAGTAATGCAGGAACTTATTTTGGGCGATAAAAGTAATTTTGCATTGTCTGCAGAAGTTATTGATAATTCGACACTGGAAGGATATTTGTTTTTACATATAGCAGGTAAGAAATTTGGGTACTCTGAATCACCATACGGATTAGAGGCAGCATTAAGCAATGTGGCGGAGTATTTTCATGTTGAACAGTTTGACTCGAAAAATCTGTTCGATTGCCCTGCTTCCATTTTGATTAATGCGTACAGAAAGTGCTTCGAAGAAGAAGTTGACCCTTCAGAGCTAGACGTTGAAAGCGCTTCAGAATTGAAGCTGGATGATGTTAATGATTATTACCTTGGCTTTTATGATGACTTTTTGAAAGACGATAGGCTTGATAACTGCGTTGTTCGAACTGGGAATTATTTGCTCGATGGTTTTCTAATGCTGGCCATCCCTGAGAATAAAAATGTTAGATTCGTAATTTACGATAAAAAATCAGGTGTTGTAGCGGAAGCGGTGGTTGTAATTGATACATTTGAAAGCTATGCCAGCAGCTTACTATCCAAATTGAAGAATAAATAAAAGTAAGTAATAAAAGGGGTCAGATCCTGAGGCATCCCCACAAATAGTCTTTTAATTTCAGCTGGTTATCAATAATGGCGGGAACATTCATGGCGTTTGGTGATCAGATCAATCGCCAAAAATCACTAACCAAAAAACGCCATGAATGTACGCACTATCTTGACCAACATCGTGACGCTTGTCACACCCAAAATGCACAAAACTCGCCGAAAGGCCGTGATGGACTGTGTGTTGAGCCTGGCCGGTGGCAGCGCTGCCACGGTGACCAGCATCGGTCGCGGCATCGAGTCAAAAGCCTTCGAAAAACACAACATCAAGCGCGCCGATCGGCTGCTTTCAAATTCCCACTTGCAGCGAGAACAGCTGGTTGTCTATGCCGCCATCTGCCGGCTTTTCTGCTGTACCAAGCGCCCCGTGATCGCCGTCGATTGGTCGGATCTGGATAGGGTCAAAGGCCACTTCCTGCTGCGGGCGGCCATGACGCTGGATGGTCGCCCCATCACCCTCTACCAGGAAGTGCATCCGCTTAGCACCAAAGAGAAACCCGCCGTGCATGCGCGTTTTCTGTCCATCCTGTCGGCCATGCTGCCACCGGGTTGCCAGCCCATTATCGTCACCGATGCCGGCTTCAAGTCTCCCTGGTTCAGGCAGGTCGAGGCGCTTGGATGGCATTTTGTCGGGCGCGTTCGCAAACCCAATTTCTACTCACTTGACCAAGGCGACACCTGGCAGTGCATCAGCCACCTCTATGGCCAGGCTTCACAACGTCCCAAGCGATGCGATGGTCTGCTGGCCCGCTACAAGCCGTTCGCCTGCACCCTGACCCTGTACAGGCAAAAAGGCAAAGGCCGGCAATCACTCAACCCGGATGGCAGTAAACAGCGGGCCGGACAGTCAATCAAGCATGCCCAAGGCGCCAAGGAGCCTTGGCTGCTGGCGTCCAACCTGCCGAAAGCCCGTCACCATAGCAAGCAGGTCGTCGCCATCTATAGGCAGCGCATGCAAATTGAAGAAGGCTTCCGGGACATGAAGTCTGCCCAACTCGGATTGGGCTTCGAGAACAGCAGAAGCACCAAGCCTGCTCGCATCAGCATCCTGCTGTTGCTCTCGACCCTGGCCTCGCTGGTGTTGGTGCTGCTCGGACTCACCATGACGGTAGGCAATCAGCACGGCCGCTTCCAGGCCAACACGGTGAAGAAAAAACGCGCGTTGTCTTTCCATACCCTGGGACTTCGAGCCGTCAGCAAGGGCCTCAAATTCACGAAAAGGCAGTGGCAAAAAGCCCTCGTTCGCTACCGCGAGCTGCTACATGCAACAAGCTACGAGCAGGCATGGAATTAATTTTGTGGGGATCCCTCAGGGTCAGATCCCAATTAAGAATTAAGTAAATTAAAAGGGGTCAGATCCTGAGGCATCCCCACGAATAGTCTTTTAATTTCAGCTGGTTATCAATAATGGCGGGAACATTCATGGCGTTTGGTGATCAGATCAATCGCCAAAAATCACTAACCAAAAAACGCCATGAATGTACGCACTATCTTGACCAACATCGTGACGCTTGTCACACCCAAAATGCACAAAACTCGCCGAAAGGCAGTGATGGACTGTGTGTTGAGCCTGGCCGGTGGCAGCGCTGCCACGGTGACCAGCATCGGTCGCGGCATCGAGTCGAAAGCCTTCGAGAAACACAACATCAAGCGCGCCGATCGGCTGCTTTCAAATTCCCACTTGCAGCGAGAACAGCTGGTTGTTTATGCCGCCATCTGCCGGCTTTTCTGCTGTACCAAGCGCCCCGTGATCGCCGTCGATTGGTCGGATCTGGATAGGGTCAAAGGCCACTTCCTGCTGCGGGCGGCCATGACGCTGGATGGTCGCCCCATCACCCTCTACCAGGAAGTGCATCCGCTTAGCACCAAAGAGAAACCCGCCGTGCATGCGCGTTTTCTGTCCATCCTGTCGGCCATGCTGCCACCGGGTTGCCAGCCCATTATCGTCACCGATGCCGGCTTCAAGTCTCCCTGGTTCAGGCAGGTCGAGGCGCTTGGATGGCATTTTGTCGGGCGCGTTCGCAAACCCAATTTCTACTCACTTGACCAAGGCGACACCTGGCAGTGCATCAGCCACCTCTATGGCCAGGCTTCACAACGTCCCAAGCGATGCGATGGTCTGCTGGCCCGCTACAAGCCGTTCGCCTGCACCCTGACCCTGTACAGGCAAAAAGGCAAAGGCCGGCAATCACTCAACCCGGATGGCAGTAAACAGCGGGCCGGACAGTCAATCAAGCATGCCCAAGGCGCCAAGGAGCCTTGGCTGCTGGCGTCCAACCTGCCGAAAGCCCGTCACCATAGCAAGCAGGTCGTCGCCATCTATAGGCAGCGCATGCAAATTGAAGAAGGCTTCCGGGACATGAAGTCTGCCCAACTCGGATTGGGCTTCGAGAACAGCAGAAGCACCAAGCCTGCTCGCATCAGCATCCTGCTGTTGCTCTCGACCCTGGCCTCGCTGGTGTTGGTGCTGCTCGGACTCACCATGACGGTAGGCAATCAGCACGGCCGCTTCCAGGCCAACACGGTGAAGAAAAAACGCGCGTTGTCTTTCCATACCCTGGGGCTTCGAGCCGTCAGCAAGGGCCTCAAATTCACGAAAAGGCAGTGGCAAAAAGCCCTCGTTCGCTACCGCGAGCTGCTACATGCAACAAGCTACGAGCAGGCATGGAATTAATTTTGTGGGGATCCCTCAGGGTCAGATCCCAATTAAGTGCTAGATTTATGGCATCACTTGTCAGCGCTGGAGGCAGTGATGCCGCGCAAGCCCCGTACTTCTGTAGCCGGTGTGCCGGAGCATGTCATTCAGCGTGGTAACAACCGGCAGGCCATCTTCGCCAGTGATGACGATATGAAGGCCTATGCCACCTGGTTGAAGGACTATGCCTCACAACATGGTGTTGCTATCCATGCCTGGGTGTTGATGACCAATCACGAATAAAAGGGGTCAGATCCCAATTAAGTGCTAGATTTATGGCATCACTTGTCAGCGCTGGAGGCAGTGATGCCGCGCAAGCCCCGTACTTCTGTAGCCGGTGTGCCGGAGCATGTCATTCAGCGTGGTAACAACCGGCAGGCCATCTTCGCCAGTGATGACGATATGAAGGCCTATGCCACCTGGTTGAAGGACTATGCCTCACAACATGGTGTTGCTATCCATGCCTGGGTGTTGATGACCAATCATGTACACCTGCTATGCACGCCTTCCCGCCCGAATTCAATTTCCCTCATGATGCAGTCTGTCGGCCGACGCTATGTCCAGTACTTCAACCGGAGCTACAAGCGATCGGGCACCTTATGGGAAGGTCGTTTCAGGTCCTGCCTGGTGCAGGCCGATGGTTATCTGCTGGAACTCTACCGCTACATTGAGTTGAACCCTGTCCGCGCGGGCATGGTGGCTGACCCTGCGGACTACAGCTGGTCGAGTTATCAATGCAATGCCTTGGGGCGACAAAGCGACCTGCTGACGCCCCATCCGCTGTATCTACAGCTCGGCGCCACGGCAGAGAAGCGCCAGTCATCATATCGAACAATGTTCAGGCACCATGTCGAAGGGACGTTGCTGGAGGATATTCGCAAGGCGGCCAACAAGGGACTGGTACTGGGGAACGAGCGGTTCATATCGGAAATCGAAGCGTTGACCGGCAAATGCTTGCAAGAAGGCAAGCGTGGCAGGCCGACCGGGTGGCGTAAGGACAAATAGCCTGTTTAAATGGGATCTGACCCCTTTTATTCGGTTAGTTCAAGGAAGAGGTATAGAGGCTCGCATGGATATGAAGACCCCGCTCCTGTTTGCCTGCTCGTTGCTGACGGCGTCCTGTGGTCCCGCCCTGGATAGGCTCAGCCAGGGCGACGCCGAGTGCCTGGATATCGATACCGTGGGGTGGAAAGCATTCCTCGAGCATTGGAATGAGCAGGCACTGATCCGCATGAAATCCTGGAAAAAGGGCTTTTCCGATGCCGAATGGGCAGAACTCGACAAGCGGGGCCTGTTCCGTGCACCGGCCACCCAGGAGCAAATCGACCGTAAAGCCCGCGAACTTGGCAGGCCGTTACCGCCCTCCTATGTCGACTTCCTGAAGGTCAGCAATGGCTGGCATGCCTTTGACGGCAGTGGTGAGCACGTCCACTACTTCCCCATCGAGCAGGTTGGCCGCTATGAAGACATTTATCCGGGCTCCGCATCAATCTGGCAGAGTGGAACTAGCCTGCCTGTGCCAGACCAAGATTATTTCATCTACGGTCCTGGCCAGGATCCGGTAAATGTCCGTTTCGAGTACCTGAGCCAGACCGTGGCTATCCGCAGCGAAGTGGATGCCAACGTCATATTGCTGAATCCCAATGTCATTTTTGAGAACGGCGAATGGGAAGCCTGGGATCTGGCCAGTCAGCTGGCCGGCGCCATTCGCTACCCTTCCTTTGCCGCCCTAATGGAAGCCCGATGCGTTGAACATCTGGCCGCTCTGGCCAGGTGACCGTAGCGGCAATGGCGGACCAGGCTCAACCCGGCATTGCCAAATGAGAAGCTGAAGGAGGTGATTGCACGTCCGACAGAATGGCCGAGTTGCATGCTTTCCTGAATAGGGCGCGAGGTGCCCAACTTGCTGGTGTACTCAGTGGGCTTTGCGGTGTGGGGCTAGGATGGGCAAGGACCCGAGAAAATATGAAAAGACGATGGATTGGTTTGTTGTCAGCACTGGCCGGGAGCTGTACAGGTTGCCACCCGACACTGGATGTGGACAGTGAATTCATCTATGTGCCGGGCCCGGATTTCCAGCAGGGACTCGAGATCGGAGTGGATTCTTTGGTTGTAGAGGTCGGAGATGAGTTGCTGCTCGAAGCCAAAAGAACCAGTTCCGGCTTCGTGAAGATAAGGCCAGAAGACTATAGCGGCGGATGCTATTTTATCGGCGAGCCCCCAGCATTTGAAGACGAAGTCTCGCTCAACGTCACCTGGCATATCACGCCGAAAGGCCAATCCTATCGGGCAGGGATAAGCGATTCTGGCCGGCGCACCGCCGTGTTTTCCAGGCCGGGCCAATACAGGTTACGGGCGCATTCTGCCTTATGGTGTTCTCCTGGTGCTGTCAGCAACGAAATCGAGATAACCGTACGATAAAGGCGGTCTGGCTAGGCTCGCCAAGCCATAACCTACTTAGCCAGAAAGTCTGGAATCACATCGGCAGCGTGTTTTTGTTCCTGCTGGCAAGGGTGAAATAAAAGAATTTTTAGATTGTGACGCAGAATCAGCTTAAAGAGAAAGCCAGGGCGAACCTAATTCCATTCTTGAAGGAAAATGATTTCGAACTGGTTTCTGGTCTTACATTTGTTAGAAATAGACCTGAGGAAATAAAGGACGTTATTTCACTTCTGATTAGCCACCGTGAAAACCTCACAGTCTTTGTTACGTGCTATACAAGTGAAATGGACGAAGACGATATCGAAATATATAGGTTTCCAAAGGGACTACCGACCATGGTGGGAGGAGAGCTTGACCCAGATAGAGAAATACAGCGGTCAAACTCGTACCTTTGGAAGATCGGAACCAACGATGATACTAAGATTGCCCTTAATAGTATTCAAGAGGCTCTCATTCACAGAGCTTTCCCATTTTTCGACAAAATAGATTCTCGAAAGGAACTGATCGATGCCATACACCCACGCCTTAGAGATGCTTATAAAGAAAAAGTCGAAAGAATTCTTGGCTGGGAGAAAAAGCAATAAAGAGGCTGGAATTTTGAGAGGTTGTTGTAAGTGGGGGTAACCGATGGGGTCATCATTTGAGTATAAAGTCGAGCGTGGGGTTGACTGCAGAATGCTCATCGTTAGAGACAAGATAGATGAGCATGCAGAAAAAGAAATAATTAAAGGCTCCTATGATTCACTTTGGCTTTACTGGGGGTCTTTTGAACGAATGTTTGATTTGGTATCTAAACATCGACTGAATTTCAAGCGTCTTCGAGTGCATTGCATTGAAAAACAGGATGTATCTTGGGTCAATAAAGTTGAAGAAGTTGAATATTTGCTATTAAAGGGGAAGATGAAAGGAGAGGTTGATTTTAGCTGTTTACCAAATCTCCGTTCTGTTGAGTTAGATTTCAATAAATCAACAGAAGGGGTTTTAAATGAATGTGTTAAAGCTGAATCGGTTGCGATTGAAAAATTTAAAGGATCACTGTCTGACTTTGATAGTGATATAGCTAAAAACATCTCAACGCTTGGCATTTTTGGTGGCGACTTGGTTAATCTCCATGGAATAGAGTTGTTTACTGGCCTGCGTTCTCTTTCTTTGTATGGCCTTCGAAAGCTAAAAAGTATTAGTGGGTTGGGTAAGTGTGAAAGCATTGAATGTCTCGAAATAGACTCATGCAATAACATAGATTGCTTGGACTCCATTTCTTCTCTAAAGAACCTGCAAGGCTTTTCTTTCGAAAATAAAGAGATCCCATCGCTATCTTTGCTGCCAAAAGATAATTTGAGGAGGGTCAGGCTAGGTTCTCAAACCAAGATTGTTGATAGTGATGTCGAATCATTCCTTGACTTCCCACATCTAGAAAAAGTGACTTTCACTAAAAAGAAGGGTTATAAATATTCTGCTGTCGAGATTAATGAATTGATAGCAAGTCAAAACAATAATGAAATGGACGAGCGCTTGTGATTTGGGTCTGGCCTCTTTTATTTTAAATGGGAGCTGACCCCTTTTATTCGTACCAAAGAGGCCACAAATGACTACCATTGCCCAATTTAAAAAATATGCAAAGGACAATTTGACACCATTCTTGGAAGAGAACGGCTTCAAGCTCCTATCCCGTTATATCTATGTAAAGGACGGGCCCGAAGACATTAAGTTCGTCATTTCACCTTCGATCCACTATGGCGAAAACCTGGTGATCTGGGTGGTCTGTTACACCGAAGAAATGGATGCAGGCGAACCGGAGGCGTATCGGTTCCCCAAGGGGCTGCCGACTATGGTTGGCAGCGAGCTCAGCCCCGACAGGACTATCAGCTATGGTACTTCCCACTTGTGGAAAGTGGGCTCGGAAGATGCCTCCAAGGAAGCGATTGAAGAAATAATCCTGGCACTTAAAAAATGGGCGATTCCCTTTTTTGAAAGCGTGAATACGCGCCAGGATCTGGTGGATAAGGTCTGTCGCCATCACCGTGCAGATTATCAGGAAGAAATTGATGCGATCCTTGCCTGGCGTCCAACCTAATCAAAGACAAAGGACTACCCAAGGAAAACCGGGACCGGAAAGCCGGGATAGATCTATTTTCAAAATAAAAGGGGTCAGGTCAATAAAAGGGGTCAGATCCCAATTAAGTGCTAGATTTATGGCATCACTTGTCAGCGCTGGAGGCAGTGATGCCGCGCAAGCCCCGTACTTCTGTAGCCGGTGAAAAAAAAGTAAAAGGGGTCAGATCCCAATTAAAAGTAAAAGGGGTCAAAATAAAAGGGGTCAGATCCTGAGGGATCCCCACAAAATTAATTCCATGCCTGCTCGTAGCTTGTTGCATGTAGCAGCTCGCGGTAGCGAACGAGGGCTTTTTGCCACTGCCTTTTCGTGAATTTGAGGCCCTTGCTGACGGCTCGAAGTCCCAGGGTATGGAAAGACAACGCGCGTTTTTTCTTCACCGTGTTGGCCTGGAAGCGGCCGTGCTGATTGCCTACCGTCATGGTGAGTCCGAGCAGCACCAACACCAGCGAGGCCAGGGTCGAGAGCAACAGCAGGATGCTGATGCGAGCAGGCTTGGTGCTTCTGCTGTTCTCGAAGCCCAATCCGAGTTGGGCAGACTTCATGTCCCGGAAGCCTTCTTCAATTTGCATGCGCTGCCTATAGATGGCGACGACCTGCTTGCTATGGTGACGGGCTTTCGGCAGGTTGGACGCCAGCAGCCAAGGCTCCTTGGCGCCTTGGGCATGCTTGATTGACTGTCCGGCCCGCTGTTTACTGCCATCCGGGTTGAGTGATTGCCGGCCTTTGCCTTTTTGCCTGTACAGGGTCAGGGTGCAGGCGAACGGCTTGTAGCGGGCCAGCAGACCATCGCATCGCTTGGGACGTTGTGAAGCCTGGCCATAGAGGTGGCTGATGCACTGCCAGGTGTCGCCTTGGTCAAGTGAGTAGAAATTGGGTTTGCGAACGCGCCCGACAAAATGCCATCCAAGCGCCTCGACCTGCCTGAACCAGGGAGACTTGAAGCCGGCATCGGTGACGATAATGGGCTGGCAACCCGGTGGCAGCATGGCCGACAGGATGGACAGAAAACGCGCATGCACGGCGGGTTTCTCTTTGGTGCTAAGCGGATGCACTTCCTGGTAGAGGGTGATGGGGCGACCATCCAGCGTCATGGCCGCCCGCAGCAGGAAGTGGCCTTTGACCCTATCCAGATCCGACCAATCGACGGCGATCACGGGGCGCTTGGTACAGCAGAAAAGCCGGCAGATGGCGGCATAGACAACCAGCTGTTCTCGCTGCAAGTGGGAATTTGAAAGCAGCCGATCGGCGCGCTTGATGTTGTGTTTTTCGAAGGCTTTTGACTCGATGCCGCGACCGATGCTGGTCACCGTGGCAGCGCTGCCACCGGCCAGGCTCAACACACAGTCCATCACGGCCTTTCGGCGAGTTTTGTGCATTTTGGGTGTGACAAGCGTCACGATGTTGGTCAAGATAGTGCGTACATTCATGGCGTTTTTTGGTTAGTGATTTTTGGCGATTGATCTGATCACCAAACGCCATGAATGTTCCCGCCATTATTGATAACCAGCTGAAATTAAAAGACTATTTGTGGGGATGCCTCAGGGTCAGATCCCAATTAAGTGCTAGAAAAAGAAAAAAGAAAAAAGAAAAAAGAAAAAAGAAAAAGAAAAAAGGACACCCATCTTCAGTAAGAAAAAGAAAAAAGGAGAAAAAGAAAAAAGGACACCCATCTTCAGTTGACGCTGTGGTGCCGGGCACTAAGCTTTGATCACCATGCTTTGGCTGAAGGAGTGGCCTGATGACTCGCCCGCGTTCCGAACTGGTGTCGGTGCAGGACACGCCTTACTACCACTGCGTCTGCCGATGTGTACGCCGCGCTTTCCTGTGCGGTGAGGACAGACTGACCGGCCAGGACTACAGCCACCGCAAGGGCTGGGTGCTGGCTCGGTTGGCTGAGTTGCAGCAGGTGTTCACCATCGAACTCTGCGCCTACGCGATAATGGCCAACCACTATCATCTGGTGGTTCATATCGATGCCAAGGCGGCCGAAGCCTTGGCTGATGAAGAAGTGATAACGCGCTGGAACCGCTTGTTTTCCCTGCCCTTGCTTATCAGCCGTTACCAATCTGGCCAACTCGTTTCCGATGCCGAGCATGCGGCAGCGCAGCAACAGGTTGATGACTGGCGGCAGCGTCTTTGTGATCTGTCCTGGTTCATGCGTTGTCTCAACGAGCACATCGCCCGCAAGGCCAACGAGGAAGACAACTGCAAGGGCCGTTTCTGGGAAAGCCGCTTCAAGTCTCAGGCGATACTGGATGAAGCAGGCTTGCTGGCCTGCATGGCCTATGTGGACTTGAACCCGCTGCGGGCCAAGGTGGTGGCGGTGCCGGAGGATTCACCGGATGTATCGCTATCGGAACGGTTGCCGAATGACAGTGTTTCCCCTGATAACGACCACCTCAAACCGGTCTTGCTGCCCTTTGTCGGCAACTTCCGCAAGGACATGCCCAAAGGCATTCCTTTTGCGCTGGCCGACTACCTGGAGCTGGTGGACTGGACCGGGCGTGCCCAGCGGCAGGATAAGCGTGGCTTTATTGCTGCTGATGCCCCGGCCATATTGCAGCGGCTGGGACTGGATGCCGACAGCTTCCTGCAGGCCTTGGGCCATCACCAGCTGTCCAAGGGCACGGTGATAGGGCAGCAGCATAGCCGGGTGGCTTACGCCCAGAGTCACCACCGACGACGGGTTAGTGGCCCGGCTATCAGGGCTGCTTGAACGTCATCTCGCCGCCGTTAATCAAACAGACTCCTTCATCTTGAGTCTGAGGCCTCGGCTGCCTGCGCCTCCCCAAGCTTGGCGAGATCGCCATTCCTATCTGCCTTTTCCTGTCACTGGATGGATATAGGCCTGGCCAGAAGGCCTTGCTGGTGTAGGATTATGTGTAGCGAGTTTGAAGATGGATGTCCTTTTTATTCGTAGCGAGTTTGAAGATGGATGTCCTTTTTATTCGATCTTGAGTCTGAGGCCTCGGCTGCCTGCGCCTCCCCAAGCTTGGCGAGATCGCCATTCCTAGCTGCCTTTTCCTGTCACTGGATGGATATAGGCCTGGCCAGAAGGCCTTGCTGGTGTAGGATTATGTGTAGCGAGTTTGAAGATGGATGTCCTGTTTATTCGGTAATGCGCTTTTGAGTCATAACTCTAACGCATGTCGGCCACTGTCACATATCGATATGGATCATATTGTATATGGGACGAAAGGAGGTGGTTGGCACCACCGCCCTGGCGGGATCAATCAATCTAATGGGTATAAGGTGCTAAAGGTCCTGGAAAAGCCAAAATCACCAGATTCACCATACAGGCTTCTCGTTCAGGCTCCTGGAGGTAGGCCAAAAAACAGTACCTTCTGGCCTAACTCTTGGTCTACAGAAAAGGTAAGAAGTGTGATAAATGAGACGTATATTGAACAGGTCGCTATGAAGGGACTTGGTAAAGGAAAGCATGTTGTTAATTCAAAGTATGGGTTTAAGATAAAACTGCGTATTGTTTCAGATGGTAAAGGAGGCCTAGTTGTCACAACTGCCTTCCCTAACATTAAATAGGTTTTGACAATGAGAGATTGTAGCTCGGAGAGTATGGATAAAGCCTTGGAGCAGCTGCTATCTGAATTTTACGATATCAAGTATGCGGAATTTGTTCGAGATGAGTTGAACATGCTTCTATCCGGTAAGAAAGAGTTAATGTCGTTCCAGTCTGAGGATGATGAGGTCAAGCTTGATGTTAGCTTGAAGACTGCTAAGATTGAGTACGATTATTGGGATGAAAAACGCAATGATTTCATATCTGGGATGGGTGGAATGGAAGCGCAAGTTGTCATTTTAAAAATTAAAAAAATTCTGCAATCTGTTTTGAAGGGTGAGGAGTAAGAAAGTTAAAAAAAGATAAAAAAATGAAAAAGGACATATATGGACGCCCCGTTTTTTGCAACTGTTGATGGAGAGCGGTTTGCGGACATATATCCGGCGTCGTGGTAGCGCCAGTAGCTGGCACTGCGCCTTGATGTGTTCCGAGCTCCGCCGACAGCTATCATTACGACGCCTTCGGCAACCTGCTGGCCGCCACCGGCGATACCGACAACAGCTACCGTTTCGCCGGCGAGCAGTACGATGCTGGTCTGGAGCAGTACTACCTGCGCGCCCGCTACTACGACCAGGCGTCAGGACGCTTTACCCAGCAGGATAGGTGGATGGGGAATGAGACTTCTCCTATAACACTACAGAAGTATCTTTACGCGAACACAGATCCAGTAAACAACACCGACCCTACGGGAAGATTTGCAATGTCGATCGGAGGGCTAATGAGTGGAGTCCGTGGGGTAGGGATCTTGAATACGGTTTCGTACTCATCAATGGCAAAGTTTGTTGGTGTCGGGCTTATTGGTAGTGTTGTTATAAGTAACGGCACTCAATGCAACCCATTCAGCAACAAAAGGTGTAACTCAGTTCCGACATTAGTGTTCGGGGCAGATATGCCGGTAACGTCACGTCATATTCAAGATGCTCAAAATGGACTCGGTACATCTGTTCTAAAGTCTCCTAAAAATAAAAGCAATAAAAGAATAAAAGGGGTCAGATCCTGAGGGATCCCCAGGGCCGGATTATGCTTTGTTAAATCCATTAACCAAAGAACAGTTCTGACCTGAACTTCCCGTTCCAGGCCGCCTTCCGCCGCTTGCTCGGCTTGCTGACCTGCAGTGGGTGCTGCTGGAGCAGGTTCAGCACGATCCGTCGTAGCAACGCCATCTTCTTGGCATTCTCCCGGTCGCCTATCCGGCTGCAGTCTTCCCTGAAGGTCACATCCAGCACCCAATGCTGCTGGTTCTCGATATGCCAGTGCTGGCGGATCCCGTCTGACACAAACGCTGGGTCGATATCCAATGAACTCAGGTAGTAATGGGTGTCGATGCTCGTCCGCCCCCGGTGGCGGCGCTCCCGCTCTACCGCGATAACGGACTTCGCCGACGGCCACTTCTTCGCCAGCTCTTTGGACAGTGTGGCCGGCAACTGGAACACCGTCCGCCGCTCCTGCCGGCCATGGCCTTGTTCCGTTTGCTCATGCTGGGGGAGTCCCGCTGCACCGCTATCCCAATAGGGCTGGAAGATCTCTTCTATGGCCTCACGCAAGCTCGGCTGGTTGCCTTTGACCTGGACGATGTAGTCGCCCTTACGCTTGCTGATCTGGTGCAGTGTTTCCTTGTTGCAATGCAAGGCGTCAAAGGTCAGCACGGCGTCGCGGATATCCAGCATGGTCAGCAGCTCTCGCACCGCAACCAACTCTCCTCCTTTGGTTGCCGTGGCTTGCTGGAACAGGGTGACACCCTGCTCGGTATCGAAGGCCGAGATCAGGTGCAGCGCTTGCTCTTTACCTTGTTGATTGACCGCCCCGCGCAGGGTCTTGCCATCAATGGCGATGAGCTGGCGGCCATTGGCTTGGCGCAAGTGATTGACCCAGCTAAACAGGGCCAGTACGAGGCATTGTGCATCCACGGCCTTGATGATGCGGGCGATGGAATGGCGGGTGGGGATCCCCGCTTCAAATGGCCGGTGTTGGCGGAGCCAATCCAGGTGCTCATGGCCGAACTCTTCGATATCAAGCCAGCCTTCACAGCCAGAGGCCATGGCAGACATCACCAAGAAGATGACATCGACGAGGTTGTGTTGGCGGTTGATGGGGGAGCGGGTATCTTCGATGAGGGTCAAGTGGTCAAACAGGGACATGGGAGTGGAGCCGGCAGAGTAACATGGCGGATCGGATCACGCCCAAGCGAGATAGTTCCCTGCCGTTAACAAAGCATAATCCGGCCCTGGAGGGATCCCCACAAAATTAATTCCATGCCTGCTCACAGCTTGTTGCATGTAGCAGCTCGCGGTAGTGAGCATGGATTTTTCTGCCCAAGCGACAGCGGCACGGCCTTGCGGTAAGCTGCCTCTAATCAACAGCACGGAGGCGGGACATTGGAATCATTGGTGGCATTGGGCGTCGTATTGGGGCTGGTGGTGCTGGTGGGCGGTCCCTTGGGGCTGGCGGCCTTTATCCAGGTCCAGGGCCTGAAGCAGCGCATCTGGCAACTGGAGCGGCAGCTGAGGGAGCTGGGGCAAACCGGGGCACCCGCCCCGCCACAAGCCAGCACCCGGGCCGAGGCTGAGCCTTTGCCGGAGCCTCCGCCACCACAAGAGGTACGGCCCGAACCCAAGCCGGTGCCACCAGCGGCGCCGCCAGCCTGGCTGGAGCATCTCAAGGCCAATTGGATGGTCTGGGTGGGCGGCCTGTCCCTGGCCCTGGCCGGGGTGTTCACGGTCAAGTATTCCGTCGACCACGGCCTGATCGGTCCCTGGGGCCGGGTGCTGGGTGGCCTGGCCCTGGGCGCTGCCCTGCACGGCGGCGGCCACTGGCTGAGCCGCCGCGACGGCCATTCCAATATCACCGCCATGCTGGCCGGGGCCGGCTCCATCGCCTTTTACGCCGCCCTGCTGGCCGGCTTCAACCTCTACCAGCTGTTCGGCGCCGCCGTCGCCTTCAGCCTGATGGCGCTGGTGTCCCTGGCCACCATGGCCCTGGCACTGAAGCAGGGCCCCGGCCTGGCGGCCCTGGGCATTCTGGGCGCCTACCTGGTGCCGGCCCTGGTGCAGACCGGCAGCGCCAAGCTGCCGGGCCTGTTCGGCTACCTGCTGCTGGTGACCCTGGGCTCCCTGCTGCTGCAACGCCATGTGTGCCGGGCCTGGCTGTGGTGGGGCACCGCGTTGCTGGCGGGCGGCTGGCTGCTGCTGACCCTGGACATGGCCAACCAGCCGCTGTGGCTGCGTGGCCTCTATCTGGCGACCCTGGGCTACGGCTTCGGCGCCCTGCCGCTGCTGGGCTGGCGCCTGGACCGGCACCAGGGTGACGCTTTGCCCGGCCTGGCGGCCTTGCCGTCCAGCCAGCTTGGCCGCCTGATCCTGGTCCAGGCCCTGTTGCTGCTTGGGCTGGTGCTGGTGCTCTGGGTCCAGCCGCTGACCCTGGTTTCCCTGCTGAGCGCCCTGGCGCTGCTGGCGGTGGCGCTGCTGCTGCCAAGGTGCAATGCCGGCCTGGACGCCCTGCCCTGGCTGGCCCTGGCGGCGCTGTTGGCGGCGGTGCTGGGCCAGGGCCTGGATGTCGGTTTTGAGCATCTGCCGCTGGCGGTGATCGAGACCGAGCAGCTGTTGATCGCCCTGACGCTCTGGGCCCTGGTCTTCCTCTTCTACGGCAGCTGGTTCAGCCTGCGGGCCCACAGGCCCGGCAACTGGGCGGCCCTGGCGGCCGCCGCGCCCGTGCTGTTGATGGCGGTGGCCTATGTGCGCAGCTCTGTGTTGAGCATCGACCTCTACTGGGTGCTGATCGCCGCCACCCTGGCCTTTGCCTACCTGGTGGTGGCCAACCTCTGGCAGCAGCGCCGGCACCCGCCGGCCACAGTCGCTTCCTACCTGGCCGGCGCCCATGGCGCCCTGACCCTGGCCATGGTCATTGGCCTGGACGGCGCCAGCCTGTCCCTGGGCCTGGCGGCGCAGCTGCTGTCCCTGGGCTGGCTGGACAGGCGCTTCCGCCTCGACGCCCTGCCCTGGGTGGCCAGGGCGGTGGCGGCGGTGGTCATCATCCGGCTGTCGCTCAACCCCTGGCTGCTGTCCTACCCGCCGGATCTGCACTGGCCGCTGTGGACCTACGGCGGCGCCGCCTTCTGCGCCTGGGGCGGGGCCAGGCTGTTCGGCCACAGGGACAAGACCGCCCCCAGGCTGGAGGGGGCCGCCGTGCACCTGCTGGTGCTGATGCTGACCTTCGAGGCCCGCTACTGGCTCCATGACGGCCAGGTGTTCAGCCCTGACTACAACCTCAGCGATCTGGCCCTGAACATGACCACCTTCGGCGCCCTGGGCCTGGTCTACCTGTGGCGGGCCCGCACCAGCGGCCATTTCGCGTTCGTCTACCGCCTGGCCGGGCAGATCCTGCTGGCCCTGTTTGCCCTGCTCTATGTGGGCGGCGCCCTGCTGCTGATGAACCCGCTGTGGCACCCGGACGAGATCGCCGACACGCCCGTCTTCAACCTGCTGCTGGCCCTCTATGCCCTGCCGCTGCTGTACCTGGCCCTGGCCATGAGGCTGCTGCCCAGGGGCTGGACCCACAGGTGCGCCGTGCTGCTGGGGCTTGGCGCCGTGGTGCTGGTGGGCCTGGAGGTGCGCCACCTGTGGCAGGGCCGGCTGGATCTGACCGATGTCACCTCAAACGGCGAGCTGTACAGCTACTCGGTGGCCTGGCTGCTGCTGAGCCTGCCGGCGCTTATCTACGGCGCCCGGCTCGGCCATGAGCAGGCCCGCAAGGGCGGCATGTTGCTGTTGATGGCCGTTGTCGCCAAGATCTTCCTTATCGACATGGGCGGCCTGGACGGGCTCTGGCGGGTGGCCTCCTTCCTGGGGTTGGGCCTGAGCCTGCTGGGCATCGCCTATCTGTACCGGCAACTACAAAAGGCAAGCGACTGATGCAGTCCATCTTCTACGTGGCCCTGGGCGGGGCCCTGGGCGCCCTGGCCAGGTTCGGGGTCAACGAGCTGAGCCTCTGGCTGTTCGGCCGCCACTTCCCGGTGGGCACCCTGTTGGTGAACCTGGTGGGCTCCTTCCTGATGGGGCTCTTGATGGGCCTGGTGCTGGCCGGCCATGTGCAGATCCAGCCCTGGAAGCAGTTCATCGGCCTGGGCTTTCTGGGCGCCTTCACCACCTTCTCCACCTTCGCCATGGACAATGTGCTGCTGCTTGAGCAGGGCGAATACCTCAAGGCCGGCCTCTATATCGGCCTCAACCTGGTGCTGAGCATACTGCTGGCCTTCTCCGGCATGGCACTGGTCCGCAACCACTTGTAAATAACAGGTTAAAGTGGCAAAAAAGGGCCACTTTTGCCCCAGGGAAGAGAAAAGATGCGAAAAACCATATTGACCTCCACCGTGCTGGCTGCCCTGCTGGCCACCCCAGCCCAGGCCCAGGAACTGACCCTGGAGCGGCTGTTTTCCGACCCTTCCCTGAGCGGCGCCACATTGCGGGCACCCAAGTTCTCGCCGGACGGCAAGCTGGTGACCTTCCTGCAGGGCCGCAAGGACGACGCCAAGCGCCTGGATCTCTGGGCCCATGAGGTAGCCAGCGGCAAGAGCCGCCGCCTGGTCAACGCCGACGATCTGCACCAGGGCGACGAGCAGCTGTCCGACGAGGAGAAGGCCCGCCGCGAGCGCCAGCGCCTGTTCGCCTCCGGCATCGTCGAATACCACTGGTCCCACGACGGCAAGGCGCTGCTGTTTCCCCTGGCCGGCGACCTCTATTACTACGAGCTGGCCAGCCAGAAGGCCCGCCGCCTCACCGACACCGAGGCCTTCGAGCTGGACGCCAAGTTCTCCCCCGACGACAGCAAGGTGTCCTTCATCCGCGATCAGGACATCTTCGTGCTGGATCTGCACTCCGGCGAGGAGAAGGCCCTGACTCAGGACGGCGACGGCGCCATCAAGAACGGCATGGCCGAGTTCGTGGCCCAGGAGGAGATGGGCCGCCTGACCGGCTACTGGTGGGGCCCGGGCAGCAAGCAGATCGCCTTCCTGCAGGTGGACGAATCGCCGGTGCCCCTGGTGAGGCGCAACGAGATCTACGCCGAGCGTATCGACACCATAGAACAGCGCTACCCCGGCGCCGGCGCCAACAACGTCAGGCTCAAGCTGGGCCTGGTCAAGGTGGAGGGTGCCGAGGTGCGCTGGTTCGACACCGGCGAGGAGCAGGACTTCTACATTCCCCGCGTCAACTGGAGCGACGACGCCTCCCTGCTCAGTTACCAGTGGCAGAGCCGGGACCAGCAGGTGCTGGAGCTGCGCGGCGTCGACACCGCCAGCGGCGAAACGGCGGTGCTGATCAGGGAAGAGTCCCCCACCTGGGTAAACCTGCACCAGGATCTGCGCTTCCTGAAAAAGGACGACAGCTTCATCTGGGCCTCGGAGCGCAGCGGCTTCAAGCACTTGTATCTGGTGGCAAACGGCGAGCTCAAGGCCCTGACCCAGGGCGACTGGCCGGTGGCCTCCCTGGCCCATGTGGACGAGGACAACGGCTGGGTCTACTTCACCGGCTGGCTGGACAACCCCCTGGAGCGCCACCTGTACCGCACCCGCCTGGACGGCAGCACAGCGTCCAGGCCGGAGATGCTCAGCATGAGGCCGGGCTGGCACAACGTCACCTTCAGCCAGGACGGCGGCCATTACCTGGACAGCTTCTCCAGCCACGACCAGCCGCCGCAGATCTCCCTGCACCGGGCCGACGGCGTGCCCAAGGGCTACCTGGTGGAGAACCGCCTGGATCAGAAGCACCCCCTGAGCCCCTACCTGGCCAACTGGACCAAGCCCCAGTACGGCACCCTGGAGGCCGAGGACGGCAAGACCTTGCACTACCGGGTCTATAGGCCCAGCACCCCCATGCCCCAGGGCGGCTACCCGGCCATAGTGCGGGTTTACGGCGGCCCCACCGCCCAGCTGGTGGCCAACAGCTGGAGCGCCCACAACCTCTGGACCCAGTACATGGTCCAGCAGGGCTATGTGGTCTTCCAGCTCGATAACCGCGGCACCGAGAACCGCGGCAAGGCCTTCGAGGACGTCATCTACCGGCACCTGGGCGAGATCGAACTCAGGGACCAGGTGCTGGGCGCCAACTGGCTGGCGGCCCAGGACTGGGTGGACGGCGAGCATATCGGCATCTACGGCCACAGCTACGGCGGCTACATGAGCCTCATGGCCATGTTCAAGGCCGGCGACGTCTTCGCCGCCGGCGTCTCCGGCGCCCCGGTCACCGACTGGGCCCTGTACGACACCCACTACACCGAGCGCTACCTGAACACCCCCCAGGCCAACGCCGAGGGCTACGAGAAGAGCGCCGTCTTCCCCTATGTGGGCGAGCTCAAGGGCGAGCTGCTGATCTATCACGGCATGGCCGACGACAACGTGCTGTTCACCCATGCCACCAAGCTGTTCAAGGCGCTGCAGGACAACACCCAGGCCTTCGAGATGATGACCTACCCGGGCGCCAAGCACTCCCTGTACGGCCGCGCCACCCGCATCCACCAGTACGGCACCATGGGCCGCTTCTTCGACCGCACCATAGGCAAGCAGGGCGAGCCCCTGGCCCAGGCTCCGGTCGAGGCAGCCGCGCCTGAGCCCGTAGCGGTGGAGGCCAAGGCCCCCGAGCAGGCGCCGGCCCCGGTCGATACCGCCGGCCAGGCCGAGGTAGCGCCGCTGACGGTGATGCCCGAGCCGGTCGAGACACCCGCCGCCGAGCAGCCTGGCGCCGAACCGGCCGTGGACCAGGCCGTGCAGGTCGAGGCCCCGGCCGAGCCGGAGAAGGAATAACAGGCGCAAGCCAAGCCATAGAGAAAAAGGCCGCATCAGCGGCCTTTTTCATGGCGGAACAAAAAAGGCCACCTTGCGGTGGCCAAAACCCTTGGAGTTGGGAGGACCAAAGGATCAGGGTCTGCGGCGCCAGGCCAGCAGGGTCAAGAGTCCCAGGCCAAGGCCCAGGCTGCCGCCGCCGCTGCCGCCATCCTGGACGGGTGCGGCGGCAATGCTGAGGGTGGCCAGCACCGGCAGGCTGGTGCCCTTGCTGGTGGTGACCAGTAGCTGGATCTCGGCGACGGCGTCGCTTTGCAGTTGCGGCACCGCCACGCTCAGGGCCGCGGCGTCGGTGCCGCTCAGGCCAAGGGCCGGGCCGGACAACTGCTGCCACTGGTAGCTGAGGATGTCGCCGGCGCCCTGGCCGACCTCGGCGGTCAGGGTCAGGCTGGCCGGGCTCTGCACCGAGAGGCTGGGCGCCTGCTCGCCGTTGATCAGGGCCTGGGGCCGGCCCAGTACCAGCACCCCTGGGGCCTCCGAGGCCACGGCCGGGGCGCCGTTGACGCTGTGGCTGAGCTCCAGGGCCAGCTCGCTGTCGGTGACAACCTGATCGGTATTCACCGCCAGGGACAGGGTGCGACCGTCGGCGCCGGCGGCCTGGGTCACAGTCCAGCTCAGCTGGTTGCCATTGATCTCGGCGCCATCGGCGCTTTGCACGCTGAAGCCCTCGGGCAATGTGGCGGTGAGATGGTAGTGGCGATCCTCGGCACCGGCATTGGCCATCAGTTCAATCTGGTAGCCGATGGTTTCGCCGGCCTTGGCCTGGTCGCGGTCGACGCCGAAGGTGACGTCGTCCTCGCCCCGGGCCAGTTCGAAATAGAGGGTGCCGATGTTGTCCGGCAGATCCGGATGGGTGCCCAGGGAAAAGCCGCCGTAATAGCTTTCACCTTCGGTCATCTCCTGCTGCCACTGTAGGGTCACCTCGAAGGCCTCGCCGGTGGCCACGGCCGTCGGTACCAGCACGCTGAAGCCCTGCTGGCCGCTATCGACCCTGGCCACCGACAGGCTGTGGCTGTCCAGGTTGCCTTCGGCCGTGCCCTGGTAGTTGTGGACCACGGCCAGGTAACTGCCCGGGGCGGGATCGTCCAGCACACAGGATTCGGCGCTGTCGGCGCGGCCGCTGACACAGGCGGCGTTATGGATCTCCAGCATGGAGGGGGCACCGTCCAGGTCGGCGTCACGGACGATATAGAGGTCCAGATCCGGCGCCTCGGCACTGTCCAGCCACACCGACAGCAGCTTGGTATCGGCGTTGGCGCTGATGGCCACCGTCTGGTAGGTCTCGGGGTTGGCGCTCAGGTAGGGTGCGTCCGGATCCCAGCTGGTCTGGCCCTGGTGACGGTTCACCTTGGACAGGCCGTAGGCGGTGACCTGCAGCTCGTCGCTGCCGACGGAGGTGAAGCCGCCCAGGGTATGGCGGTCGGCGTCCCGGTGGGCCTGGATCAGCACCGGGGCCTCATCCTCGGCCGGGGTGGTGCCGCCGATGAAGTTGACCGCGGCACTCAGGTGCTGGCCGGGCAGGCCGTCGCTGCTGAGCAGCACCCGGCCGAACACCCAGTCGGCCGCCAGCTCGGCATTGGCGGTGGCGGTGATGGTCAGCTCCTGGCTCTGGCCGACCTCCAGGCTGAACTGGGCCGGGCTGACCGCCAGGGTGAAGCCGCTGTCCTGGTAGTCGAAGCTGGCGCGCCAGCTGCCGTCCTGGACGGCGGTCACGGTGCGGGTCCAGGTGCAGGACAGCACGCAGTCCAGGCCGACCAGGGAAGGCAGGTTCAGGGCGGTGGGGTCGCCACCCTGGTCGGGATCGGCGGCCAGGTAGTCCGCTTCGCTGATGTCCAGCAGCAGCCCGGCCCGGGCCGCTTCGGCCAGCTGGATGCGGCCGGTGCCGGCGTCGAAGGGCGTGGAGTCGTCCTTGACGCCGTCACCGTCGTCATCGGTAAAGGTGCTGGCCTTGGCGGTGCTCATCAGCGCCGACTGCACCTGGGCCGGGGTCCAGTCCGGGTGCAGGGCGGTCAGCAGCGCCAGGGCGCCGGCCACATGGGGGCTGGCCATGGAGGTGCCGCTCATGAAGGCGTAGGCGTTGGGCTGGGTCTCGGAGAAGGGCCACTCGGTGGTGTGGGCGGCAAAGATATCCACGCCGGGGGCGGCCAGATCCGGCACCAGCACGCCGGGATGGGGCAGGCCCGGACCTCGGGAGGTGAAGTAGCCGGCGATGTCGCCAAGGCCGGGATCCCGGATCTGCTCGGTGCCTTCGATGGTCGCCTGGTGTCCCTCGCCGCTGGCCAGCCAGGCCAGCAGGGTTTCGCCGTCGGCCTTGCTCAGCTGGATGGCGGGCAGGGTGTGGAGATCCGCCACCAGGTTGTCGGCATCCGTGGCCATGTTGATCAGCACCATGGCGCCGGCGCCGCCGGCCAGCACGTTTGCGCCCTTCTCGACCCGGGCGATGTCGCCGCGGCGGCAGACCACGATCTGGCCGCTGAAGGTGTCTTGGGGGAAGGGGGCGTTGCAGTGGCCGTCGCCGAAGTCGGCGGCGTCCACCACCGGGCCGCTGTAGCCGTCGGTGGCGCCCTTGCCGGTGAGCGGCGCCGGCGGGTTGTCGCCGCCGGTGAAAGCGGTCAGCTGCTTGTCGGCGTAGCCCCTGTCGTGGCTGTAGGCGGCCACCGTGGTGATCCAGGGGGCATTGCCGGGGGAGCCCACGGTCTGCGGCCCGGGGCCGGCGTTGCCGGCGGAGGTGGCTACGTGCAGGCCGGCCACCCTGGCGTTGAGGAAGGCCAGGGCGTCCGTGGACTGCCAGGGGCTGCTGGCACCGCCGCCCACCGAGTAGTTGATCACGTCGACGCCGTTGGCGATGGCGTGCTCCAGGGCCTTGATGGTCAGATCCGGGTAGCAGCCGCCATAGCCGGGATCGTCGGACAGGGGCAGGCAGACCTGGTAGGAGACGATGTTGGCCCGGGGCGCGACGCCGCTGATGGCGGGCATGCGGAACTGGGCCGGATCGCCGATGACGTTGTACATGGGCAGGTCGGCCAGGGGGTTGCCGGCGGCGGTGGCGGCCACATGGGTGCCGTGGCCGTGCATGTCCCAGCCGGTGTCGATGATCTCGGGGCGCTCGAAGCCGTCCACTGCGGTGGCCGGGTAGAGATCGCGCAGCTCGGGGTAGCTGACCACGCCGATCAGCTTGTCGTTGCACAACCAGTCGTGCTGCAGGCAGTCGCCCAGGTAGGCGCCGTCGCCCAGGGGGTTGACGTGCTGGTAGCCGTCGCTGGCGGTGGCGGCGAAGGAGGGATGGTCGGCATCGATGCCGGTGTCGATGATGCCCACCACCACGCCTTCGCCCTTGCTGGGCAGCGACTCGCCCAGGCCCTGCCAGATGCGGTCGGCACCGATGAAGCCGGGGCCGGAGTCGGTGTGGAGCTGGTGCGGCTGTACCTGCTCGACGAGCTGGACGTCCCGGTGCCGGGCCAGGCGTTTGGCCTCGGCCTTGCTCAGGCGCACCGTGGCGGCGTTGATGACGGTGCCGTATTCCTGCTCGAAACGCAGGCTACGGCCCAGGGCCTGGCCAAGGCGCTGGCGGGCGGCCTGGCGCTGCTGGTCCAGGCGGGCCAGGTATTGCTGGCTGGCGGGGGCCCTGACATTGAGGCGGCCGCCGGCCCGGCGCAGGGAGCTGAGCCCCTGCTGCTGCAGGTCACGGGCGGCCACCGCCAGGGGGGCGCCGTGGAAGTGGACGAAATAGAGATCGCTGATATCCCGCTGCCTTTGCTTCAGGGCATGGGCGGGCAGGGTCGGCAACGGCTCGGCCTGGTAGCGGCTGCCGTCTTCGCCGGCGGCAAGGGCAGAGGAGGCGATCAGGCTGGCCAGTAGGGTGAGTCTGAACACGGCTTGACTCCTTAGTCATGAAAAAGGGAAAGGGGGCCGACTCCCAGGTCGGCCCGGTTGGCCTTTCGGTTAGCTGCGGCGACGCAGGCCCAGCAGGGCCAGCAGGCCAAGGCCGAAGCCCAGGCTGCCGCCGCCGGAACCCTGGTCCTGGGGCTGGGCGACGGTCAGGGCCAGGGGGGCGCTGGTTTCGTGCACGCCATCGAAGGCGGTGACCTCGACGGCGAAGTCGCCGGCTTCCTCGGCGGTGCCGCGGATGGCCAGGCCGTCGGCGTCGAAGCTCAGCCCCTGGGGCAGGCCGGTCACCGACAGGGTCAGCAGATCCCCTTCCGGGTCGGTGAAGTAGCCGGCCAGGGACAGCTGGACCTCATCGCCCTGTGTCGCGCTGATGCCGGGCAGGGCCGAGGCCAGCACGGGGGCGACGTCGTTGAGGTTCTGGATCTCGACCAGCACCTCTTCGGTGCCGCCGATGTCGCTGCCCTGGCGGGACTGGACCTTGAGCAGCAGCGAACTGCCGTTCTCGTAGTCCAGGGCGGCCGGGTTGGCGACGGTCAGGGTGCCGTCCTTGGCCAGGGCCAGGGGGGTGCCGGGCAGGGCGTTGACCAGCTGGAACTCGAAGGGCGACCAGTCTTCCTCGTCATAGGCGCCTGTGCCGAAGAAACCCGCTACCCCGACCTCTATCCGGCCAATCAGGGTGCCGGCAGCGCTGTTCTCGGCCACCGCGAAGCGCTGATCCGGCAGCACCTCCGCCTGACGCAGCGCAAAGGGCGCGGCGATGGCCTGGTCGCTGGCCAGGTCGAACAGCAGGAAGTCGTTGGGCAGGCAGACGGCGCTGGGGTCGATGGCAAAGTCGGTGCAGTTGGCGTCCTTCTGGGCATGGAGCATGGCGGACTCGCCGGGGGCCAGATCCAGCTGCCAGCTCCACTGGTCGCCCTCGTTGCCCTCGGCGTCGAGGCGGTTCATCTTCACCTCCATGGTGGTGTTGGTGATCTGCTCCACCTCTTCACCGCTCATCCAGTCGAAATAGGTGGAGACGCGCTCCCTGCCCCACTTGACCGGGTTGTAGCGCACTATGGGCGCGTGCACGTCGGGGAAGGCATCCCTGTCGGTGGCGAAGACAAAGCCCATGTTCTGGTCGAAGTCCGCCACCTCGTCCACCTCGTGGTGGAACAGCTCGTCCAGGCAGAACTGGGCCATGACGGTGCTGTTGCCCGAGCCGAAGTAGGTGGGCAGGGGCGAGGCCTTGATGCGGGCCTGGGGCTGGCTCCAGTCGTAGGGCTGGTTCAGGTCGACCACATAGGTGGTGGGCCTGCCTTCCAGATCCAGGGCCACCCAGCCGTAGCCGAGCCATTCCTCATCCTGCAGGAAGAGGTAGGGATCCATGGATTCATCCAGGCCGTAGGCCTCGACCGTGGCCTTGGGGTAGAGGTTGAACGCGAACAGCACGTCGCCAATCTTGTCGAAGTGGTTGGCGGCGGCGATGTCCATGGGCTGGTGCATGTTGGCCGCCAACACCATCTTCTTGCCCGAGGTGCAGGCCGCTTCGTCGAAGACGCCGCCGGCCACATGCTTCATCAGGTTGTTGGTGTCCAGCTTGTCTTCGGGGCGCCGGGCCCTGGAGTGGATGATGGGCAGGGCCGCCGCCTTGAGAGTGTGGCTGCCGGCGTTGGTGAAGGCCTGCTTGCGACCGTCGGTGTAGTCGGCCCAGGGCAGGGGGTGCTCGCTTTCGAAGAATTCCTGGTGGGTCTCGAAGTTGCGCTTGAGCCTGGCCTTGGCGCGCGGCAGCACCGACCAGCCCAGGTTGAGGGTCGGCTGGGACTCGGCGCTCAGCACCAGGTAGCCGTTCAGCTCCATCTTTTCCCAGGTCTCGAGGCTGTAGTCATCGCTCTTGACCAGGCCCCAGTCCGGCAGGCCGTCGGCGTCGAGCTCCAGGATCACCGGCACGCTGATGGTGCTCTTGGCCGGTACCGTCACCGAGGCCGGGAAGGTCCAGTTGACGGCGTCGTTGCCGGGGCGGCCCGGGGCCAGCTCCATGGCCAGCTGGTAGGTCTGGGCCTCCTCGCTGTAGTTGCGCAGCGACACTTCCCGTACCAGGCGGGCCTTGCCGTCCACCTCCTGGTGGCCGAAGGCCAGGTGCGGCTGGTGGCTGCCCTTTTCCCACAGGGCCACCGGGGATGCCAGGGCGGCGTCCAGGTTCTCCACGCCGCCGCCGATCTGGGTCACCGAGGCCGGTTGGCCGCTGTCGCCGCGCTGGATGGCGTGGCTGGCGGTGTTGGCCAGCAGGGCCTTCACTTCCAGGCCGGACAGGCCGTCCCGATCGCCCTTCACGATGGCGGCGGCGGCCGCCATCCGGGCAACGGCGAAGTCCGGCTGGGATTCGACCCTGCTCTGATCACCGGAGCCCACCAGGGCGACCTCCATGTCGGCGGCGTAGCTCACCAGATCCGGCTTGATGGTCTGGATGCCCCGTACCGGGCCATGGGGCGTCCAGGGCGCCGTGACCAGCTCGGTTTCGCCATGGGCCTCGACGCCACCCACGGTCAGGGCGTCTGCGGCCGCGCCCATGGCGGCAATGTTGTACTTGGAAGGGAACTCGCCGAAGTGGCCGGCCGTGGTGACCACCAGGGCGCCTTGGGCGGCGGCGGTGTTGACCATGGCGATATCCAGGGCCAGGCCGGAAGGCTGGCCGTCGCTGGGGTCGTGGTAGGCGGCGAAGTGGGCGCCGTAGATGCTGTGGTCGACGACGATGATGTCGGCGCCGCTCTCTATGGCGTGCTCCATGGCCTGGGCCATGCTGGTCTGGGAGGGCAGCGTTGCGCTAAGGCCGCCGCCCCAGGGGTCGGACAGGCCGGCCATCTTGTAGGCCAGCAGCTTGGCGCCGGGCGCCTGCTGGTGGATCAGCGAGGCCAGCATGGTGCCGCGGCCGGTGGGGTATACCCAGCCGCTGTAGTGCTCGTAGCTGTCGCTGTTGTCCAGGGGATTGAGGTCGCTGCCCCAGCCCGCCTCGGAGGCGAAATCCTGGCCGCCCACTACCCGCTCGGTGGGAAAGCCGTCGAACTCGGCCTGGGCGTTGGCAACGGCGCTCTGGTAGCTCTCGGCGCTGCCGTCACCGCCCAGGGCCTGGTGGGTGTAGTCGATGCCGGTGGAGAGGATGGCGATGGTCACGCCGCTGCCGGCATTCTCACCCGAGGACAGGGCCGGTGCGGGGGTGCTGAAGCCCTTGGCCGGGGTGGCGCTGGAGAGGCTGCTCACGGCCTGGACCGGGGTCTGCTGGGGCTCGAGGCGGGGCGCAAAGGCCAGGACGCTGGCCACCTCGGCATGACCCTGCAGGCTGGCGGCGGCCTGGGCGCTCAGGCGCAGCTGCAGGGAGTTGGTCAGCTTGGTGCTGCTGGCCAGCACCTGGAGCCCGCCGTCGATGGCGCGCAGCTGTGTCAGCAGGCGCTGTTGGGCGGCCTGGGCCTGGGCGGCGCTGCCGCCGGGCTGCCAGGCGCCCGGGGTGGTCAGCTCGACCACGAACTGGTGCTGCTCTGTGGTCTGTTCGGCCTGGACCTGCAGCGGGTTGTCTCCTTGCAGGGTGGCCAGGGTAGCCATAGGCGTTACAGTGAGGCTAACGCACAGGGCCAGCCGGGAGAGGGGAAAGGTGTTCTGTTTCATCCCTTGTTTCCTTCTTTGGTTGCTCTGGTGGCGCTATGGGTGTTATTGCTCTGGCGCCTTGGCGTGGCCGAAAAATCGGCTGCTTCCTAGATACGCAGGGGGGCAAAAGGAAGGGAAGACAGGAGGGGTCTAGAAGGACTCATCTTCTTGTCATTTTTTTGTCATTTCCTTTTCTTTCAAATGCTTGCGCCTTTGTTTTTTGTTGCGCTGGCGTTGCGCCCTGGCACTTTGGCAATCGAAACCGGGCCGGTGGAAGCTTATGAACGGCAATGCAAGGCGGTATGGGGGAAGGCATGAAATCCGGTGAATATCAGGTGGGCGCCTGGCTGGTGATCCCGGCCGAGTTGAGGCTGAAGAGGAATGACAGGGAGGAGACCCTGCCACCCAAGGTCTTCGAGGTGCTGCTGCAGATGCTGCAGGCGCCGGGCCATACCGTCAGCCGGGAGCAGCTGATCGAGCAGGTCTGGCAGGGCAACGAGGCGGTCGGCCAGCGCGGCATCACCAACGCCATCTACCAGTTGCGCAAGCTGCTGGCCGACGATGACCAGGAGGCGATCCGCACCATCGCCAAGACCGGCTACCAGTTGTTGCTGCCGGTGCGGGCCCCGGCCAAGGAGAGCGAGGCCGAGCCGGCCACCCGCAAGCGCCCCTGGCCGTGGGGCCTGGCGGTGTTGCTGGTGGCGGTGGCGCTGGCATGGGCCTACTGGCTGAGCCTGGCCCCGACCGTGCCCGGCTACGGCAAGGCCAGGCCCCTGACCTTTCTCGAGGGGGTCGAGGAAACCCCGGCGCTGTCCCGTGACGGTCGTTACCTGGCCTTCATGTGGGAGCGCCTCGACGAGCCGGCGCGTATCTTCATCCAGGATCTGCAGCGCCCGGACGCCGCCCTGCGCCAGATCAGTTTCAGCGACGACAACGAATCCAATCCCAGCTGGTCGCCGGACGGCCGGCGGCTGGCCTTCCTGCGCATGGACAGCACGGGACGCTGCGATGTCTATATCAAGGACCTCGACGATCTAAAGGAGAGCCGCATCACCTCCTGCGATCAGGAGCGTTTCCACAGGGTGCTGGACTGGTCGCCGTCGGGCCGCTACCTGGCCGTCATCGACAAGGTGCCCGGCCAGGAACACACCGCCGTCTTCCTCTACGATCTGCAAAGCCATGAACGGCGCCAGCTGACCCACCCCAGCGACGGCGAGCGGGACAACCAGCTGGCCTGGGCCCATGGCCGCGACGAGCTGGCCTTCGTGCGTTTCCAGGGGGCAATGACCGCCGATCTCTACCTGGTGGATCTAAAGGAAAGGGAAAGCCGGCTCACCAAGGACGAGGCCTCCATCCACGGCCTGATCTGGAGCCGGGATGACGACCAGCTTGCGTTCAATTCGATGCGGGACGGCAGCCACAACCTGTGGCTTTACCTGCTGGCGGACGACAGCATTCATTCCCTGTACCGCGACCAGACCCCCTTTAACCTGATCGCCCTGCCCGAGCCCGGCCATTATGCCTATGTCCGCCACGCCGCCCTGGAGTATCTCCAGGGCTGGGATGGGCAGCAGCAGGTGGATATCAAGTCGTCCGGGCGCGATCTCTACGGCATCCTGTCCCCGGATGGGGAGCGGGTGGCCTTCCTCTCCAACCGCTCCGGCCAATTCGAGCTTTGGGTGGCAAGGCGAGACGGTGCCCAGGCCCGCCCCCTGACCGAGGGCGAGGGGCTGATGGAGCTGCCGGCCTGGTCCGCTGACGGCAGCCAGCTGGTTTCCGCCATCGTCGCCGGCAAGGGCCAGGCGCCCGGGCTGGTGCTGTTCGACCTGGCCGCTGACCGGCGCCGGATCCTGCTCCAGGACGGCCACCAGTACCGCAACCCACAGTGGAACCCGGATGGCCGCAGCCTGCTGGTGGCCAGCAGTCGCAGCGGCACCTGGCAGATCTGGCGCCTGGATCTGCCCTCCGGGCAGTTGACCCAGCTGACCCAGCAGGGCGGGCAGTTCGCCCGGCAGGGCAAGGACGGCCGCCTCTATTTTACCCGCCACCATGAGGCCGGGCTCTGGGTGCAGGAAACCGATGGCGAAAGCCGGCTGCTGATCGCCGACCTGGCGGCGGACGACTGGGGCAACTGGGTGCTGACGCCCCAGGGCATCCTCTATGTGCGCCGCGACCATGACATGGACCGGCTGGTGCTCTGGCAGCAGGACGGGGAGGTCACGGTCGAGCGCAGCTTCGACCGCGGCAGCATCAAGATCAACCGCAGCCTGTCCATGGATGAGCGGGGCCGACTGATGCTGACCCGGCTGGGCCGGCGCGAGGCCAACATCATGGCCATAGCCCCTGTGACCCGGGAGCAATAAAAGGAAGGCCGCATCCGCGGCCTTTCTTCCTTTAGGCGCAGACCGGGCAGTCCGGCTCCGGCACCAGGGCCAGTTCATGCCACTGCTGGCGTTCGCCGTCGTAGAGCTGCAGCAAATCGTCCCGCACCGGCAGGCCCTGCAGCAGCCGCAGCGCCAGCAGCGCCTGCTGGCTGCCGGCCATGCCGAGGATGGGGCCGGCCACGCCCAGGGCGTCGCAGCCCTCGCCGCTGTGCTCTACCTCGCCAAACAGGCAGGCCAGGCAGGGCCCTCGGTGAACCAACTGCAGCCGCCATTGCCAGCGGTTGGCGGTGGCGCTGATCAGCGGCAGCCGGCGGGGCCGGCAATGGCGGTTCAGCAGCAGCTTGCTGGCCAGGCCGTCGGCGCAGTCCAGCACCAGATCGCAGTCGGCCAGCAGCCGGCCGATGTTGCGTTGGCTGAGCCGCTCGGGGACGTCCTCCACCTCGCAGTGGGGATTGAGGGCCTGCAGCTGGCGGCGGGCGCTTTCGGCCTTGGCCGTGCCCAGGTGCTGGCTGCGGTAGAGCACCTGGCGGTGCAGGTTGTGGATCTCCACCTTGTCGTCGTCGATGAGGCGCAGCCGGCCGACGCCGGCACCGGCCAGGTAGAGGGCGGCGGGACAGCCCAGGCCGCCCAGGCCCACTATGGCCACCCGCTTTGAGGCCAGCTGCTGCTGGCCGTGCTGGCCCCAGAGCAGGGTCTGGCGCTGGTAGCGCATCAGCCGCCGGCCCCGCACAGCTTCAGGAAGTAGCCGACGCAGGCATCCAGATCCTCGCTTTCGGTGACGGCCCTGACCACGGCCAGGCTGTCCGGGCCGCAGGCCAGCACCGAGCTGGCGTTGTCCATGTTGATGCCGCCGATGGCCACCTTGGGCCTGTGGGGCAGCAGTCGGCAGTAGTGGGCCAGCTTGTCCAGGCCCTGGGGGGCCGTGGGCATCACCTTGGTGGTGGTGGGGAAGATGGCGCCCAGGGCCACGTAGGAGGGCTCCAGGGCCTCGGCCCTGAGCAGCTCGAAATAGCCGTGGGTACTGATCCCCAGCCGCAGCCCGGCCCGGGAGATGGCGGCCAGGTTGGCCCCCTGGATATCCTCCTGGCCCAGGTGCACCCCGTAGGCAGCCAGCTCGATGGCCAGCTGCCAGTGGTCGTTGATGAAGACCCGGGCGCCGAAGTCGTTGCCCAGCCGTACCGCCCGGGCCAGCTCCTGCCTGAGCGCCGCGCCGCTCAGTGTCTTGACCCGGATCTGTATGGTGCGCACCCCCAGCAGCAGCAGCTTTTCCACCCAGTCGGCGTCCGGCACCACGGGGTAGAAGCCGAGCCGCTTGGGACAGCGGGGAAAGCTGAGCGGCTCGTCCGAACTCAGCAGCATGGGCAGCTCCCTCAGGCTCTGGGCTGGCAGCTGGCGGCTGCGGGCCAGCACCCAGGCGTCCAGCACGCCGTGTTCCTGCCGCCAGGGGGCCAGATCCGGCAGCTGGCTCTTGTCGTGGCGCAGGCGAAAGCCCATGCCGTTGACCCAGAGCCTGTCCTCCCGGAAACCGGGCAGGATCCAGTCGGCCTGATCCAGCCAGGGCTTGGCCTGAGTCAGCAGCTCCGGGGTCAGCAGGTTGATGGGAGCCGGCGTCTCGCCGGGTTGCCACAGCTTAAGGCTCATCAATGTTCTCCGTGCCAGAAGGGGGTGCCCACTATGGGCGTGGACGCGGCGGCCCTGTCCTGGGGGCTCATGGGCTGGGCCAGGAATGCCTGGCGGCCGGCGCTGACCGCGCCGGCCATGGCCGCGGCCATCAGGGCCGGATCGCCGGCCCTGGCCACGGCGGTGTTCAGCAGCACCGCGTCCATGCCCAGCTCCAGGGCGTGGCAGGCCTGGGAGGGCAGGCCGATGCCGGCGTCCACCACCAGGGGGATGCCGGGCAGGCGCTGGCGCAGCGTCTTCAGGGCCAGGATATCGTTCAGGCCCTGGCCGGAGCCGATGGGGGCACCCCAGGGCATCAGCACCTCGCAGCCCGCGTCCAGTAACCTTTTACATAGCACCAGGTCGGTCGTGCAATAGGGAAAAACCTGGAATCCCTCCCGGGTAAGCTCCCGGCAGGCCTCTACCAGGGCGAAGGGGTCCGGCTGCAGATTGTAGTCGTCGCCGGTGATCTCCAGCTTGATCCAGGGGGTGTCGAACAGCTCCCTGGCCATCCAGGCCAGGTTGATGGCCTCCTTGGCGCTGTGGCAGCCGGCGGTGTTGGGCAGCAGCGGCAGCGCCAGGCCCTTGAGCCAGGCCCAGAAGGCCTGGCCGCCCTCCTGGTCCGGGCGTTGGCGGCGCAAGGAACAGGTCAGCAGGCCAGGCTCGGCGGCTTGCACCGCCGCCTGCAGCTTGGTCGGCGACGGATAGGCGGCGGTGCCCAGCCAGAGCCGGGACCGAAAGGCATGGCCGTAAAGGTGCAGGGCGTCCATCAGCCGCCCTCCATGGGGCCAAGCACTTCCAGGCTGTCGCCCTCTTCCAGCCGGGTGGACTGGTGTTGGCCCCTGGGCAGGAAGCGGCCGTTCACCGCCACCGCCACCGGCGGCCTGGCGCCAAAGGCGGCCAGGGCCTGGTGGACGCTGCTGCCCACGTCCAGCTGCAGAGGCTGGCCGTTGATCAGGATGTTCATCTTATTGCTCCCAGAGCCAGGGAAAGATCTGGCCTTGCGGTGGCTGGTCGAAGAGGTGCGCCAGGGTTGCCTCCACCAGGGCCGGCGCCAGCAGGTAGCCGTGGCGGTAGAGGCCACCTATATGGAGGCGGTTGCCGTCGGTGCGGATCCTGGGTTCGTTATGGGGCAGGGCCGGGCGCAGGCCCGACTGCAGGGACTCCACCCTGGCCTCGCCGAAACCGGGGTGCAGGCTGTAGGCCGCCGACAGCAGCTCCAGGGCCGAGCGCACCGTGACGGGTCCGTCGTCCCGGCTCTCCAGTTCGGTGGCGCCGACCACGTAGCGGCCGTTGGGCCTGGGCACCACATAGAGGGGATAGCGGGGGTGCAGCAGCCTGACCGGCCGGCTCAGTGCGACCTCGGGGGCGTGCAGCCTGGCCACCTCGCCGCGCACGCCGCGAAGGCCGGGCAGCGCGGCGTGAAGGCCGCGGCAGTCCAGCACCCAGTCGGCGGCCAGCTCCGGGGCGTCCGTCTCAAGGTGGGCCGTTTCCTCGGCCAGGCGGGCCATCAGGGCGGCGTTGTCCAGGTAGCCTTCCTCCTGCAGCCAAAGCCCCTGGTGGAAGGCGCCGGCCAGGGCCGGCTCCAGCTCCGCCACCTGGGCGGGTTGCCACTGGCCCTGGGGCAGGCGGGCTTGGAAATCGCTCATCAGGCCCCTGTCCTGGGGATGGCTCAGCACCAGGCTGCCATCAAGGCCAAACGGCACGCCGCCCAGCTCGGCCAGCCACTGCCGCCACAGCACCAGACAGTGGCGGCCCATGGCCACCAGCCGGGGCGGGCACAGCACCCCTTCGGCCAGGGGCGCCAGCATGGCGGCGGCCACATGGGCGGCCGCCTTTTCAGGGTGGGGATCGAACCAGCGCACGCCGATGCCGGCCTGATGCAGGCGCCAGGCCAGCAGCCGGCCCAGCAGGCCATGGCCCAGGATCAGTACCTCAGTCTGCGGCCTGGACATAGATCTCGGCTCCCTGGGCCTTGAAGCGCTCCGCCTCCTGCTTCATGGCGTCGCGGTTGGCGACCAGATCCTGGCTCAGCTTCATGGAGCAGAACTTGGGCCCACACATGGAGCAGAAGTGAGCCACCTTGCCGGCCGGGCTGGGGATGGTCTCGTCGTGGTATTCCCGGGCCCGGACCGGATCCAGGCCCAGGTTGAACTGATCTTCCCAGCGGAATTCGAAACGGGCCTGGGACAGGGCGTTGTCGCGGACCTGGGCGGCGGGATGGCCCTTGGCCAGATCGGCGGCGTGGGCGGCGATGCGGTAGGCCATCAGGCCTTCCTTGACGTCGTCCTTGTTGGGCAGGCCCAGGTGCTCCTTGGGGGTGACGTAGCAGAGCATGGCGCAGCCATACCAGCCGATCAGCGCCGCGCCTATGCCGGAGGTGATGTGGTCATAGCCGGGGGCGATGTCGGTGGTGAGCGGCCCCAGGGTATAGAAGGGGGCGCCGTGGCAGTGCTTGAGCTGCTCTTCCATGTTCTCCTGAATGAGCTGCATGGGCACATGGCCGGGGCCTTCGATCATCACCTGCACGTCGTACTCCCAGGCGATCTTGGTCAGCTCGCCCAGGGTGCGCAGCTCGGCGAACTGGGCCTGGTCGTTGGCGTCGGCGATGGAGCCGGGGCGCAGGCCGTCGCCCAGGGACAGGGAGACGTCGTAGGCGGCGCAGATCTCGCAGATCTCCCGGAAGTGGGTATAGAGGAAGTTCTCCTCGTGGTGGGCCAGGCACCACTTGGCCATGATGGCACCGCCGCGGGAGACGATACCGGTGACCCTGTCCACGGTGAGCGGAATGAAGGGCAGGCGCACCCCGGCGTGGATGGTGAAGTAGTCCACGCCCTGCTCGGCCTGCTCGATGAGGGTGTCGCGGAACACTTCCCAGGTCAGGTCCTCGGCGATGCCCTTCACCTTTTCCAGGGCCTGGTAGATGGGCACGGTGCCGATGGGCATGGGGCTGTTGCGCAGGATCCACTCGCGGATCTCGTGGATATGACGGCCGGTGGAGAGATCCATGACGGTGTCGGCGCCCCAGCGGCCGGCCCAGATCAACTTCTCCACTTCTTCTTCCACCCCGGAAGACACCGAACTGTTGCCGATGTTGGCGTTGACCTTCACCCGGAAGTGGCGGCCGATGATCATGGGCTCGGCTTCCGGGTGGTTGATGTTGGCGGGGATGATGGCGCGGCCTTCGGCCACTTCCCGGCGCACGAACTCGGGGGTGATCAGCTTGGGCATCCTGGCGCCCCAGCCCTGGCCGGGGTGCTGCTGGGCGGTTTCGCCGGCAAGGGCGTTCTCGCGGATGGCGATGTATTCCATCTCCGGGGTGATGATGCCGGCCCTGGCGTAGTGGAGCTGGGTCACTCGCTTGCCGGCCCTGGCCCTGCGTATGGGGCGGTTGCGCTCGAAGCGGGGGATGACGCTTTCCTCTTCGGCCCTTTCCTTTGCATAGGCGGAACCGAAATCGTCGCGGGCGTCGGTGTCGCCGCGTTCGGCTATCCAGTCGCCGCGCAGATCGGCCAGGCCGCTGCGAATGTCTATTTCGGCGTTGGGGTCGGTATAGGGACCCGAGGTATCGTAGAGGGTGACCAGCACCTGGTCGGGATCGGCGCTGGCGCGCACCTCCCGCATGGCGACGCGGATATCGGCCCGGGAGCCGGTGACATGGCATTTCTGGGAGCCGGGCAGCGGTTGCAGCAGCTCGGCATCGAGGGTCCCCGTGGCCAGGGACGGTTTGGTATGTGACATTGGCAAACCTCGTTTACTGAATTTCAGAAACGTGCTCGCCGATGTGCATGGGGAGAACGGACGCAATTGGTCCGGGTCCGGAAGCAGGTTGTTACTTCACTTGTTCCCTGCGCGGGCATTACCCCGATCAGGTTCAACGGATCCCACGCGTTTGGCGTGATCTCAGCCCGAAGGCACTCCGACAAGAACGTTTTCTAGCCTATATTGGTCCCCGGCAGCTTGTAAATAGCCTTTTTTCTGTGGATAAGCTGTGTGGATGTTGTGGCTTGGCTGTGCTCCGCTTCGAAAGGCGGGTTTTTTGTGTTTTTCGCCCCAAAAAGGCTTGCGTAATCAAACGCAGTCCCTATAATGCCGCCCCTGTCGCCACCGAACGGCTTCGCGGAAAAGACCTCGAAAAAAGGCCTTGACCCACAACGAAGACTGAGTAAAATGGCGGCCCGCTTGAGAGATAAGGCGCTAAGCGCTGAAAACTCAAGTTTTCTGAAAAGGCCGAAACAAAGGGCTTGACAGAAAATCCGGAGTCGGTAGAATGCGGCTCCCGCTTCGAGAAGAAGCGAACGTTCTTTAACAATGTGACCAAGCAATCTGTGTGGGCACTCGAGGTTGTGAAAATTCCCAAAAACGAATTTTCAATGAACTCGAAGTGTTCAAACACTTCAGCAATTCATTGAGCACAAACTTTTAATTGAAGAGTTTGATCATGGCTCAGATTGAACGCTGGCGGCAGGCCTAACACATGCAAGTCGAGCGGCAGCGACATGACGGAACCTTCGGGGGAAGACATGGGCGGCGAGCGGCGGACGGGTGAGTAATGTGTAGGAAGCTACCCGGGAGTGGGGGATAACCATTGGAAACGATGGCTAATACCGCATAACGTCTACGGACCAAAGGGGGGGATCTTCGGACCTCTCGCTACCGGATGCGCCTACATGGGATTAGCTAGTTGGTGGGGTAACGGCCTACCAAGGCGACGATCCCTAGCTGGTTTGAGAGGATGATCAGCCACACTGGGACTGAGACACGGCCCAGACTCCTACGGGAGGCAGCAGTGGGGAATATTGCACAATGGGGGAAACCCTGATGCAGCCATGCCGCGTGTGTGAAGAAGGCCTTCGGGTTGTAAAGCACTTTCAGCGAGGAGGAAAGGGTGAGTCTTAATACGGCTCATCTGTGACGTTACTCGCAGAAGAAGCACCGGCTAACTCCGTGCCAGCAGCCGCGGTAATACGGAGGGTGCGAGCGTTAATCGGAATTACTGGGCGTAAAGCGTGCGCAGGCGGCTTGTTAAGCTAGATGTGAAAGCCCCGGGCTCAACCTGGGAACTGCATTTAGAACTGGCAAGCTAGAGTCTTGTAGAGGGTGGTAGAATTTCAGGTGTAGCGGTGAAATGCGTAGAGATCTGAAGGAATACCAGTGGCGAAGGCGGCCACCTGGACAAAGACTGACGCTCATGCACGAAAGCGTGGGGAGCAAACAGGATTAGATACCCTGGTAGTCCACGCCGTAAACGATGTCTACTTGAAGTCTGTGTCCTTGAGACGTGGGTTTCGGAGCTAACGCGTTAAGTAGACCGCCTGGGGAGTACGGCCGCAAGGTTAAAACTCAAATGAATTGACGGGGGCCCGCACAAGCGGTGGAGCATGTGGTTTAATTCGATGCAACGCGAAGAACCTTACCTGCCCTTGACATCCAGCGAACTTGGTAGAGATACCTTGGTGCCTTCGGGAACGCTGAGACAGGTGCTGCATGGCTGTCGTCAGCTCGTGTTGTGAAATGTTGGGTTAAGTCCCGCAACGAGCGCAACCCTTATCCTTAGTTGCCAGCGATTCGGTCGGGAACTCTAAGGAGACTGCCGGTGATAAACCGGAGGAAGGTGGGGACGACGTCAAGTCATCATGGCCCTTACGGGCAGGGCTACACACGTGCTACAATGGCGGATACAAAGGGCGGCGAACCAGCGATGGTAAGCGAATCCCATAAAGTCCGTCGTAGTCCGGATTGGAGTCTGCAACTCGACTCCATGAAGTCGGAATCGCTAGTAATCGTAGATCAGAATGCTACGGTGAATACGTTCCCGGGCCTTGTACACACCGCCCGTCACACCATGGGAGTGGGCTGCACCAGAAGTAGATAGCTTAACCTTCGGGAGGGCGTTTACCACGGTGTGGTTCATGACTGGGGTGAAGTCGTAACAAGGTAGCCGTAGGGGAACCTGCGGCTGGATCACCTCCTTACCTTTAGGGATGACACGTCTCGAAGTGTCCACACAGATTGCTTGGTCAGATGGTTTTAGAGCGAATTGCGGTGTGGGTCTGTAGCTCAGCTGGTTAGAGCGCACCCCTGATAAGGGTGAGGTCGGTGGTTCAAGTCCACTCAGACCCACCACACTATTCGGGGCTATAGCTCAGCTGGGAGAGCGCCTGCTTTGCACGCAGGAGGTCAGCGGTTCGATCCCGCTTAGCTCCACCATATGTGTCCCCTTCGTCTAGAGGCCTAGGACACCGCCCTTTCACGGCGGTAACAGGGGTTCGAATCCCCTAGGGGACGCCACTCTCGCTCGAGAGGCCAAAGCTAAATCTCACGATTTACCTTTGGCTTTTTTTAGCCATGCTCTTTAACAATTCGGAAAGCTGATAACACTGCAAATTTAAACGAGTCACTCTCTACTTGATGAGTGTCCGGCGAAAACCAGGTGTTAGTCAACATACGGCATTTTCTTCGGAAAATGGTTCGCGTCAGCGAAACCCTTCGGGGTTGTATGGTTAAGTGACTAAGCGTACACGGTGGATGCCTTGGCAGTTGGAGGCGATGAAGGACGTGCTAATCTGCGATAAGCATTGGTGAGGTGATAAGAACCGCTTGAGCCAATGATTTCCGAATGGGGAAACCCACCCAAGGTAACTTGGGTATCTGTATCTGAATACATAGGGTGCAGAGGCGAACCGGGAGAACTGAAACATCTAAGTACCCCGAGGAAAAGAAATCAACCGAGATTTCCTCAGTAGCGGCGAGCGAACGGGAAAGAGCCCAGTTTGTGTATCAGCGTCTGTCATAGTGGAAGGTTCTGGAAAGTTCCGCGATACAGGGTGATAGCCCCGTACACGAAATGGCAGATGTCGTTGCAAACGATGAGTAGGTCGGGACACGTGGTATCTTGACTGAAGATAGGGGGACCATCCTCTAAGGCTAAATACTCCCAACTGACCGATAGTGAACCAGTACCGTGAGGGAAAGGCGAAAAGAACCCCGGCGAGGGGAGTGAAATAGAACCTGAAACCGTGTACGTACAAGCAGTAGGAGCCCTTCGGGGTGACTGCGTACCTTTTGTATAATGGGTCAGCGACTTATGTTTTGTGGCGAGGTTAACCGAATAGGGGAGCCGTAGGGAAACCGAGTCTTAACTGGGCGTCCAGTCGCAAGGCATAGACCCGAAACCCGGTGATCTAGTCATGGGCAGGTTGAAGGTTGAGTAACATCAACTGGAGGACCGAACCCACTAATGTTGCAAAATTAGGGGATGACCTGTGATTAGGGGTGAAAGGCCAATCAAACCGGGAGATAGCTGGTTCTCCCCGAAAGCTATTTAGGTAGCGCCTCGGACGAATACTTGCGGGGGTAGAGCACTGTTTGGGCTAGGGGGTCATCCCGACTTACCAAACCCATGCAAACTCCGAATACCGCAAAGTACTATCCGGGAGACACACGGTGGGTGCTAACGTCCATCGTGGAGAGGGAAACAACCCAGACCGCCAGCTAAGGTCCCCAAGTCATAGCTAAGTGGGAAACGATGTGGAAAGGCTTAGACAGCTAGGAGGTTGGCTTAGAAGCAGCCACCCTTTAAAGAAAGCGTAATAGCTCACTAGTCGAGTCGGTCTGCGCGGAAGATGTAACGGGGCTAAGCTATGCACCGAAGCTGCGGCAGCATATTTAGGTATGCTGGGTAGGGGAGCGTTCTGTAAGCCGTTGAAGGTGTGTCGGGAGGCATGCTGGAGGTATCAGAAGTGCGAATGCTGACATGAGTAACGTTAAAGCGGGTGAAAAACCCGCTCGCCGGAAGACCAAGGGTTCCTGTCCAACGTTAATCGGGGCAGGGTGAGTCGGCCCCTAAGGCGAGGGCGAAAGCCGTAGTCGATGGGAAACAGATTAATATTTCTGTACTTCTTTTCATTGCGATGGGGGGACGGAGAAGGCTAAGCAAGCCAGGCGTCGGTCGTCCTGGTGAAAGTGCGTAGGCTGGGGACTTAGGCAAATCCGGGTCCCTAAGGTCGAGACACGAGACGAGTTGCTACGGCAACGAAGTTGTTGATGCCATGCTTCCAGGAAAAGCCTCTAAGCTTCAGATGAAAAGAAACCGTACCCCAAACCAACACTGGTGGTCAGGTAGAGAATACTAAGGCGCTTGAGAGAACTCGGGTGAAGGAACTAGGCAAAATAGTACCGTAACTTCGGGAGAAGGTACGCTGTTGTTGGTGATGAGACTTGCTCTCTAAGCTGACGGCAGCCGCAGTGACCAGGTGGCTGGGACTGTTTATCAAAAACACAGCACTCTGCAAACTCGAAAGAGGACGTATAGGGTGTGACACCTGCCCGGTGCCGGAAGGTTAATTGATGGGGTTAGCGCAAGCGAAGCTCTTGATCGAAGCCCCGGTAAACGGCGGCCGTAACTATAACGGTCCTAAGGTAGCGAAATTCCTTGTCGGGTAAGTTCCGACCTGCACGAATGGTGTAACCATGGCCACGCTGTCTCCACCCGAGACTCAGTGAAATTGAAATCGCTGTGAAGATGCAGTGTACCCGCGGCTAGACGGAAAGACCCCGTGAACCTTTACTACAGCTTGACACTGAACATTGAGCCTACATGTGTAGGATAGGTGGGAGGCTTTGAAGCGGTAACGCCAGTTATCGTGGAGCCATCCTTGAAATACCACCCTTGTATGTTTGATGTTCTAACCTCGGCCCATTATCTGGGTTAGGGACAGTGTCTGGTGGGTAGTTTGACTGGGGCGGTCTCCTCCCAAAGCGTAACGGAGGAGCACGAAGGTTGGCTAATCCTGGTCGGACATCAGGAGGTTAGTGCAATGGCATAAGCCAGCTTAACTGCGAGACAGACACGTCGAGCAGATACGAAAGTAGGTCATAGTGATCCGGTGGTTCTGAATGGAAGGGCCATCGCTCAACGGATAAAAGGTACTCCGGGGATAACAGGCTGATACCGCCCAAGAGTTCATATCGACGGCGGTGTTTGGCACCTCGATGTCGGCTCATCACATCCTGGGGCTGAAGTCGGTCCCAAGGGTATGGCTGTTCGCCATTTAAAGTGGTACGCGAGCTGGGTTCAGAACGTCGTGAGACAGTTCGGTCCCTATCTGCCGTGGGCGTTGGATGATTGAGAGGGGCTGCTCCTAGTACGAGAGGACCGGAGTGGACGAACCTCTGGTGTTCGGGTTGTCACGCCAGTGGCACTGCCCGGTAGCTAAGTTCGGAATCGATAACCGCTGAAAGCATCTAAGCGGGAAGCGAGCCTCAAGATGAGTCATCCCTGAGACTTCGAGTCTCCTAAAGGGTCGTTGAAGACTACAACGTTGATAGGCTGGGTGTGGAAGTGCGGCGACGCATGTAGCTAACCAGTACTAATTGCCCGTGAGGCTTAACCATACAACACCCAAAGGGTTTTGTAGGCAGAGATTGTTCCAGACAATCTTCTGCACTTCCGCCATCCATGGCGGTCGGGCACTCAGAGAGAGTGACTTAGATTACAGAGTTATCAGCTTTTACCGAATTGACTTAACTGGCCGCAAGGCGGGTTAAGAAACGAATTTGCTTGGCGGCAATAGCGCTGTGGAACCACCTGATCCCATCCCGAACTCAGCAGTGAAACGCAGTAGCGCCGATGGTAGTGTGGGGGTTCCCATGTGAGAGTAGGTCACTGCCAAGCACCTATTAAACGTAGAAAGCCACCCGTAGGGGTGGCTTTTTGCGTTTACAGCGCCTGACGGCACTACTTCTCACATGGGAATGAAGAAAGTGCCGCGCAGCGGCTTCCTACCCCATGTGGAGTTGGGTGAAGCCCGAAACCCAAGCACGGCTTGGGTGCGGCTGAACGCGAGGCCCCGGATGGCCGAGCCGGCACCCGTCACCAGGGACGGTTATTACGCCACCTGGCCTGCACCTTCTTGCCCTGAGTTGCCACCCATCCCTGGGAGCTCATTCCGGCCGGCACCTCCTGTGTACCGGCGCTCAGCTGCGTGAAAGCGGTGCTTTCACTTCGAGCTTCGCCCAGCGATTTTGTCCCATGTGAAGGTCACCAGTAGCCCCAGCTGCGTAGGGTGGGTTAGCGTAGCGTAACCCACCGAAGGCGCCTTATTGTCTTGAGTTGCCACCCATCCCTGGAAGCTCATTCCGGTCGGCACGTCCTGTGTTTACTCGGCTCATCCTGAGCCTCGCCCTCTGGGCTATCGTCGCTAACGCTCCGATGTTCAAACTTGTTCCCGACAAGTTTGTCGCGTTCGCCTGCGCAGGCGCAATGTTCCCAGCTACTTGGGCAATGCCGGCCGGCATCAAGACCGCCAGGCGGCGATCCGGATCGTCTTCATATCCAGGTTGCCGGCCTCGTCCACCAGGGTGAGCTGGTAGCGGCCGGGGTGCTCGAACTGCCAGAGCAGCTGGCCGTTGGCCGGGCTGGCGCCTATGGCCTGGCCATTTATATACCAGTGTCCTCTGCCGCTGCCGCCCTGAAAGCGCAGGCTCAGGGACGGCATGGGCGCATTGGGGCCTGCCTGCTGCAGCAGCAGTTCGTTGTCGACGCCGAGGATCCGCAGTGGTGGCGCCTGCTTTGCCAGCCCATCGCAGTCCTTGGCGAGCGGCGGCAGCAAGACCTGCCTGCGCCATCTGGCCGGTAACCAGGGTTCCAGGGCGTTGGGCCAGAGAGCCTGGAAGCGGCGCTGTCGCCGGCCAGGGCAGCCGGCCAGCAACCGCTGGCCGTTCGCGTCAACCCAGATCGGCAAGGGGTTGGGCTGTGGTATGCCTTCTGTCTGCAGCGACAAGGTCCTGGGGGTGTTGCCGTCCAGCAACCAGGCATCCAGGCGCTGCAAGCAGTTGCCCTCCCCGTTTGCCCGGTCTTCGCCCCGGGTGCCCAGCGGCCAGCAGATCTCGGCCCGGCTGACATTCCCCGGCCTGGGCAGGGGCTTTTCCTGCTGGCTGTTGCCGAGTCGCTCATAGACCTGGAACAGCAGCGGGGCGGCATCGGCCCGACCATGCTGGCCCGGACTGGGACTGCCGTCCGGGCGGCCGGTCCAGACCCCTATGGTCCAGCTGGGACTGACGCCAATGGCCCAGGCGTCGCGAAAGCCGTAACTGGTGCCGGTCTTCCAGGCCAGTGGCCAGCGTCGGCCGCTGAAGTGGGCCAGCTGCCGGTCCTCGGGCTGGCGCAGGGTATCCCAGGTGATCCAGGCGGCCCCGGGCGACATCAGGTAGCGCTGCTTGCCGGGATCATCCGGTCGGAAGCGCAAGACGCCGGCCTGGCCACGGTTGGCCAGGGCGCTGTACAGGGACACCAGCCCCTCCAGGTTGCTGCCGACACCGCCCAGGATCAGCGACAGGTTTGGACGCACCGCCCCAGGGCCCGTCAGGGGCAGGCCGGCATTGCGCAGGTTGGCGGCCAGCCGCGCCGGGCCATAGTGTTCCAGCAACTGCACCGCCGGCAGGTTCAGGGACTGCTGCAGGGCCCTGGCGGCACTGACCGGGCCACTGAAGCCGCCGCCGAAATTGCCGGGGCGGTAGCTGTCCTGGTGACGGGGGATATCGGCCAGCAGGGAAGCGGAGTGGATCAGCCCTGCGTCCAGGGCGCGGCCGAACAGGAAGGGTTTCAGGGTGGAGCCGGGGCTGCGCATGGCGCCGACCATGTCCACATGGCCGAAGCGGCCGGGGTCGGCGAAGTCCGCCGAGCCCAGGTAGGCCAGCACCGCCATGTCGCTGTTGTCGACCACCAGGATGGCAGCCGAGCTGTTGGCCGGCCTGGCCCGGATATGGTCCCTCAGCATGGCTTCCAGTTGCCGCTGCAGGTCGCCGTCCAGGGTGGTGGGTATGCGACGGCAGCCGGGGCATTGTTCCCGCAGGCGCCGGGCCAGCAGGGGGGCGTGGATCCGGGGCCTGAGATTGAGGGTGACCACAGGCTCCAGCTTGGCGGCCTCGACCCGCTCGCTGGGCCAGAGTCCCAACGCCAGCATCCTATCCAGCACCTTGTCCCTGGCCTGCCTGGCCCGCTGGGGATGGCGGTCCGGGCGCAGGGCACTGGGCCTTTGCGGCAGCACCGCCAGCAGGGCCGCCTCGGCATCGGAGAGCTCGCCGGCGTCCTTGCCGAAATAGCTGTAACTGGCCGCCTGGACGCCGGACAGGGTGCCACCGAAGGGGGCCAGATCCAGGTACAGGCCGAGGATCTGCTCCTTGTCCAGGTGCCATTCCAGCTGCAGTGCCCGCAGCACCTGCTTGAGCTTACCGGCCAAGGTACGGTCGTGGGGATCCAGCAGCCGCGCCACCTGCATGGTCAGGGTGGAGCCGCCGGAAACGATGCGGCCGCTGCTCAGGTTCTGCCAGGCCGCCCTGGCCATGGCCAGGGGGTTGATGCCGGGGTGATGATGGAACCACCTGTCCTCGTAGGCCAGCAGCAGTTCCAGGTAGACGGGGGCCACCTGCTCCGGCGAGACCGGGTAGCGCCAGACCCCCTCGTCGTCGGCGAAGCTGCGCAGGGGCCGGCCCTGGCGGTCGGTGACCACCTGGCCCATGGCCTTGGGCTCGGGCAGGGGGAAGGCCCTGTCCAAGCCCCAGGGCAGGACCAGGGCCAGCAGCAGGCCGGCCAGGGCCTTCTTCATCAGGGCGACTCGACGGTCAGGGTAGCGGCGTCGTCACCCTGGTAGCGCAGCCAGGGCCGGTACATGTCCTCCACGAAGGTGGGCGGCACCAGATAGCGGCCCGGGGTCACGGCCCTGGCCAGGTAGTAGAGCACGGTGCTGCGATGGCGGCGCTGATCGATGGCGGCCACATAGCGGTCGTCCCGGTATTCCTGGTGCCTGATGGCCCTGGTGCTGGGCCTGAGGGCCTTACCGTCGATGCGCACCTTGTCCAGGGACAGGGCGTCCTCCAGGTTCTGGTTTTCCAGCTCCAGGCCGGCCGGCAGCAGATCCACCACCAGGGCGTGGGGGGTGTCCTGCTCGGCACTGATGCGCAGCTCCACCAGCAGCAGTTGCCCGGGTTTGAGCCTGTCCAGGCTGATGGCCTTGCCGGTTTCGTCGAAGTAGCGGCGCCTGACCGCCAGGCCTTCGTCTATGACCGGCCTGGCTTTTCGCCCGTAACCGCTCAGGCGCAGGTCGAAGTAGAGCTCCTGCTGGCCCTGGTTGGTCAGGGTCAGCCCGGCCATGGCCGGCACCACCGGCAGGCTGGCGTGGCGCTGCCGGTAGCTTTGCTGCTTGTCCTGCCAGGCCAGGGCGAAGTCCAGCGGCTCGGCACCGTCATCCTGGCGGCCCTGCACGGCCAGTGCCGCCAGCACCAGGGCGTTGCGCTCCTGGGTGCTGTACCAGTTGCGATGGCCCAGATCCTGATAGAGGCGCACCAGCAGCGGCCGCCACTGGCTGTTGCCGCCGCGCTCGGTGAGCCAGAACAGGGCCAGGGCCAGATCCCGCTCGTGGGAGCCGTAATCGCTGGTATCGAAGTTGGGCCTGGCCAGGCCGGCCAGGGCCTGTGCCACGGCCTGGTCGCCACGCTGGTGGTCGCCCATGTCGCTCAGGGCCAGGCCCAGCTGCAGCAGGGCCAGCGGGGTGGCCTCCTGGCGGTGGTGATCGAAGAGGGTACGCAGGCTGCCCAGCGGCGCCTGGTTGAGCCGGGCCAGCACCTGGGCGGCATAGGCCTTGGCGGCGAAGCGGCGTTGGGACTGGTGACCGCCGTAATAGGGGCTGATGCTGACCTGGCCCAGCAGGTACTCGCGGAGGCGATCCAGGGCGCGCTTGAGGTTGTCTTCCGGCACCGGATGGCCCAGCTCCCGGGCGCGGACCAGGAAGTCGGCCACATAGGGGGTCAGCCAGTATTCCTCGCGGCTGCGATCGCCCCAGAGGCCAAAGCCGCCGCTGCCCTTCTGCATGCCCATCAACCTGGAAATGGCGATCTGAATGGCCTCGCGGCGGGCGATCTCGGTGCTGCCCTTGAGGTTCAGGGCCGCCAGCTTGTCGTCATCCAGGTAGAGCTGACCGAACACGCCGCTGGTGGTCTGCTCCAGGCAGCCGTAGGGATAGGCCTTGAGGGCGCGCACCTGGGAGGCGACGTCCAGGGCCGGCAGGGGCGACACCGCCAGGGAGCCGCGAAGGGTGGCCGGCAGCAGTTCGCTCATGGCGTCCCGGGGCAGCTGGAAGCGCGCGCCCGGGGCCAGCAGCTGGCTGAACTGGCTGGGGGTGGCAGGCCAGGCCGGACGAACGCCCAGGGCCCAGTCCCGGCTCAGTGTCATGTCCTCACCATCGACCTGGATGCCGTCCAGGATCAGGCGGATGGGCACCTCGCCAAAGCTGTCCTGGGCCTGTACCGGCAGCACCAGGGTCTGCTTCTGCTGGTCGTCCAGGCGCAGCGCTCTGGTGAGCTTGTGCTCACCCTGGTCGAAGGTCAGGCCGCTGCCCAGCTCCAGCTGGAGCGACAGCTGCTGGGGCTGGCCGCTGAGGTTGTGCAGATCCAGGGTCAGCTGGCTGTGGTCGCCGTTGGCCAGGAAACGGGGCTTGGCCAGCTGGGTGACCAGGGGCGCCGCCACCGTCACTTCCTGTTCGGCACTGCCGAAGGCATCCGCCGAGAAGGCCGCCGCCATCAGCCGCAGCCGGCCGTTGAAATCGGGCAACTGCAGGGGGATCTCGGCCTGGCCCGTGGCGTCCAGGTTCACCTCGCCGGAGAACAGCGACACTATCTGCACCTGGCTGGGCGGCTGCAGGCCGCCGGCGGCGGCGCTGTCACCGCCAAAGCGCAGCCTGGCCAGGGCGCCGTCTTCACCTTCGATGAGATCGGCGAAGCTGTCGCGCAGGTCGACGCCATGGCGGCGCTGGCCGAAGAAATGCCCGAAGGGATCCGGGGTCTGGAAGCGGGTGATGTTGAGCACGCCCAGGTCGACGGCGGCCAGGGTCAGGTGCACCTGGCCCTGGGCACCATCGACCTGGACCCGGGTTACCAGCTCCCGCTCCGGCAGGCTCTTGTCCGGGGCCAGGATGGCCACCTTGAGGCGGCGGGCCTCCCGATCCAGGGGCAGGTGACGGATGCCGACCATGCGCCTGGGCAGCTTGCCGTCTTCCCGGTCCGTGCCGGGCTGCACCAGCACCACGGACACATAGAGGTCATGGCGGGCCCAGGCCGGATCCATGGGCAGGATCACCGGGGTGCCCTGCTCATCCACCTGGATGGGGCGCCAGTACAGGGGCCTATCCCCCTCCACCACCAGGAAGCCGCGGCCGGCCCTGGGGGCCTTGATCAGCAACTGGGCCTGGTCGCCGGGGCCGTAGGCGGCCTGGTCCAGGTCGATGCTGATCTGATCCGGCTTGGTGGCCAGGCTGTCCTGGCGCTTCCAGCCGGCGTGGAAGTCGTAGCTGCTGATCAGGCCGGTGGCCGGGTTGCGCACCTCCAGGCGGTAGGAGCCCCATTCCACCGGCACCTGCAGCTTGGCCACCTCGCCCCGGGCCACGGCCAGGCTTTGCTCGAATACCGGCAGGCTCTTGATGCTGTAGTCGCTGCGCCAGCCCTCGCTGTCGGACCAGAACCAGTGGTAGTCGTGGCGGTTCCAGATCAGGCGGACCTCGAGATCCCCTGCGGCCAGGGGCTGGCTGCCGTCGGTGACCACCAGCTCGAAGCCGGCCAGGCTGTCATGGGGGCTGCGATCGTCCTCGAACAGGGGCTTGATCCCCACCAGCTGCGTGGCCGGCAGGAACTGGCTGACGTGTTGCCGGCTGACGGCGCGGCCGCCGCTTTCCAGCAGGCTCTCGAACAGGCTGATGCTGACCGGGCTTTTGAGGTCCTGCCAGTGGGGCTCGGGCATGATCTCGGCCCGGCCCTGCTCGTCCAGGCGCACCTCGTCCAGCTCATGGCGCTGGCTGAGCTGCTTGTCGGTGACGTCGCCGAAGTAAAAGTCCTTGAAGGCTTCGAAGGGATGGCGCAGGGGCTGGATAAAGAGCCGGGACTGCAGCTTGTTGCCGCCGGCCGGGGCGCCGTAGAGGTAGTCGCCCTGCACCGCCAGGGCCAGGGGCTCGCCCGGCGCCAGGGTCTTAGGCCCGGCCAGGGTCAGGGCCAGGCGCTCGGGCAGGAATTCCTCGACCTTGAAGGGCCAGCTCTGCTGACTGCCGTCCGGCAGCCGCACCCTGATCTGCCAGCTGCCGGTGGCGGCATCGGCGCCGAGCGGGAAGCGGCCCTGGTAGTAGCCCAGCTCGGAGGCGGCCAGGCGCTGCTCGGCGACCTTGCGGCCGTCCGGGCGCAGCAGCTGGAACTGCAGCGGTATCCCGGGCACGGCCTTGCCGTCGCCGTCCCTGAGCAGGGCGCTGACGATCAGCTCCTCGCCGGGGCGGTACAGATCCCGGGGGCCGTAGATGAACAGCTCCTGGTCCTGGTGCCGGCGCTGGCCAAGGGCAAAGTCGGACAGATCCAGGGCCGGCCCGAACAGCTTGACCAGGCTGGCCTGGTTACCCTGGCGGGCCAGCAGCAGCTGGGGCGGGTTGTTGCCCTGCCAGCCGGCCGTAAAGGACGCCCGCCCCTGGTGATCGCTGCGGGCCGAGGCCAGGGTCTTGCCGTTGTTGTCCAGCAGGCTCAGCTCCACGTCCTGGAGGGCCCTGGCGCTGGCCAGGGAAGCCACATAGGCCTCGATGCGGTCTTGGTACTGGCGCAGGTGCAGGCCCAGATCGGAGATGGAGAACCAGGCCATGGGGCTGTTGTAGCTGGGCACCCCGGGCCGGCGCAGCAGGGCCAGGTAGATGCCGCCCTCCTTGAGGGGCGCTATGTCGTCCAGGGGCAGGTAGCGGGTGGCCCTGGTATTGGCGGGCAGCTCCAGTGCGAAGCGGCCGCTGTAGACCAGCTCCGCCATCTTCAGGGCCCGCTCCGACTCCCAGAGGGACAGCTGGGCCTTGCGGCCGAAGCGGCGGATGAAGTCGGTCAGGCTGCCTTCCTTGAGGCGGTAGAAGTCCACGTCGGCCTGGTCGACGTTGGTGGCCACCACAGGCAGGCCCTCGGTGAGCCGGTCGGCCAGCAGGTTGCCCTTGCTGGCAAAGGCCAGCAGCGGCGGCATGTCCGGGGTCTTGAAGTTGGCGCTCTTGTCGGCGGCCAGGGCCCTGCCATTGACGAAGGGCAGTCCCTTCAGGGCATGGACCTGATAGCTGGTGTCGGGCTCGAGTAGCGGGAAATAGAGGCTCTTGCCGCTGTCGGAGAGGATCCAGTCGCCGTCCGGTTTGCCCCGGGCCGTCATGATGGCCAGGAAGCTGCCGAGATCCCTGTCCCTGGCCAGGGGCACGTTGACGGTGATCACGGCGGCCCGGGATCCCTGGTATTCCTGGTGGCCGATATCGATGACCCTGGGTTCCAGGTCCAAGTAGATGTCGGCCGGGTTGGCCCAGGCCAGGGCGCTGATGCAGCACAACAGCCAGAAACTCAATAAGCGCCCCATGGGCAGCCTCCTTGCTTGGGATTGGTCGGCAGGGATCATCGACCAGCATAGGACCGGCCGTCAAATGCCGGCAGCATTAACGGCATTTGATTCAGATGCTTATCAGGCTGGCCTTGAAGGCGCGGTAGCGTAATAATGGATAAATAAACAGTATTAGGTGCGCGCTATGACACTGGATCCCCTCTCCCTGGGCCTGGCCCTGGCCCTGTTGTTCAGCCTGATCACGACCGGCCTGTCCTGGCGCCGGCTGGCCCTGGCGCGCCAGGCGGCCTCGACCCTGCAGCAGCGCCTCGACCAGCTCCAGGCTCAGGAGCAGCAACAGGGCCAGCAGCTGGTGCAGCTCAAGACCAGGCTGCAGGCGGAGCTGCAGCGCGGCGGCGAACTCAGGGAGGTCCTCGGCGAGCGGGAGCGGGCCCTGGAGGCGGGCCGGCAGCGGGAGACCAGGCTGGTCCAGCAGCTCAGCGAACTCAAGACCCGGCTCGACGAGCAGCAGCGCCAGGCCCAGCAGGCCCAGCAGCTGCTGGAGGACAACAAGGCGGTCATGAAGCAGGAGTTCCAGGTACTGGCCAACGAGATCCTGGACGCCAAGGGCAAGGCCTTCTCGCAGCAGCAAAAGGAGCGCCTGGAGCACCTGCTGAGCCCCTTCAAGGAGCAGCTCAACGACTTCCGCAGCAAGGTGGAGTCGGCCCGCCGGGAGGAGTCCGAGGGGCGGGCGGCACTCAGGGAGCAGCTGACGCAGCTGTTCAACCTCAACCAGCAGATCACTTCCGAGGCGGCCAACCTGACCCAGGCCCTCAAGGGCGACAAGAAGCTGCAGGGCAACTGGGGCGAACTGCATGTGGAGCGGATCCTGGAAAGCTCGGGCCTGATCAAGGGCAGCGAGTACGAGCGCGAGCCCAACTTCAAGGACGAGGAGGGCAACAACAGGCGCCCGGACTTCATCGTCCACCTGCCGGAGGGCAAGCACCTGATCATCGATTCCAAGGTGTCCCTGAACGACTACCTGGCCTATGTGCAGGCCGAGGACGAGGTCAGCCGCCAGGGCGCTCTCAACCGCCATATCCAGGCGGTGCGCAACCATATCCGCGGCCTCAGCGACAAGGACTACCCGCGCCTCAAGGGCATGCAGGCGCCGGACTTCGTGTTCCTGTTCATGCCCATAGAGCCGGCCTTCCTGGCCGCCTTCCAGCATGACCAGCAGCTGTTCAACGAGGCCTTCGAGCGGCGCATCGTGGTGGTGACCCCCAGCACCCTGCTGGCCACCCTGCGCACCGTGGCCAACCTCTGGACCATAGAGCGCCAGAACGCCAATGCCCGCAAGCTGGCCGACCGGGCCGCCAAGGTCCACGACAAGCTGCGGGTGTTCGTGGAAAAGATGGAAAAGCTGGACGGCCAGCTGGTGGGGGCCCGCAAGAGCTATGACGAGGCCATGAACACCCTCAAGCACGGCACCGGCAACCTGATCAGCCAGGCCCGCCAGTTCGAGGCCCTGGGGGTCAGGGTCAAGAAGGAGCTGCCCCGCCAGACCCTGGGCACCGCCGATCTGGATGAACAGGGTTTGGACGAGGACTCAGAACTGCTGGCGGCGTCACAAGACTGAAGTAAAACGGCCCCAAGCAGGCCACAAAATTGATCAAGGCCAGAACCCGGGGACAAAAAGGGCGGTCATATAACGGCACTGTCATGAAGGACTGATAAATTGCCGGCGACGTTGAGGGAGGTTAAGCCGTGAGAAAGTTTCCCAAGTACAATCCAAAGCAAATCGCCAAGCACATCACCGCTTTCTATGAGGGGGTGATCTGGATAAAGACGGTCGGCGCCTTCCGCTTTGCCGGCGGTCGCCTGCTGCAGCCCAAGGCGCGCAACGAAGCCAAGCTGCGGGTGGTATCGGAAGTGAACCGCCTGCTCGACAACAGGAAGGCCCCAAGCGCGGCCTGAGGAAGCGAACAAAGCCCGCCGCAGCGGGCTTTTTCATGCCCGTTCCAGGGCGAAGGGCAACACCTGGTCGATGCGCTCGGCCCCCAGCATCACCATCAGCAGCCGATCCACCCCCAGGGCCACCCCGGCGCAGTCCGGCAGCCCGGCCTTGAGGGCCGCCACCAGGCGCTGGTCGGGGTTGTTGATCGGCCGCCCCAGCCGGCGGCGCTGCTCGGCCTCGGCCAGCAGCCGCCTTTCCTGCTCCACGGCGTCGGTGAGTTCATGGTAGCCGTTGGCCAGCTCCATGCCGTGGATGAACAGCTCGAAGCGCCTGGCCACGGCGTTGCCCTCGGCATCCAGGCCGGTGCGGGCCAGGGCCGCCTGGCTGGCCGGGTAGTCGTAGAGGAAGCAGGGCCCGGCCTGGCCCAGCTGCGGCTCTATGACCATGGCCACCAGCAGGTTGAGGAGGTTGTCCCTGTCGGTTTCCTGGTCGCCGTAGCCGCAGTGCTGCCGGCACAGGGCCTGCAGCTCGTCCAGGGGCACGTCGTGGGGGTTGATGCCCAGGTGGCGCTCGAAGGCGGCCCTGTAGCTGAGCTTTTCGATGGCCTCGCCGTGGCAGGCACCCACATAGACCAGCAACTCGGCGATCTCGTCCATCAGCTGGTGGTGGTCCAGATCCAGCCGGTACCACTCCAGCATGGTGAACTCGGCGTTATGGCGGCTGCCGGCCTCCTCGTTGCGGAACACCTTGCCGAGCTGGTAGATGCAGCCCGAACCGGCCGCCAGCAGCCGTTTCATGGCGAACTCCGGCGAGGTCTGCAGGTACAGGGCCAGGCCGTCCGGCGCCAGGGGGCCCTGGTAGCGGCTGGTCATCACCTCGATATGGAGATCGGCGATGGAGCCTTGGGAGAGCAGCTGGGTGTCCACCTCCATCACCTGGCGGGCGGCGAAGAAGGCGCGGATCCGCGCCAGCAGCTCGGCGCGCTTTTTCAGGTTGGCGATGGGGGCGCTGGGGCGCCAGTCCTGGCTCAGCATGTTGGGCTCTCCTGGGGGGCGGGCTGGCGAAGATAGCCCAGTTGCCCTTGTGGCGCCAGCTCCCGGGCGCGCTTCGGTGTCAGCGCCCCGGCCAGCCGATGAGGTCGTGGACCACGAAGATGATGATCTCGATGGCGATCAGCCAGATGATGACCCACTCCAGCACCGCGCTGTGGTTGTGCTGCTGCTCGTCGGCGAGGATGTCCAGCAGCTCACCCAGCACCGCCTGGCGCTTGTCCAGTATGGCCAGGCGGCTGTCCAGCTCCTGGTTCTCCCGCAGCAGGCCGTAGGCCGGCTCCAGCTCCGGGTAGTCCCAGAAGAAGTCCGGCTTGTCCAGCAGCTCGTAGTGCAGGTTGACCCTGGCCCGGGCCAGGTGCAGGCTGCCGCGGATCCGCGCCAGCTGGCGCCGGCCCAGCCGCACCCGGCCTTCCCTGGCCAGGGTCTCTGGGATGTGGCTGGTGCCGTCTATGGTGGCCTGCACCTGCTCCTCGTAGGTTTCCAGCTTCACCGACTGGGCCAGGGCATGGCTGCAGGCCAGCTTGGTGAGCAGATCCTGCTGGGGCAGCAGCAGGTGGTCGTTGCTGATCTGCAGCTTGCCGGTCGCGGTTTCGAAGCTGATCTTGTCCCGGGGGGGCCTGGCCAATGGCCTGTCCAGGGCCGGCTTCAGGGTGGCCAGCAGGGCCTCCAGGGCCGCCTCGTCCAGGCCCCAGCTCACCAGTACCCCGTAGTCGAACAGGAAGCAGTCGCCGCCCGGGTGGGCCAGGTGCAGGGTATCCTTGTGGCGCTTGCTGGGGTAGGCGAACTGCAATAGGTCTGGATTGACTGTTTCCGCCAGGCAGAGGCTGAGGCAGGATTGGATGGCCATGGCAGGTCCTTGACGATGCTTGTTGGCCCCTATTTAGGGGCCGGCGGCGGCAAAACGGAAATGAATTGTTTTTATCTTAAGGAGTGGCAAGGAGGGCAAAAATCGCGCAATCGGTTTTCTGATCACTTTGTGATCCGGGCCTCAAAGCGCTGGGGGCCCATGGGCCTGCGGCAGGCCAGATAAGCTCCCAGAAAATGGGCAAAAGTCGTTAAACTATGTACGACAGAGCAAGCATATAACGGAAGCGAATTCGGATGATTGACCCCAAACTGCCCCTGGTGGATCTGCATCGCCATCTCGACGGCAATGTGCGCCTGGCCACCATCATCGACCTGGCCCGTCAGCACAATGTGGCGCTGCCCGCCGATGACGAGGCGGGCATGAAGCCCCATGTGCACGTCATCGAGAACGAGCCCAGCCTGGTGGCCTTCCTGGCCAAGCTGGACTGGATGGTGAAGGTACTGGGCGATCTCGACGCCTGCCGCCGGGTGGCCTACGAGAACGTGGAGGACGCCGCCCGGGTGGGGATCGATTACGCCGAGCTGCGCTTCAGCCCCTGGTACATGGCCATGACCCATGGCCTGCCCATGGAAGGGGTGGTAGAGGCCGTGGCCGACGGCATCCGGGCCGGGGTGCGCGACTTCGGGGTGGACGTGAACCTGATCGGCATCATGAGCCGCACCTTCGGCGCCGAGCAGTGCCAGAAGGAGCTGGATGCCATACTGGCCAACCGCGACAAGCTGGTGGCGGTGGATCTGGCCGGCGACGAGCTGGGCTTCCCCGGCCCCCTGTTCGAACAGCATTTTCGCCAGGTCAAGGACAGCGGCCTCAAGGTCACCGTCCATGCCGGCGAGGCCGCCGGCGCCGAGTCGGTCTGGCACGCCATAGAGAAGCTGGGCGCGGTGCGCATCGGCCATGGCGTCAATTCGGTGCAGGATCCCAGGCTGATGGCCTACCTGGCCGAGCACCGCATCGGCATCGAGTCCTGCCTGACCTCCAACGTGCACACCTCCACGGTGAGCAGCTACGAGGCCCACCCCATACTGAAGTTCCTGGCCGCCGGCGTCATGGTCAGCCTGAACACCGACGATCCGGGCGTGTCCGCCGTGGAGCTGGACTACGAATACAATGTGGCGGCGCCCAAGGCCGGCCTGAGCCAAGAGCAGATCCGCCTCTGCCAGCAGAACGGCCTGGCCATGGCCTTCATCGACGAGGCCAGGCGCGCCGAGCTCAAGGCCAAGAAGGCCTGAGCCAATAGTCCCAATGAAAAGGCCGCCCCTGGGGCGGCCTTTTTCGTTCAGATGATCCGCGAGAAGCGGTGGCGCTTGATGTTCTGCTTGAGGTGGGCATCGAAGGTCATGGCGATGGAGCGCACCAGCAGCCGGCCGCGCTGGTGGATGCGGATGCCCTTGGCCTCGCGGCTCAGCAGGCCGTCCCTCTCCATGGCGTCCAGCAGGCCTATCTCCTCCTCGAAGTAGGCGCGGCTGTCGATGCCGAAGTCCGCATCCAGGCGGTCCCATTCCAGCCAGAGGTTGCAGAGCAGGCGGCGGATGGCGGTGGCGCGGATCTGGTCGTCCTCGCTCATCTGGTAGCCCTTGGTGAGGGCATGGCCGTCGCTTTCGGTCCTGGCCTGGTAGTCCTTCAGCACCTTCTCGTTCTGGGCGTAGAAGCCGTTCACCTGGCTGATGGCGGACACGCCCAGGCCCAGCAGATCGCAGTCGCCATCCGTGGTGTAGCCCTGGAAGTTGCGGTGCAGCCGGCCTTCCTTCTGGGCCAGGGCCAGCTCGTCGTCCTGCTTGGCGAAGTGGTCCATGCCGACGAAGTGGTAGCCGGCACCGGTCAGCACATTGATGGTGGTGGCGAAGATATCCAGCTTCTCGGCCGGGGTCGGCAGGGTGTCTTCCTTGATCTTGGCCTGGGCCGGGAAGCGCGACGGCATGTGGGCGTAGTTGAAGACGCTGAGCCGGTCGGCGTCCAGCTCCACCGCCTTGTGCAGGGTGACGGCGAACTGCTCGGCGTTCTGGAACGGCAGGCCGTAGATGAGATCCAGGTTGATGGAGCCGAAACCGGCCTCCCGGGAGGCCATCACCAAGGCGCGGATATGGTCTTCGTCCTGGACCCGGTTCACCGCCTCCTGGACCCGCTTGTCGAAGTCCTGGACCCCGAAGGAGACCCTGTTGAAGCCGATGTCGGCCAGAAAGGCCATGTCGTCGAGCTGCACCGCCCGGGGATCCACCTCTATGGCGCCTTCGAAGTCGTCCACGAACCGGAAGTTGTCCCTGAGCATGGTCATCAGCCGGGTCATCTGGGAGCGGGTCAGGAAGGTGGGGGTGCCGCCGCCCAGGTGCAGCTGGTGCACCTGGTGCCGGGCGAACAGCGGCGCCTGGGCAAGGATCTCCTGCTCCAGGTGATCCAGGTAGGTGTCCGCCTTGTGGTTGTGGCGGGTGATCACCTTGTTGCAGCCGCAGTAGTAGCAGAGCTTGTGGCAGAAGGGGATGTGCACGTACAGCGACAGCTTGTCGGTGCCGGAGGTGGTGATGGCCTGCTGCCAGTTGTCCCGGGTCACCTCGGTGTGGAAGGACAGCGCCGTGGGGTAGGAGGTGTAGCGGGGGCCGCTCATGTCGTAACGGCCGATCAGGTCGGCGTCGAAGGAAAGCAGTTCAGCCATGGCCGGGCTCCGGGAAAAGAAAGGGGAGCCTGATCATAAGGCTCCCCCGGGTCAGCGGTATTGATCCAGCACAAGGCTTTAGTGGACCAGGTCCTTGAGCTGTTCGGATTCGGCCTTGATGGCCTCGGCCAGTTCCTTCTCCCAGCCTTCGCGCTCGCGGTCCTGGCGGCGGATCTCCTGCTTGGGATACTTCTTGCGGGCCTCGTGGGTGGGCAGATCCTTGACCCGCTCGTAGAGGTCGAACAGGGCCGGGAAGTCGCCACTGAAGTCCTTGGCCGGCTGCAGGTGATCCAGCAGCACCCTGATGCGGATGGCACCTTCGGAATAGCCGCACTGCTCTTCCAGCATGGCCTTGGCGATGATGTGGATGCTGTCCAGCAGCTTGCCGTTGCGCTTGGCGATGGCGGCGGTCCTGGCCTCCTTCTGGGCCTTGAGCTGCATCAGCAGGCGGCCGGCATAGAAGGCCAGGCCCAGGATGATGGCCAGGCCCAGGACGGCAAGTCCGTACCAGAGGCTCATCTCAGATCCTCTTCGTCAAAGCCGAGATCCTCGAACAGCGCCTCGTCGTCGTCCTCGTCGGTCAGGCCCAGCTCGTCCATCAGCTGTTCTATGCGGTCGGTGACCGACTCCACATAGTCCTCCTCGGCCTGGCTGAGCTCCTCGCCGGCCTCCAGGCGCTCCAGCAGGGCGTTGAGGCGGGCATCGTTTTCCAGCTGCTCGAGCAGGGCGGCCTTGTCCTGCTCCTGGGGCGCGGCCGGTTTGGGCTTGGCTTCGGCCTTGGGCGCCTGGGGCACCAGGGTGGCCTGGGCCTGGCCCGGCTTGACCAGGGCCACCGGCTTGGTGGAGCCGAGGCGGGGATCCTGGAGACCGCGCCTGCCCTGGCCGCCCCTGCTCCCGGCCTTCTTCTGCTCGGGGTTGTGGCGGCTGCCGCTCTTGAGGCCCTTGCCGGGCTTACGGACGCGGCCGGAGGCGCTGGTCTTGGCGCCATCGGGTTTCTTGGCGGCACCTATGGTGCTGGTCTTGCGTGTTTTCTTCTTACGGGTCATCTGGGCCTACCTTTTCTGCAGCAGGAGTACATCTTGGTCCACCCGGGTCAACGTCAAGTCGAAGCGCCTGGCCAGCCAGTCGAAGGTGGCCTCGCTGTAGAAGCTGACATGGGTGGGATCATTCTTGTAATGCCAGGCCTTGAAGCGCTCGGCATTGATCACCAGCTTGGTCATGATGCCCAGCCAGCCGCCGGACCTGACCAGGGACACCAGCCTGGGCCAGTCCCGGCCCGGCTGGTGGAAGTGCTCCACCACCTCGGTACAGGTGACGAAGTCGTATTGCCGGTCCAGCACCTGTTCATCCGGGGCGTACAGGGGATCATAGAGGGCCATGCCGTGGCCGGCCTCCCGCAGCATCAGCGACAGGGTCGGCCCGGGTCCGCAACCATAGTCCAGGCCCTGGCTGGCGGGGGCCAGCCTGTCCAGCAGCGGCTGGGCCAGGCGGCCCAGGAAGCGCCGGTAGCCGGCGTCGTCCGGGCTGTTCTCATGGGTATCGTAGATGGCCTTTTCCTCGGCCGCCGTCGGCCTTTGGGCCGGATCGGCAAACACCAGGGCACAGGCCGGGCAGCGGAAATAGGCGCGGCGGCGGTCCTCGCTGAAGGGCTGGCTGTGGTGCTGGCAGAGGGGGCAGAAAATCATGGTGGGTGCTGGCCTCGGTTGCGGGCAAAGCCTAGCAAATTGCAAAGAAAAAGGCGATGACTCTCGCCATCGCCCAGTTCCTAGTATCTGTGTCTATGCGACACTTCTCCCATCTCGTTCTTGCCGTCTTACTGCTTAACTGCGGCGCGAACAGGGTTCCGTATTTTTCTTAATGCTTCCTTGCGCATTATTGTTGTTACGCCTGTCCTGGCGTTTTATTGGTTCTTTCCCTGATAGGGTTCGGGTACCTTGCGGTGCCTTTCCCTACTTTCTTGTTTTTGGTTGATTAGCGCTTTCCCACAGGTTTGTCGATGCTGGTCGTCCAGACCTTATTTTCCTTTCCTTCGGAAACTTGTTCATCGCTCCGTGCCGCAGAGCAATGAAGGCAAACCTTGCGACGGCGTTCAAACTACCTCTGTCCCATGGGTGAAGCAAGGCCGTGGTTAATATTTTGTAATGCTTTTGCCAAAAACTCGGTCTGGATCACATTTATCAAAAAAGCGCCCGGGGGCGCCTTTTTGTCTCGACCGAAGCGCCTTAATGCAGGCCGGCCAGGTACTTGGACAGGATGGCGATATCCTCGTCGGTCAGCTTCTTGGCGATGTCGACCATCATGCCGTTCGGGTCGTTGGTACGGGTACCGGAACGGAACTTCTCCAGCTGGCCCTTGATGTACTCGGGGTACTGGCCGGAGATCTTGGGGTACTTGGCCAGGCTGTGGCCTTCGCCGCGGGGGCCGTGGCAGGCGATACAGGCGGTCAGGCCGCGCTCGATGTCACCGCCGCGGTACAGCTTGGCACCTTTCTCGACTACCTCTTCCGGGGTCGCGCCCGGCTTCATGCTCTGGCTGGCGAAGAAGGCGGCCAGATCGGCCATGTCCTGCTCGGACAGCGCCATGGTCATGGGGCTCATGGCGGGGTCGTAACGACCTTCCTTGCCACCGGAGGTCATGCCCAGCTTCAGGTCGATCAGCTGCTTCTCAAGGTAGGAGGCGTGCTGGCCGGCCAGCTTGGGGTACATGGCAATGGCGCTGTTGCCGTCGCCGCCGTGACAAGCAGCACAGGTGGCGGCTTTGGCTTTGCCGGCCTCGGCGTCACCCTGGGCCATGGCGCTGCCTGCAAAGCCGGCCAGGAGAGTCAAAGCGAGTGCGATATTCTTCATGACGATCCAATCTTTTCGTTGAGTGCTCTCACCCGGCATGCAATGTGGCATACGGCGGCCTGCCGGGCATGTTAGAATTCTGCTTGCCGTTCACTGGCCTAAGGCCAGAACCGCCCGATATTTTACACAAAATTTCATCTCTGTCTTTAGTTTCCAGCCTGCGGAGCCCCCATGGTTGACGCCCAAAAGATTGATTTCCGTCAAGCCAAGTTCATTACCTCGGCCCCCGATATCCGTCACCTCCCCAACCATGGCGGTGGCGAAGTGGCCTTTGCCGGCCGTTCCAATGCCGGCAAATCCAGCGCCCTCAATACCCTGACCAACCAGAAGAACCTGGCCCGCACCTCCAAGACCCCGGGGCGCACCCAGTTGATCAACCTGTTCCAGCTGGGCGAACTGGACAGCTACCTGGTGGACTTGCCCGGTTATGGCTTTGCCAAGGTCCCGCTGGAGATGAAGCAGAAGTGGCAGGCCTCCCTGGGGGAATACCTGCAGAAGCGGGACTGCCTGAGGGGGGTGGTGGTGCTGATGGACATCCGTCATCCCTTCAAGGAGATCGACCAGGATCTGATCTACTGGGCGGTGGAATCCAAGCTGCCGGTGCTGGCGCTGCTGACCAAGGCCGACAAGCTCAAGAGCGGCGCCCGCAAGAGCATGCTGCTCAAGTGCCAGGAGGCGGCCATGGCCTTCGGTGGCGATGTCACCGTGTTGGCCTTCTCCTCCCTCAAGGGGCTGGGCGTGGATCAGGTACGCCGCCATCTCGGACAGTGGCTGTCGCCGCCGGCCGAGGAGGCGAACGAGGAGCTGGACGCCGAGGCCTGACGAACGGGCAAAAAAATGCCGGTGACGATGTCACCGGCTTGCAAGAGATTAGCTTATTGGGGGAGAAGCTAACTTTATCAGCAGAAAATCACCACTTGGCCCGAAAGCCTTGGGTATGCAGCACCCCTAGGCTATCAAGTCAGACCAGTGATTTGAAGTATTTACTCTAGAAATTTTGAGTAAAAGCTCAATCTTGTGGCTAAGTGACAGACTGGTAAGGAAATAAAGTTGCGTTGGCGGGACAGGGAAGCCGGCGAGCGGGCAAAAAAAACGCCCCGCCCAATGGGCGGGGCGGCTATATATAAGCCAAATCCACTACGTGAAACAAAAGGTCGATGGAACATCGAGCCTCTGTACCCTACGCCGGCTACTTTACCCAAGGCCGCTGGCAATGGAAAGAACATTTCGTAATAAAGTTTCAGCATTCCTTGCGTGTGACGCATAGAAAAGGCCCCATTCGGGGCCTTTTTTGTAGCTAAGTTACCTTTTTGTCAGTGGGCCTGGTCCCAATTGTCGCCCTGGCCCGGCTCCACCACCAGCGGCACGTCCAGCTCGGCGGCCCCTTCCATCAGGGCGGCCAGCTGCCCGGCGGCCTGGTCGGCGAAGTCCTGGTCCGCCTCGAAGATGAGTTCGTCGTGCACCTGCATCAGCATCTGGATGCGACCCTGGCCCTCACGGGCGATCCAGTCGTCCACGGCGATCATCGCCTTCTTGATGATATCGGCGGCGGTGCCCTGCATGGGAGCGTTGATGGCGGCGCGCTCGGCGGCCTTCTTGCGGCCCTGGTTGCGGGCCTTGATGTCCGGCAGGTGCAGGCGGCGGCCGAACAGGGTTTCCACATAACCCTGCTGCTCGGCCTGCCTGCGGGTGCGCTCCATATAGTCGAGCACGCCCGGGTAGCGGTGGAAGTAGGTGTCCATGTAGCCCTGGGCTTCGCCCCGGCCTATGCCGAGCTGGCGGGCCAGGCCGAAGGCGGACATGCCGTAGATGAGGCCGAAGTTGATGGCCTTGGCCTTGCGCCTGTGGTCGCTGGTGACCTGCTCCAGGTCGATGCCGAACACCTCGGCGGCGGTGGCGGCGTGGATGTCCTTGCCCTCGGCAAAGGCGGTCAGCAGGCCCTGGTCGCCGGACAGGTGGGCCATGATGCGCAGCTCTATCTGGGAATAGTCGGCGGCGATCAGCACCTTGCCCTTGGGGGCGATGAAGGCCTGGCGGATGCGGCGGCCCTCCTCGGTGCGCACCGGGATGTTCTGCAGGTTGGGGTCCGAGGACGACAGCCGACCGGTGGCGGTGACCGCCTGGTGGTAGCTGGTGTGGACCCGGCCGGTCTTGGCGTGGATCAGCTTGGGCAGCTTGTCGGTGTAGGTGGACTTGAGCTTGGCCAGGCTGCGGTATTCCAGGATCACCTTGGGCAGGGGATGGTCCAGGGCCAGCTCCACCAGCACCTCCTCGGCCACGGACGGGGCCCCTGAGGGGGTCTTCTTGAGGGGCTTGATGCCCATCTTGTCGAAGAGGATGGCCTGGAGCTGCTTGGGGCTGCCCAGGTTGAAGGCCTCGCCGGCCAGCTCGTGGGCCTGGGCCTCCAGCTCGGCGATGCGCTGGCCGAGCTCCTCGCTCTGGCGGGCCAGCATGGCCTTGTCGATCAGCACCCCGGTGCGCTCCATGCGCGACAGCACCGGCACCAGCGGCAGCTCGATGTCGCTGAACACCGACTTGAGGCGTGCGTCGGCCTCCAGCTTGGGCCAGAGCACCTGGTGCAGGCGGTAGGTGACGTCGGCATCCTCGGCGGCGTAGACGCCGGCATCCTCGATGCGGATCTGGTCGAAGCTCAGCTGCTTGGCGCCCTTGCCGGCGATGTCCTCGAAGCTGATGGCCTTGTGGCCCAAGTACTTCAGGGACAGGCTGTCCATGTCGTGGCGACCGGCCACGGAATTGAACACATAGCTTTCCAGCATGGTGTCGAAGGCGATGCCCCTGAGTTCGATGCCGTGGTTGGCCAGCACGCTCATGTCGTACTTGAGGTTCTGGCCCACCTTCTTGTGCTTGTCGCTTTCCAGCAGCGGCCTGAAGGCATCCAGCACCAGCTGGCGGTCCAGCTGTTTTTCGTTTTCCATGGGGTCATGGCCGAAGGGGATATAGGCGGCCCTGCCGTCGGCCAGGGCCACCGAAAAGCCCACCAGCTCCGCCAGCATGTAGTCCAGGGAGGTGGTCTCGGTGTCGAAGGCGAACAGCTCCGCCTCGCCCAAGGCCTGGAGCCAGGTGTTCAGGGCATCCTCGTCCAGCACCAGCTCATAGGCGCTGCGGTCCACGGTGCTGGCGGGTTCGTCCTCGTGGCCCTCGGCGGGCACCACGGCCTGCTCGGCGGCGCCGCCTTCCAGCACCTCGGCCAGCCAGCGACGGAATTCCATCTCGCCGTAGAGCCTGACCAGTTCGTCCTTGTTCTCCGGCTGGATGGCCAGGTCGTCATAACACTGGTCCAGCGCCACGTCGGTCTTGATGGTGGCCAGCCAGTAGGACAGTTCGGCCTGCTCGCGGTTGTCCTCCAGCTTCTTGGGCATGGTCTTGCTGCCGCGAAAGCCCAGGGCCGGGATCTCGTCCAGGCGCTGGTAGAGTTCTTCGATGCCGCCAATGCCCTGCAGCAGGGCCAGGGCGGTCTTCTCGCCGACGCCGGGTACGCCGGGGATGTTGTCCACCTTGTCGCCCATCAGGGCCAGGAAGTCGATGATCAGCTCCGGGCCTATGCCGAACTTGTCGTTGACGCCGGCGGGATCCAGCACTGTGTCGGTCATGGTGTTGATCAACGTGACCTTGTCGCTGACCAGCTGGGCCATGTCCTTGTCGCCGGTGGAGATCAGCACGTGGCGGCCGGCCTCGGCGTGCTTCTTGGCCAGGGTGCCGATGACGTCGTCGGCCTCGACCCCGTCGATGACCAGCATCGGCAGGCCCATGGCCTGGATGATGGCGTGCAGGGGGGCGATCTGGCTGCGCAGGTCATCCGGCATCGGCGGCCTGTGGGCCTTGTAGTCGGCGAACTTCTCGTCGCGGAAGGTCTTGCCCTTGGCGTCGAACACCACCGCCATGTGGTCGGGCTTGAACTGGCGCAGCAGGCTCTTGAGCATGTTGACCACGCCATACACGGCCCCGGTGGCCTCCCCCTTGGAGTTGGTCAGGTGGGGCGGCGCATGGTAGGCGCGGTAGAGATAGGAAGAGCCGTCCACCAGGATCAGGGGGTTTTCGGGTATGGCTGTCATGGAAATGTCCGCTGCGATGTGATGGCAAGAGGATGCCATAAGGCGGGATCCTGGGGAACCGCCAAGGGGCGGTGCTGGTCAGGGAGCAATCTGTGGATAACTTTGTTGATTAACAAACAGCACCAAGGGCCGAAACATCTGGCTAATGCTCGGAGCTTGTGTGGTTATGCTTATGAAAACAAAGTGCTTTTTGGTTTTTTTTTGTTTTTGATTTGGCGCTGTGGATAGCCTCTCCTTGACTGTGAATTAACCGTTTCCCTGGTTACAGCTTGAATTGGGGTGAGGCTTCGCAGTCTAGCACCGGTCAAAATTTGGTCAAGGGCATTCTGCGTGGATGACAGTGCTCTGGGTGCTGTCTAAGATGCGGGTACTTGAACAAGGAGGGACTGTGATGAAAAGAGTGGCCGTGATCCTGAGCGGTTGTGGCGTCTTCGACGGCGCCGAGATCCACGAATCCGTGTTGACCCTGCTGGCCCTGGAGAAGGCCGGCGCCCAGTACCAGTGCTTCGCCCCCAATGTCGAACAGATGCACGTGATCAATCACCTGAGCGGCGAGGAGATGGCCGAGCGCCGTAATGTGCTGGTGGAGGCGGCCCGCATCGCCCGTGGCAACATCAAGGACGTGCGCGAACTGGAGGTGGCCGATTTCGACGCCCTGATCCTGCCCGGTGGCTTCGGCGCCGCCAAGAACCTCTGCGACTTCGCCGTCAAGGGCGCCGACTGCAGTGTGCAGCCGGACGTGGAGGCCGCCTGCCGGGCCTTTGCCGAGGCCCGCAAGCCGGCCGGCTACATCTGCATCTCCCCGGCCATGATCCCGCGCATCTACGGTCCCGGCGCCAGGGGCACCATAGGTACGGATGCCGACACCGCCCAGGCCTTCGAGGCCATGGGCGGCGAGCACCTGTCCTGCCCGGTGGACGAGTTCCGCATCGACGAACAGCGCAAGGTGGTGTCCACCCCCGCCTACATGCTGGCCGGCTCCATCCTGGAGGCCCAGTCCGGCATCGACAAGCTGGTGGCCGAGGTGCTGCGCCTGGCCTGAAGCCCGGCTCGGCGCAGGGGCGGGCATGGCCCGCCCCTTTTGTCTCCGGCGCCCGGGCTTGGAGCCTAAATGATTGAATAGTCATGGCTATTCATTGATATTCAGATTCCTATTCCTGCCGGAATTGCCAAGACTGGGGGCGATTTCACACCAAGGAGAAGGAAGATGAGCCTAGGCAACGCCATCAAGTCACTGCGCCAGGAGCAGCAGCTCAGCCAACCCGAGTTCGCCCGCCTGGCAGGCATAGAACAGAGCTACCTATCCAAGCTGGAGAACGACAAGTCGACGCCGTCCGGCGAGATCTTTGCCCGCATCCTCGGTGCCCTCAACCTCACCACCGAGCAGTTCATGGCCAGGGCCGGCGAGGACGTCGACCTGGGCCAGCTGCAGCAGGTCGAGCAGACCCGCAGCTACCTGTACCAGGCCAGGCTGGAGCTGCAGCGCCGACGCCACCGCCTGCAACTGCTGGCCATCGCCCTGATCGCCTTTGGCGCCGCCCTGTTCTACTGCGCCTACACGGCCGCGCTTTTTCCGGAGCGGCAATATGTCTATGAGTCCCTGGGGGTGATCAAGGACGGCGAGCCGGATGAGATCTACGGTCGCTGGTCCGAGCTGGTGCCGACTTCGGCGGGGCAGGCCGGACGGGATCAGAAGCGCATGGAAATGGCGTCCCGGCGCAATGTGGTGTACCGCTACAGCCATGAGAACCTGGGGCTGAAATTCGTCGAGCCGGCCGAGGGTGGCAGGCGCGTCTTCCACTACGACACCCTGGATCGCGTCCCCAGGACCCTCAACGGCATCCTGTCCTTTGTGGCCATCTTCTGTGGCGTGGCCGGCCTGTTATTGCTGCTGTCGCGGCCACTGGGGCCTGGCCGTGGCAGGCCGTCGGCCTGAGGGGATACCCCCATTGAACCGGGGCGGGGCGGACAATACTTGACCTGCGTCAAGGGGCTTTCGGGCCGTGCCGCTAGTCTGGTGCCATGGTTCATTCACGCGATACGCCCATGTCAGACAGCAAACCCCTGGTCTATTCCTGCTCCGGCTGCTCCAATGTCGCCCAGCTGGCCAACGAGCTGGCGGTGACCCTGGACCGCCAGGGTCTGGCCCAGATGTCCTGCATCGCCGGCGTGGGCGGCAACGTCAGGTCGCTGGTGCGCACCGCCCAGTCCGGCCGGCCCATCCTGGCCATCGACGGCTGCCCCCTGAACTGCGTCAGGGCCTGCCTGGCCAACCACGGGGTGGAGCCTGACCAGCATGTCCAGCTCAATGACCTGGGATTGAAGAAACGGGACGGGGAATCCTGCACCCTGGAAGACAGCTTCATGGCCCTGGCCCATGTCCAGGCGCTGATCGAGGTCCACTTCAGCGACGGCACACCGGGCAGTGCGGATCCGGCGCCAGCCGGAAGTAGCGAAAGTCCGGCCCCAGGCCGTCCATGAGCAGCAGCCGGCCGGGCAGCTCGCTGGCCATGCCCAGCAGCCATTTCATGGCCTGCAGGCAACCCACCAGGCCCACCATGGGCCCCAGCACACCCGAGGTGACGCAGCTGTTCGGCTCCTGTTCTGGGCCCCCAGCATGGCGCCCTGGTGGCCGGGCCGCAATGCCCCCTTGGGGGTAGGGGGCTTGCGCAGGGGATAGGATGGTCAAAAGTTGATTGATCTCAAGGCGATGACATTAATGTGACAGCACCCTGTGGGCAGTATTCCTACCCGCGAGGCAACGTCATGACAGCCCGAAACACCGCTTTGGCCCTCTCTGCACTCAGCCTGTCCCTGCTGGCCGCCCAGGCCCAGGCCGCCGACTCCCTGACCCAGGCCCTGACCGAGGCCGACCTCAAGCTCAACTTCCGTTACCGCCTGGAGGCGGTGGATCAGGACGGCAAGCCGGAGGACGCCCTGGCCTCCACCCTGAGATCCCGCATCACCGTCCAGACCGGCGACTGGCAGGGCTTGAGCGCCCTGGCCGAGGTGGACAACGTCAGCCTGATCGGCAACGACAGCTACAATTCCACCGCCAACGGCAAGGCCGACTACCCGGTGGTGGCCGATCCCAAGGGCACCGACCTCAACCAGGCGGCGCTGAAGTACAGTTGGGCCAAGGACGGCAGCGTCACCGTCGGCCGCCAGCGCATCAACCACAACGACCAGCGCTTCCTGGGCGGGGTGGGCTGGCGCCAGAACGAGCAGACCTACGACGGCTACCGGCTGCAGACCGCCCTGGTCGACGGCCTGCACCTGGACTACAGCTACCTCCATAACGTCAACCGCATCTTCGGCCCGGACGGCGCCAAGGCGGATCTGCACGGCGCTATCCAGGCCCTGAACCTGACTTACAGCGCCGGCAACCACAGCCTGGCCCTGTTCGGCTACGACCTGGACTTCGACACCGCCGCGGCCCTGTCCAGCCGCACCCTGGGCCTGCGTTACCAGGGCAAGGCCGACCGGCTGTCCTGGGTGTTGAGCTACGCCCGCCAGAGCGACAGTGGTGACAACAGCGCCGACTATGACGCCGACTACTGGCTGGCGGAGCTGAACTGGGCCCTGGGCGCCGTCACCCTGGGCGTAGGTTACGAGCTGCTGGGCAGCGACAACGGCCAGGCCTTCGCCACCCCCCTGGCGACCCTGCACAAGTTCCAGGGCTTCGCCGACCAGTTCCTGGCCACCCCGGCCACCGGCATCCAGGACGCCTATGTGAAGGCCTCCGGCAGCCTGGCCGGCGGCAACTGGCTGCTGGCCATCCACGACTTCAGCGCCGATGTGGGCGGTGCCGACTACGGCCAGGAGCTGGACGCCCAGTTCGCCTACCCGGTCAACAAGCATGTCAAGGTGCTGGCCAAGTACGCCCACTACAACGCCGACGACCTGGCCACGGACACCGACAAGCTGTGGCTGATGGCGGTGGCCAGCTTCTGACTACCCCCAAACTACCCCCTTGGATGTATAGGCCCGGCAGCGGGCCTTTCTTACGCTAGGGTCAGGGCCCGGCGAAGTTGGTTACCTGGGTGCGGAGCTCGGCCAGGGTCAACGTCGTGCTGCTGCGGGGCTTCAACGGCCACGACCTGGCCAGCGACTTCAACTGGCTCCGGGAAACGCCGCTGACCCTGCGCCTCATCGAACTGATGCAGACCGGCGACAACGGCGCCTATTTCGCCCGCCACCACCAGTGCGGTGGCGCGAGCCGCGACCGCCTGATCCGCCCGGTGGGCGGCCGGATCGCCGACAAGGTGGGCGGTGCCCTGGTCACCCGATCGGCTCCCTGGAGACCTCCACCCTGTGTGGCCTACTACCTGAAGCAGGCCGGCCCGGTGCTGGGCTGGACCAGTGCCGTGGCCGCCTACATTCCCAAGGTGATCGGCTTCGCGGTCTTCTACGGCGTCTGCGTGTTCGTGAACTGGTGGTTCTACCTGCGCAAGGACGGCGAGCACTACAACCCCTGAGGGGCAAGGCAAGAGGGCAGCCTGGCTGCCCTTTTTTCGTTTTCATGCTAGTTTGGCCAGTAAGCCACTTTGTTTTCGTTCAAGGTCCTGCAAGCAATGGAGCTGCCGATCAAGAGCTATCCCCTGCGTGTTGCACTCATCGCCATTGCCTACCTGCTGTTCGCCTGGCTGGGACTGAAGCTGGCGGTGCCGCCCGGCTATGCCACCCCCATCTGGCCCGGCAGCGGCATCGCCCTGGCCGCCCTGCTGCTGTGGGGCCGGCGCTACTGGCCCGGTGCCTTCCTGGGCTCCTTCCTGACCAATGCCGTGCTCACCGGCGATCCGGACGCGCTGTTTGCTTCCGCCCAGGCCTGGTTGCTGCCGCTGGGCATAGGTACGGGCGCCGCCCTCCAGGCCCTGGCCGGGGCCTGGCTGATCCGGCGTTTCAGCCCCGGGCCCTGGCGCCTGGACAGCCCCAGGCAGATCGCCCTGGTGACCCTGCTTGGCGGCCCCCTGGCCTGCGTGCTGGCCGCCTCCATGGGCCACCTGTCGCTGCTGGCGGCCGGCGCCATTCCCATGGTGGCGGTGCCGCTGAGCTGGCTGACCTGGTGGGTGGGCGACGTGATCGGCGTCTTCCTGGCCACGCCGCTGCTGCTGATCCTGGCCCAGGGCCGCTCGGATCTGGGCCGGGCCGGCAAGGTCGGCGGCACCATGGCGGTGCTGATGCTGGTGCTGGTGCTGGGGGTGGAACAGATCCGCAACTGGCAGGAACAGCGGGTGCGCCTGGAGCTGGACAGCCAGAGCCACCAGCTGACGGTGGCGATCCGCGCCGGCATGGATCAATACCTGCAGGCGCTGCTGACCCTGGAGCAGCTGTTCAACGCCTCAGAGGAAGTGACCCGGGCCGAGTTCTCCCAGTTCAGCCGGCCCCTGCTGGCCGCCCTGCCGGGCATCAAGGCCCTGGAGTGGGTGCCCAGGGTGGAGCACGGCGACAGGGCCGCCTTCGAGGCCAGGGCCAGCGCCGAGCTGGGCCGTGAGTTCGTGTTCACCACCCCGGGCCCGGACGGCAAGCTGGTGCCGGCGCCCAGGGCCACCGTCTACTACCCGGTCTACTACCTGGAGCCCCTGGACGGCAACGAAGTGGTGCTGGGCCTGGCCCCCAGCGACCACCGCCAGCGGGAGGCGGCCATCGCCGCCGCCATACTGCGCCAGGATGCGGCCATCTCCGACGCCATCGACCTGACCCAGGGCGGTCGCGGCTTCCTGCTGTTCAGGCCGGTGCTGGGGGAGGACGGCAACCTGATGGGGCTGGTGCTGGCGGTGCTGGAAGGCCGGGCCATCTTCCATAACGCCGGCGAGATTTTCAACAACAAGCCGCTCAGCCTCACCGCCAGGGACAGGGACTCCGGGACCCTGTTCTACCAGCAGGGCTCGGCGGTGCTGCGGGAAAACGGCTGGACCCCGCAGCTGAGCCAGGGGCTGAGGGCCACCGAGAGCATCCAAGTGGGCGGACGCAGCTGGCAGCTGGAGTTCGTGATCCCGGAGGTTTATGTGCTGTCCCAGGCCAATTCCGGGATCTGGCTGACCCTGGTGGGCGGCCTGCTGATGACCGGCATCGTCGGCGCCATAGTGCTGATTTCCACCGGCCAGGCCCAGGCCATCAGCAAGGAGGTGGAGCAGCGCACCGAGCAGCTGCGCATCGCCAACGAGGAGATCCAGGAGCGGGAGCGCTTCTTGGATTCGGTGCTGGAAAACCTGCCGCTGATGTTGTTCGTCAAGGATGCCAAGACGTTGAGGTTCGTGCGCATCAACAAGGCCGCCGAGGAGATCATAGGGGCGCCCAGGGAGCTGATGCTGGGCAAGGCCGATTCCGACATCTTCCCGGAGCGGGACGCCGCCTACTTCATGGGCAAGGACATGCAGGTGCTCAACGACGGCCAGCTGGTCTACATCGACAAGGAGTCGCTGCAGACCGACAGGGGCCAGCGCTGGCTGAGGACCCGCAAGCTGCCGCTGCTGGACAAGCACGGCCAGCCCCAGTACCTGCTCAGCCTGTCCGAGGACATCACCGAGCTGCTGGCACGGGAAGAGCAGATCCACGAGCTCAACGAGGCCCTGTCCGAGCGCAACCGCGAGCTGGCCCGGGCCAACGAAAAGCTGCAGAACCTGTCCCGCAGCGACGCCCTGACCCAGCTGGCCAACCGCCGCGTCTTCGACGAGGAGCTGGCCGAGGAATGGCAGCGCTGCCGCCGCCAGGATCTGAGCCTGGCGGTGATGATGGTGGACATCGACTACTTCAAGCGCTTCAACGACGCCGCCGGCCACCTGCAGGGGGATCTCTGCCTGCAGCAGGTGGCCCATGTGCTGATGTCGGCGGTGCGCCGGGCCGGCGATCTGGTGGCCCGTTACGGCGGCGAGGAATTCGCCCTGGTGCTGCCGGGCAGCGACGTCGAGCAGGCCCAGGGCCTGGCCGAGAAGATCCTGCGCAAGATGCAGCAGGCCGCCATTGCCCACCCGGATTCGCCCCTGGGTGACTGGGTCACCCTGTCCATCGGCATCGCCGCCGCCGTGCCCGGGGAGCAGTTCCCCCAGGAGCTGGTGGCAGAGGCGGACCGGGCCCTGTACCAGGCCAAGAAGCACGGCCGCAACCGCTATGAGCTGGCCGATGACCTGGAGCTGCCCGAGGCGTTCACGGACGCCGACAGCCTGGACTCGGCGGCGCTGTAGCCCTTGCCGGGAAAAGGGAGCCCGCGGGTTCCGTTTTTGTTACTTGTACCCTTGATTCATTCACGGCCCTGTTCGAGTCGTGCTCCTCACGGAGAAAGGCTAACCGGCCACCGCCACGGCTCCAACCGCGCAGTGGCTTTGGCGGCATCCCTGCCGCCAATGGCCTAATGCCTTTCGCCGTTCGGCGACTCTCTACGGGCGGGCTTGGCCGCTGCGCGGCCATTAAATCGGCGTGCGCGACTAAAAATTGACCACTTAAGCTATCTGCTCTAACTTACTGATATAACTTGGCTTTTTGCTGGCCAGCAAGGTTGCTGGCTTTGCATGGGCCATGTACTCAGCGTTAGACGGCAGAAGCTGCATTAATACAATTGAGGGGTAAAACAAGTAATGGAACCTACACATTATGAAGGTAGTTGCCAGTGCGGTGCAGTAGCATATGAAGTTGACGTAGATCTAGGGAATACAATCACTTGCAACTGTTCCAGGTGCCAACGGATGGGATTTGTACTGGCATTTACATCAATGGAAAATTTCCAGTTAAAGTCTGGAGAGGATGAACTTACAGAATATCTCTTTAGTAACAAGGCTATCCGCCATCTTTTCTGTAAAGTCTGCGGTGTCGAGAGTTTCGCCTACGGAAAAATGCCTGATGGGGCCCCGGCGGTAGCAATAAACGTCAATTGCTTGTCTGAAGTAGATCCAAGAGCCCTGGATAGCCAGCATGTCGATGGTAAGAGCTTTTAGCCCCTAAGACGCAATAACCGCAGGGCATTGCGGCGTATTTTTTACTGGTAGAAATGCCCGTCATGTTCCAGCCAGCCGTCGGTATGGCGGCCCTGGGGGCATGGCCTGTTCAGTGGATACCTCGTACCTCGGGGTGGCCGACTATCTTAGCTCTAGGCCTTGAATCGTGACATTCGACAGTAACATCTCAGTAAATATGTGCGGAATTACTAAACCATGCTGAACACGTTGCTTCTACTTTTGGGCATCGCCTTGTTGACCTGTGGAGGTGAGGCATTGATTCGCGGCTCATTGGCGGCGTCAAGGCGGCTAGGTGTATCGCCGTTACTAAGCGGTCTCGTTATCGTGGGCTTTGGCACTTCAGCGCCAGAACTGGTGGTTTCCGTCGATGCCGCAGTAAATGGACGGCCAGACATCGCAATTGGCAACGTGGTTGGCAGCAATATCGGTAATATTCTATTGATTCTCGGTGTTTGTTCCCTGATTACGCCGTTGAAGGTCAAGCCTCTGGCCCTGCGCCGAGACGCTGTCACTGTAGTGGCCGCAAGCATATTATTTCTTCTCTTGGCAGGAGGAAGTGCGCTAGGGCGCGGAGACTCCGTACTCCTATTGTTCGCTCTGGCTGCTTACCTGCTATTGGCTTACTGGAGTGAACAATTGCACACGGCACCTTCGGGCGAACTTCACCAAGCTGAATCGGAAGAACTTTCCGTGGTTCCCAAGTCGGTGTTATGGACTGTAGTTGCAGTTGTGGTCGGCTTACTGTTGTTAGTCAGTGGTTCACAAATCCTGCTGACGGGAGCCGTTGGCATCGCGGAGCACTTTGGGGTGTCCGAGGCCGTTATCGGCTTGACGTTGGTAGCGGTTGGCACATCACTGCCTGAGTTGTCTATTTCGCTGATTGCAGCCATACGGCGGCACGCCGATGTGGCTGTTGGCAACATACTAGGTAGCAATATCTTCAACTTGCTTGGAATTCTGGGAGCATCCGCTCTGCTTCAGCCGCTTCTGGTTCACCCGAGGATCCTGCAGTTTGACCAATGGGTCATGTTGGGGGCGTCTCTGGTGCTGCTGCTGTTCTTGTACACGGGGCGTCGTCTCAGTCGCCTCGAGGGCGGAATACTATTGAGCGGCTATGGTATCTATGCCTGGCTAAGCTTTGCTGTTTTTGGAAGTTGAGCTGACCTCAGATAGTAAGGCAATAACCGCAGGGCATTGCGGCGTATTTTTTACTGGTAGAAATGCCCGTCATGCTTGAGCCAGCCGTCGGTATGGCGGCCCTGGGGGTCATGGTGGGTCCAGTGGATAACGCCGCCCTTGGCATTCCATTCGTATTCGCCGGAAAACGCCACCTTGTCCCCTTCGCGGAGGTTGGGGATGCGGGGGGCCAGGTCGATATTGTGGGCGACCAGCAGGGTCTGGCCGGAGGCCAGGCGCAGGATGAATTTCTGGTGGCGGCTGCCGTCGTTGTCGTCGGGCAGGATGCGGACCACGGTGCCTTCGCCCCGCACCTGCAGGTCGCTGCGCCTGTGCTGGAAGGCGTCGGCCAGCAGCTGGTCATTGGCTGCGGCCTGCTGCGGCGTGGGCCCCCGGAGGACGGGGTTGTGCTGGTAAAAGGCAAAGAGGGCGAGCCCGCAGACGATGGCGATGACAAGCTTTTTCATATCCCTTCCCTGAGCGATGGTCACAAGCGCCGTTGCATTTCAGCACGTTAGCAAGGCCCGTCGGCCTGGGCAATCCAGTCCTGCCGCAGCCATGGCAAGGCAGCTATCCGCTGGACTTAGCCTTCTTCCTGGGCGGCAAATTCCTTCACCCGGCGCAAATAGCGGATCAGCCGGGCTTCTTCCTTGTTGATGGGTTTGTTGCCGATGTAGGTGGATTCCCGCTCGATGGCCTGCTGGGTTTCGATATTTTCCTTGAGCATCGCCAGTTCGGACTCTGACAACTGCGTCCACAGGCCGTGCTTGTCCGGGCCTATTTCGCACTTCCTGGGGATTGATTCCAGGATCAGGATGGAGCCCAGCGAATAGAACCTGTCGTCGTAAACGCACCCCAGCAGCTTGCCCTTGTCAACGACCAGCTCCCAGGGGAAGTCCTTCCTGTCGACATGGATGCCGTCCTTGGTCTTGACGAAAGAGTCTGCCGCCGAGCCAAACGCCGCCAGGCCAAGCATTAACCATCCGAATTTCAACGTCCCTGCTCCTTCACGCTTAGGTCCTTTCACTGGTTGCCTATAGTGCCTGCAACCGGCTTGAGAGCCAACGGGCTAATGGTCGCGCAGCGGCCATTAGCCTTGATGAGCAGTCGAACGCGAGGCCTGGCATGGCCGACAGCCAACGCCGGACATCATCCGGCAGCGATGACTCAATCGGCCCTGGCCCCTTCGATGATCTCATGCACCTGGGTCGGTCCCAGTACCTGGTCGCACATGGGGTAGAGGATCTTCTCCTCCTTGAGGTTGTGCTCGCCGAGCACCTGCTTGAGCTCGTCGATGATCTCAAGCGGGCTCTTGCCGGCGGCGACGGCCTCCACCAGGCTGGCCAGCAGGGCGTGGATCTGCTGGTGCTCCACGCACATCACCGCGGTGGGGCCGCCGTGGTGCATGCCGGTCTGGGTTTCGAAGGCGGGGAACAGCAGCTCTTCTTCCCAGCGGATGTGGCGCTCCAGGCCGGCCTTGAAGGCTTCGGCCAGGGCCAGGCTGTCGTCGTCGTGGGGGTGCTGCTCCAGCTCCTCCAGCAGGGCATCCAGGCGCTGGTGGTCATCCTGGAAGAAGGTGTAGATCTGGCTCATGGGATACCTCTGTCATGGTGTTTATAAAAGGGTATTTCAGGTGCCCTTAGTGGGCCTTAATCCAGGTCAAGGTCCAGGCAGCCAAGATCGCCATGGTGGTAAGGCCTTGTTGGCAGGGGGGGCTTGGTTTATGTTGCGGGGAAGGGCGCCAACCGGCGCCATGGACTCAAGGTAAAGGAGTACCCCATGCCTGGCGCCTACGCCCACCTGACCCTGGTCAACCTGCTCAGGGAGCCGGCCCGCCTGGAGGCCCGGCCCGACTTCCCGCTGGCGGCCATCGCTGCCCTGATGTTCCACTTCAAGTACTGCGAGCTGGGCGCCGTCAGCCCCGATTACCCCTACCTGGCCCTGGAAAACCGGGGCGACGCCTGCCGCTGGGCCGATCTGATGCACTACGAGGACACCGGCGCTGTGATCCACCAGGCGGTGGCGGCGCTGCGGGAGCTGAGCGGCCACGACCAGCAGAAGGGCCTGGCCTGGCTGCTGGGCTACACCGCCCACGTGGTCGCTGACGTGACCATACACCCGGTCATCGAGCGCAAGGTGGGCCCCTACCACGACAACCAGCGCGACCACAGGGTTTGCGAGATGCACCAGGACGCCCACATCTTCCGGCGCCTGCGCCTGGGCGAGATCGGCCTGTCCGAGCACCTGGACTCCGGCATCGGCCGCTGCGGCGCCGGCGAGTTGGATCCGCTCATCGCCGGGCTCTGGTCCCGGGTGCTGGGCCAGGTGCATCCGGGGGAATACCAGCGCAACCCGCCGCAACCGGCCCACTGGCACCGGGACTTCAACCTGGTGGTGGACAACATCGCCGAGGAGGGCAACCGGCTGCTGCCCTTCGCCCGCCACCTGGGGGTTAAGGCCGGCCTCACCTACCCCCGCGGCGACGAGGTGGATGACCAGTACCTCAAGGCCCTCGATACCCCGGCCGGGCCCCTGGACTACGACGCCATCTTCGACCGCGCCCTGGCCAATGTCTGCCGCCATTGGGCGCTGGTGGCGTCGGCGGTGCTGGAAGGGGACGACCGCTATCTGAGTGCCATCGGCAACTGGAACCTGGATACGGGCCGGGATCCGGCCGGCCGCCTGGTGATGTGGGAGGACGCATGAAGAAATGGTTTTGCCTGGCGCTGCTGCTGAGCGGCTGCGCCGGTGCCGATCGCGGCGAGGAGCTGCTGCCCCTGGCCTCGGCCCTGACCAAGCTGTCGGCGGCGGTGGAGGCCCAGGTGCGCTACGGCCAGGCCCCGGCGGATCTGGACGATCAGGCCCTGCTGGCCCTGGCCACCGGCCACGACCCCGGCCTGCTGGCGCCCTTTGCGGGCTATGAGCTCAGGGTGCGCCGCGATAACGGCCACGGCCTGGTGCTGGTCTGCGACGACGGCCGGGCGCTGCTGGAGGATGCCGGCTGCACCGGGCCCCTGGATGCCCAGCGCTGGCACCAGGCCTCGGCCTGTGACTTCAGCCTGGAGCTGGCCGCGATCTGCCGCTGAACTACCCTGTACTGAGGCGCTGAGGAGGCCTTATGTACAAGGTGCTTTTGCTTGGCCTGCTGGCCCTGATGCTGGCGGGCTGCGAGATCAATACCAGGGGCCACCGGGGTGTGCCCCAGGACCCCCATCCCAGGGCCGGACCCGGCCTGAAGATCCCCCCCGGCCAGCTGCCACCCCCCGGCCTGTGCCGGATCTGGTTCCCGGGCCGGCCGCCGGGCCAGCAGCCGCCACCCGGCGATTGCCACCGGCTCAGGCTGGAACTGCCGCCCGGCGCCATCCTGCTGCAGGGCGGCCGCGAGGGCTAGAGCGCCCGCAGCAGCAGTGTCACCTGGGGCGCCAGTTGCTCCCTGTCCAGGCCCTGGCGGGCCAGGGTCGCCATGCCGTGCAGCTGGCTGATCAGCAGCGCCGCCTTTTCCCTGGCCAGATCCACTCCGGCCGCCAGCAGGTTGCGCTCCAGGGCGCCCTGGAGCTGGCCGTAGCGTTTCTTAAGCAGCGCCTGGGCCTCGGCGGGCAGGCTCTGCCACTCGTTGAAGGACAGGGTGGCCAGGCAGCCCCTGCAGTCGGCCTGGGCCAGCACCTGCTCGAAGAAGCGCTCTATGTTGGCCAGGCCCAGGGGCGGCGCGGCCAGCTGCTGGCCGGCCGCCTGTACCCTGGCCAGGTAGCGTTCCAGGGCGGCCTGGAACAGCAGCGCCTTGTCGCCGAATTCGCCGTACAGGGTCTTGCGGTTCAGGCCGGTGGCCTCGGTCAGATCGCTGATGGAGGTGCTGTCGTAGCCCTTGTGCCAGAAGCAGGCCATGGCCTGCTCCAGCACGGCTTCCCGTTGGTAGCTCTTGGGTCTGGCCAAAATCATTCTCTGTGTTTGTAAAACGATCGGTTACATACTATGGTAACCAAGCGGTTACTTAAAGGAGAAATATGATGACCGGACTGTACAGCTTTGCCCCCTTCGACCGATCCTTCCGGGTCCGCTGGCTGCTCAAGGAGCTGGATCTGCCCTTCGACGAGCAGGTGCTCGACTTCCAGGCCGGCGAGCAGCGCCAGGGCCCCTACCTGGCCCTGAACCCCTTCGGCAAGGTGCCGGCCCTGGCCCTGGATGACGAGGCGCTGTTCGAGTCCGGCGCCATCATGATGCGGCTGCTGGAGCGTTTCGATACCGAGGGCAGGCTGCAGGTACGACCCGATCAGGACGGCCGTGACCAGTACCTGAGCCTGTACTTCCATCTCTGCGCCACCCTGGATCCCCTGGTGGTCAGCGAGCTGGTGGTGGGCCGCAAGGCGCGCAGCCAGGAGGAGATCGCCACCAAGCTGGAAGTGATCAAGGCCCAGCTGGCGGCGCTGCGGCCGCGCCTGGCGGCGGGCTCCTACCTGATGGGCGAGCGTTTCACTGTGCTGGATATCCTGCTGGGGCACATGCTGGGCATGCTGGTGGGACTGGGTTGGGTCGATGAGCCGCTGTTCCTGGATTACCTGGCCAGGCTGGCCGAGCGGCCGGCGTCCCAGCTCAAGGCCCTGGACGGGCTGCAATAAAAAACAGCCGGCTCAAGGGCCGGCTTTCTTTCCAACTGGAAGCAATAAGTGAGCAATGTCGTGCGATGCAGCCTGTGCATCAGTGCGTACGATTGGAACGCGACTCAAATAATAACGATTCTCATTAACGCGTCAAGCCTTTTGTCTAAATAAAGTCCAACATTGGTAAATCCTTGGCCCTGGGGCATAATGGGGGCATGCAACAAGCCAGTGCCGACAAGATCCTTTATCTGCTGAAGACCCGTGGCCCCCAGACCGCCCAAGGCCTGGCCGAGCACCTGGGCATGACCTCCATGGGCTCGCGCCAGCACCTGCTGGGCCTGGAAGAAGAAGGCCTGGTGGAGAGCTTCAGCGAAAAACGCAAGGTGGGTCGGCCCTCCCGGGTCTGGCGGTTGTCCGCCGCCGGCCACAGGCGCTTCCCCGATCGCCACGAAGATCTGACCCTGGCCATGCTGGACGGGATCAAGGCGGTGTTCGGCGATCAGGGCCTGGATCAGTTGATCGGCCACCGGGAAGAACGGATGCGCGCCGATTATGGCGCCGCCCTGGCCGCTTGCCCCGACCTGCGGGCCAAGGTGGAAAAGCTGGCACAGATCCGCGCCGGCGAGGGCTATATGGCCGAGGTCCAGGCCCATCCCGACGGCGGCTGGCTGCTGGTGGAGAACCACTGCCCCATCTGCGCCGCCGCCAGCAGCTGCCAGGACTTCTGCCGCTCCGAGCTGGCCCTGTTCGCCCACTGCCTGGGCGAGGATGCCGAGATCAGTCGCCAGGAGCACCTGCTCAGCGGCGCCCGGCGCTGCGTCTACCATATCCGCCCCCGCCGGGGAGCATGAAAAAAGGCCGCTGACGCGGCCTTTTTTGTGCCCTCAGGCCGGCTGCGGCCGGGGGCCCAGCCAATGCACCAGCCGCTTCAGCAGCACCCCGTACAGGGGCAGGAAGAACAACAGGCTGATCACCAGCTTGAAGCCGTAATCCACCAGGGCGATCTCCAGCCAGTGCCTGGCCATGAAGGGATCGTCGCTCCGGTAGAAGGCGGCGGCAAAGAACACCAGGGTGTCCAGCAGGTTGCCGAGCACGGTGGAGGCCATGGGCGCCAGCCACCAGGCACGGGCCCGGCGCAGGCGGTTGAAGATCTGCACGTCGGCCATCTGGCCCAGCACATAGGCCAGGAAGGAGGCGAAGGCGATGCGGGCCACGAACAGGTTCAGCTCGCCGGCCCCGGCCAGGCCGGCGAAGTCGCCGCCCGGGAACAACACCGACAGGCCGTAGCTGATGAACAGCGCCGGTACCATCACCCAGTGGATCACCCGCCGGGCCGGCTCGGCCCCCAGCAGCCGCACCGTCAGGTCGGTGGCCAGGAAGATGAAGGGGAAGGTAAAGGCGCCCCAGGTGGTGTGCAGGCCCAGGAAGGTGAAGGGCAGCTGCACCAGGTAGTTGGAGGCGGCAATCACCAGGATATGGAAGGCGATCAGCCAGCCCAGGCTGCGGGAAAGGTGGTTCATCTTGTACCTTTTTGTTGGTCGGGGTGAGGGAACCCGAAGGAATACGGTCACTTAATCGCCAGCGGCGAGGCGCGTATTGTGCGGATCCGCGCCGGCTGGGTCAAGGCGCCTGGTGGCAGAGCACGCTGAGGTCCCGCTGCAGGGAAATGAGCTGGCGCTTGCCGAACTCGTTGCCGGTGACCTGGCCGCAGTCGCCCTCTATGGTGCGGCCGTCCACCAGGGTGATCCGGTAGCGGTAGGGGCCGTCGGCCTGGTCGGCGTCATGATGGATGCCCAGGGCGCCGCCCGGGGCAATGGCGTCGAAGCTGAGGCGGCTGGACGGCAGCGCCACCAAGGCGCGCTCGATGGCGATGGCGGAGGCGTTCTGCAGCTCCAGCCTGGGCAGCATGGCCAGGTAGCCGCGCCAGGCCAGCCACAGCAGCAGGCCCAGCAGGGCCAGGGTCAGGAAGCCTCTTTTCATGTCGTATCCCCCTAGAGGTTGTTGTCCAGGCGTTGGTGCAGGTAGGCGGCCAGATCGCCGCCCTGCAACACCTTTTCGATCCAGGCTTCGCGCTCGTAGGCCATCAGGCCCAGATCCCAGACGCAGGCGATGAAGTCGTCCGGGCCGGCCGGCAGGAACTGCAAGGGGTTGTCCAGGGCCGAGAGAAACAGCCGGTGGTGGAGTTCGTTGCCGCGCCACCAGTCGATGAAGATGACGTTGCGGCCCTCGCCCTGGTGGATGCCCACAAAGCCGGCCGGCAGCTCGGTTGCGGCCACCCCGGCCAGGGTGGCGTCCAGCAGCCGCCTGGCCTGGAGTTTGAGCTGGTTGTCCAGGGGCTGGTGGGGCAGGTGGATGCCGTAGGCCTTCAGCTGCCAGGCCCCCTTGGCCCAGATGCCAAGGAAATCAACCTGTCGGCTCTGGTACGTCATGGTGTTTGAGTTCCTTGACCATGGGACTGGCGGTGGGCAACGCCGGTACCGGGAAGCGGATGCTGAAGGTGGCGCCACCTTTGTTGCCCCAGTCGAGCCGGCCGTGCAGCTGACTGACCAGGGTGTTGACCAGCTTCAGGCCCAGGGAGGGGGTCCGGGTCGGGCTGAAGTCGTCCGGCAGGCCGGGGCCCGTGTCCCAGATCGTCAGGCAGTAGTCGCCGCCGTCCTGGGTGAAGCGCAGGTGGACCTCCCCTTTTTGGCCATCGGCGAAGGCGTGCTTGTGGCTGTTGGAGATCAGCTCGTTGATGATCAGGCCCAGGGGGATCAGCACGTCCGGCTCGAGCTCCACCCTGAGCACCTGGCTGTGGACCTTGATCTGGCCCTGGCGGCCCAGGGTCAGCTGCAGGTCGTCGATAAGGCTGTTCACATAGGTCTCGGAGTCCACCCTGGACAGCTTCTTGGACTGGTACAGCTTCTCGTGGACCAGGGCCATGGCCCTGACCCGGCAGGCCGCTTCGCCCAGTTTGTCCTTGATGCCGGGATCCTCGGCACTGCGCGATTGCATGCGCAGCAGGCTGGCGATGACCTGCATGTTGTTCTTGACCCTGTGGTAGACCTCCTTGAGCAGCACCTCCTTCTCGTGGAGGCTGGCCTTGATCTGTCGTTCGGCGGCCTTCTTCTCGGACACGTCCCGGACTATGGCCATGACCTGGAAGGCGCCGGCCACCTTAATGGGACTGAGGATCACGTCCACCGGGAAGGTCTTGCCGTTGTGGCGCTGGGCCTTGAGCTCCAGGCCCGAGCCCATGTCCCTGAGCTTGGGATTGGCGGCGAAGCCATGGCGATGGCGGCGGTGGACATCCCTCAGCTTGGCGGGGATCAGCACCTCAACCGGCTGGCCCAGCAGCTCCAGCTGCTCGTAGCCGAACAGGGTTCGGGTACGCCGGTTGGCGTAGCTGATGATGCCATCCTGGTCGACCAGGATCACCGCCTCCGGGGCCATTTCCAGCAGGGTTCGGCTCTGGGATTCGGAGGCAGCCAGCCGGCCGTTGCTGTGCTCCAGCTCCAGGTTGCGCCGCCGCACCAGCAGCAGCAGCCAGAGGGTGCCGGACACCAGGGCAGACAACAGCAGGCCCATGCCCAGGATCAGCCTGGCGCCCTGGTCGCCAGCGGCCAGGGCGGTGCCGGCCTTGGCCTGGACGTGGGCCATCAGCTGCAGCGGGCCCAGCCGCAGGGGCCTGGCGACTGGCTCGGACGGGCCGGGCTGCCAATGGCGGCTCGACTGCAGGAACTGGCCGTCCAGGTACAGGGCCAGGTTGAAGTCCCTGTCTTGTTCCGTCCAGGCCGCCTCCAGCAGGGCGGACAGGGCCAGGCCGGCGTGCAGGCAACCGTCGGGCAGGGGCGTGGTGAAGAGCAGCAGCCCCTGGTGGAGCCTGCGGTCCGGATCGGTACAGGCGGCGGCCGGCAGCGCCTCCCCTTCCTGCCAGGCCAGCCGGCCCTGGCCGTCGCGCCAGGCCAGGGACTGCAGCTCGGGGATATCCGCCAGGTAATGGCGGGCGTCCAATCGCCATTCGCTTTCGGGCGTGCGGCCGCGAACCTGCCAGCGACTGGCCATGCGCAGCAGGGTCTTTTCCACTACGGCCAGGCGCTGGTTGGCCAGGCGTTCCAGGCTTTCGATGCGTTCCTGGCGGAGCCTGGCCTTGTCCAGCCGTTCCAAATGGCCGCTGTTGTACCAGCCCAGCCCGGTCAGGGTCATCATGGCCGCCAATGCCGACAGCGGCAGCATCAGGCGCCGGGCGGCAGCATCGGTGCGGCCGTTGGCCTGGTGCAGCAGGCTGAGGCTGGCCACCATGAAGGCCAGGGCGGTGTGCGGGGCCATGCCGGAGGAGAAGTTGCTGAGTATGCTGTCGCCGCCGAACAGCCGGGCGGCCAGGGTGAAGGCGCAGATCACCGCCACCACTGTGGCCGGGATCCAGCTCAGCAGCCTGAGCCAGCTGGTGCTGCCCAGGCCGGTCAGAGCCAGGGCGCTGAGCAGGAAGGCGATGATGGTGGCCGGGGACATTCGGCCCGGATAGAGGCCCTGCTCCGGCGGGGTCCAGTCCTTGATGAACAGCTCGTCCAGACCCAGGTTGATGACGGCCAGGTACTGCAGGCCGGTGGCCAGGGCCAGCACAAGGAGCAGCGCCAGCGGCAGCCAGAAGCCGGCCGGGGAGCCACTGCGGCTGTCCAGCAGGGCCAGGCCCAGCAGCAGGAAGCCCAGGGCGGTGTTGAAACGCATGGCGCTTTGGCTGTTCAGGGTCACCAGCACCTGGCTCTCCAGGAACCAGCCCAGCATCACCAGGAGCGAGCTCAGCAGCAGTATTGCCGCCGCCCAATGGCCGCAGCGCAGTGGTTTCATGCTTCTCTGATCAGCTCCAGCAGTTGCTCCGATGTCATGGGACGTCCCAGCAGGAAACCCTGGACGTTGTCACAGCCCTGCTCGTGCAGGTGCTGGAGCTGTCCCTGGGTTTCGACCCCTTCGGCGACGATCTTCATGCCCAGCTGCTTGCCCATGGCGATGGTGGCATTGACGATGGCGGCGTCGTTCTGGTCGTGCTCCAGATCCCGTACGAAGGACTGATCGATCTTGAGCACCTGGGGATTGAACAGTTTCAGGTAGGACAGCGAGGAATAGCCGGTGCCGAAGTCGTCCACCGCCACCGACACCCCCAGCTCCCTGAGCTTGGCCAGGGTCTGCAGTGAGGACTCGGTATCGGACAGGGTGTTCTCGGTGATCTCCAGGATCAGGTACTGGCTGCCCAGCTCACTGACGTTGAGGGCCTGCTCCACCTGTGCCACGAAGCTGGCGTCGCGGAACTGCATGGGCGAGACGTTGACCGACAGCAACAGTGGATGGCCGAGGCGGTGCCAACGCTGGACCTCGGTGCAGGCGGCCTGGAGCACCCATTGGCCGATCTCGTGGATCATCTGGGTCTTTTCCGCCAGGGGGATGAACTCGCCCGGCGAGACCACCCTGTCCTTGTAGTTCCAGCGCACCAGGGCCTCCACGCCCACCACCTTCATGGAGGGCAGGGCGGAGATAGGCTGGAATTCCAGGTACAGCTCCTGCCGCGCTATGGCGTGGCGCAGGGCGCTTTCCAGCTTCAGGCGCCGGGTCAGCTTGCTGGTGATTTCCGGGCTGTAGAAGCGGGCCAGGCCGCGTCCTTCCGACTTGGCCATATAGAGGGCGGCGTCGGCGTGCTGGAGCAGCAGATCGGCGTCGACGGCGTCGTCGGGGAAGACGCTGATGCCGATGCTGGCGCCCAGCTGCAGCTCCTGCTTGTCGATGATGAAGGGCTGGCTGAGGCGCTGGATCAGGTTGTCGGCGATGCGCTGGGCGTTTTCCGGCACCCGCAGCTCGGGGATCAGCACCACGAACTCGTCGCCGCCCAGCCTGGCCAGGATGTCGCTGCTGCGGGAGCTGGAACGCATGCGGTGCGCCGCCTCCACCAGCAGCCGGTCGCCGACGGCATGGCCAAGGGAGTCGTTGATGTCCTTGAAATGGTCGAGATCGATGAAGATCAGCGCGAAGTGGCTGGTGTTGATCCCGGCGTTGACGATCATCCGGTTCAGCTCCTTCATCAGCCTGGGCCTGTTCATCAGGCCGGTGAGATCATCGAAGTTGGCCAGGTGGTGCAGCTCCAGCTCGGCCTCCTTGCGCTCGGTGAGGTCGTTGAGCTGGTAGATGAAGTAGCAGGGCTCGGCGTCCTCGCCGAGGATCAGCGAGATGGTGGTCAGCATCCACTTGGGCTTGCCGCCGGCGCCCAGGAAGCGCAGCTCCATCTGTACCGCCGGCACCGAGCCGCCCAGCAGCTGGTGCAGCTTTTCGCGCAGCTTGTCCTTGTCCAGATCCGAGACCAGATCCTGGTTGAGGATCAGCCCCTCGCTGAGTTTCTTGATGTGCAGCAGCGCCATGAAGGCCGGATTCACCTGCATCAGGCGGCCGTCCAGGGTGACCAGGGCCAGGCCCACGGCGGAATGCATGAAGGCCTTCTGGAAGCGCTCCTCGCTGTCCTTGAGGGCGGTTTCCATCAGCAGTCTGGGTTCGGCATCGCGCATGACCAGCACGGCGCCCTTGGTGTGGCGCTGGCTGTCGCGGATCGGCGCGGCGGTGTAGTCCACCCGGCGGCTGAGCTTGCCGGCCGTCATGTGGCCGCCGAAGACGATGGGCAGCACCCTGTCCTGCTGTATGGCCTGAATGGCGGGATGATAGAGGGCCTCGGTATCGGCATGCTCGTTCAGCGAAAAATGTTCTTCCACCTGGGTGCCGATGATGTCGTCGGCCTCCACCTTGAGCATCTGGCAGGCGGTGGGGTTGATGAAGCGGACCCTGCCGTCCTTTTCCACGGCGATGATGCCGTCGTCCACCGCCTTGAGGATGCTGGAGAACCAGGCCTCGGATTCCTGCAGGGCCTTCTCCAGCTCCGCCTTGGTCAGGGCCACCTCGATGGCGGCGCGCAGCTCGTTGGCCTGGTAGGGCTTGGTCAGGTAGCCGTAGGGAGCGGTCTGGGCGGCCCGGGAGACGGTATCGGGGTCGCTGAAGGCGCTGAGGAAGATGATGGGCATCTGGTGGTAGCGCTTGGCCATGGCGGCGGTGCGGATGCCGTCCATGCCGGCGCCGAGGACGATGTCCATCAGCACGATGTCGGGCTTGGTCTTGGCGATGAGTTCCAGGGCCTGCTCGCCGCTGTGGGCCATGCCCACTATGTTGTAACCGAATTCGCTGAGTTGCTCCGACAGATCCATCGCAATGATGGCTTCGTCATCCACGACTAAGATGTTGGCCTTGCTATCCATGGGCTCACCGGGAAGGGTCTTTTTTGTTGGCTCCTTAACTATTTAGTCGTTAATCCGGCTTTAGCTAACTTTTTGGGGCAGATCAGGGCAGCGGCTGGCGCTGCAGCCAGCCATACAGGAAGGTGAGCACCTCCAGGCCCTCGTCATCGTCTGCGGCCAGCCAGGTGCTGTCGCCCAGGCCCTCGAACTCCAGGCGCAGCTCTGTGCCTTCGAAGCTGACCTGCCACTGGTGGCGGTCGGCGCCGCTGTCCTTGCCGTGCACCTGCAACTCCAGGCGGGCCAGCCAGGGCTGGATGTCCTGTTCGAAGCTGTCCCAGTCGCTGTCCAGATCCAGCAGCAGGGTGCGGGCGTCTTTATCGAGTTTCATGGTGGTGTCCTGATGGCCGTTTCTGCGGGGCGATCATAAAGGAATGCCTGGGCAATGGCTCCTAGCTGGAGCAGGAGATCTCCAGGTGCTTGCCCCAGTCCGGGGGTGTCCTGGCGTAGGCTTCCCTGCCGGGCTGGTCTTCGAAGGGGCGCTGCAGCACCTGGTAGAGCTCGTGCAAGGGTGCGAAGTCGCCCTGTTCGGCCGCTTCGATGGCCTGCTGGGCCAGGTAGTTGCGCAGCACGTAGCTGGGGTTGACGGCCTTCATGGCCAGCTGGCGCTGGTCGTCGTCGCTGTCTTCCACCCTGAGCCGCTCCCGGTAGTGCTGGGCCCAGTCGTCGAAGGCCTCCCGGTCGATAAAGTGATCCCGCACCGGGCTGGGATCGGTGTCCAGGCGGAACTGGCACAGGGCCCGGAAGGTGGCGTGGTAGTCGCGCTTTTCCCTGGCCATCAGCCCCAGCAGCTCGGTGAGCAGCAGGCCGTCTATCTCCCGGTGGCTGGCCAGGCCCAGCTTCCGGCGCATCAGGTTGATGTAGGTGGTTTCCACATGGCCCTGGTAGCCCTTGAGGGCGTCGACCAGATCGTCCGAGTCCACCAGCGGGCTGAAGGCCATGGCCAGGCAGTTCAGGTTCCACAGGCCGATGCTGGGCTGCTGGTCGAAGGCATAGCGGCCCTGGTGATCCGAGTGGTTGCAGACGAAGCCGGGCTCGTAGTCGTCCAGGAAGCCGTAGGGGCCGTAGTCGAAGGTGTCGCCCAGCATGCTCATGTTGTCGGTGTTCATCACCCCGTGGGCGAAGCCCTGGGCCTGCCACTGGGCGATCAGGCTGGCGGTCACCGTCACCGTGTGCTGGAACAGCGCCTTGTAGGGATTGCCGAACTCGCGCAGGTGCGGCAGCTGGGTATCGATAAGGAAATCCGCCAGGGCCTTGAGTTCCCCGGCCAGGCCCTTGTGGAAACAGTGCTCGAAATGGCCGAAGCGGATATGGGTACGGGCGGCCCGGGTCAGCATGGCGCCCCTTTCCACGGTTTCCCGCTGCACCGCCACCTCGCCGGCCACCACCGCCAGGGCGCGGGTGCTGGGGATGCCCAGGTGGTGGAGGGCCTCAGAGGCCAGGAACTCGCGGATGCAGGAGCGCAGCACGGCGCGGCCGTCGCCGCCGCGGGCGTAGGCGGTGGGGCCGGCGCCCTTGAGGTGCAAATCCCAGCGCTGTTGGTCCACATCGAGCAGTTCCCCCAGCAGCAGGCCGCGGCCGTCGCCCAGGAAGGGGTTGTAGACCCCGAACTGGTGGCCGGCGTACTTCTGGGCAATGGGCTCGGCGCCGGGCATGGCACTCTTGCCGCTCAGCCAGTTCACAAAACGCGGGTCGCTGCTGTCCAGGCCCAGCTGGGCGGCCAGCTCGGTATTGGCGATCACCAGCTCGGGACGCTCGAAGCCCTGGGGCTCGTGTTCGCTGTAGAGCCCGGGGAAAAGGCGTGCGTACTGGTTATCGAAACGGTGCTGCATGATGTGGGTCAATTCCTGAACGGCCAACCTTGGTTATCTTCTGACAGCATACGCAAAGCCTCATTGCATAAACACCGCCCCGGTCCATGACTTTTTCTGCTAAACATGATGGGGAAGTGAGCCAAGTCGTTGAAATTAAGGAGACTATAATGAAAGTGCGCATGATCCTGGCCGGCGTCGCCCTGGCCCTGACCGCCCAGGCCCAGGCCGGCGGTGACGTGGAGGCCGGCAAGGCCAAGGCCGCTACCTGTGCCGCCTGCCACGGTGGCAACGGCATCGCCGCCATTCCCCTGTACCCCAACCTGGCCGGCCAGAAGGCCCCCTACCTGGTGAAGCAGCTCAAGGCCTTCCGTGACGGCACCAGGGCAGACCCCGTGATGGGTCCCATGACCAAGCCCCTGTCCGATGAGGACATCGCCAACCTGTCCGCCTACTTCGCCAGCCTGCCGGCCGGTGGCTGATCGGCCCTTGAGTGCCATGAAAAAGGGCGCCGACCGGCGCCTTTTTTGATGCCACAGGGATTATCAGTGATGGCTAATGGTTTGATTGTATTGGCATAACCTGGCTTCCTGCCCCAAGCTGTGCGCAATGTCCGCCCCGGGGCCGACGCGTTGTGTTGTCCGTCAGCAGTTCTCCCTGGTACCGCCCTTGGGCGGTCATTACCTTTTTCCAAGGAAGCAAGGAGAACCCATGAAGCCCCAATATCCCCTGCTGTTGTTGAGCCTGTGCGCCCTGCCGGCCCTGGCCGCCGATGAGTTCGGCAGCGACTGGGACGATCCCAGGACGGCCGACGCCGCCATAGAGCGGCCGGACACCCCCAGCTGTACCCTGGAGATCGTCAACCACGGCTTTGCCAACTTCGAACCCTACCGGAACCAGTACATCCCGCCCCAGGACTGCCCCGGTCCCTGGACCAAGGTGGTGCTGGATCTGCACGGCGACGTGGCCGGTGTCCAGTACGACCGCCTGGGCCACCTGGAGATCGGTGGCGTCACTGTGCTGACCACCAGTACCCCCGAGCCGTCCCGGGAGGGCATCCAGTGGCATGTGGAAAAGGACATCAGCGCCTACGCGCCGCTGCTGAGCGAGCCGCAGCCGGTGATCATGTACCTGGGCAACCTGGTCAACGACACCTATACCGGGGTGCTCAATATCCGCACCACCCTGACCTTCTACCAGGCCGACAAGGAACATAAGGCCCTGGAAACGGCGGACCGCATCCTCAGGCCGACCGGGCTGCACCGGGACGGCGCCGATCTGGTGGGCAGCATCAGCCTGCCCCGCAACACCAGGCGGCTGGAGGCCGAGGTCTACGCCACCGGCTCCGGCGGCGGCTGCGAGGAATTCTGGTACTTCACGGCCCCGGCCGAGGCGGGCTATTCCTGCGGCGCTGACGATGGTCCCTACCGGGAGGTGCAGGTGTGGCTGGACGGCCGCCTGGCCGGCATGGCCCTGCCGTATCCCCACATCTACACCGGGGGCTGGGCCAATCCCTTCCTCTGGTACGTGCTGCCGGCGCCCAGGGCCTTCAACATCAAGCCGCTGCGCTACGATCTGACCCCCTTTGCCGGCCTGCTCAACGACGGCCAGGCCCACGAGCTGCGGTTGCGGGTGCTGGGGGTATCCGAGGGCCAGAGCGGCTGGGCACTGCGCCCCAGCCTGTTCCTGTGGCAGGACCACGAGCTGGAGGCGGTCCAGGGCGGGCTGCTGGCCTACCAGGCGGGCGAGCTGGTCAATGACAGCCAATTCCAGCCCCAGGACGACGGCACCTTCCTGCTGGCCACCAGGGGCAGCCACGCGCTGGACGTGACCGGTTACCTGGACACCTCCAAGGGCCGTGTCACCACCAGGGTGGAACGCCGCCTCAGCCACCACAACGACCACGGCTGGGACCAGGGCGAATGGCATGACGGCATCGACGCCTGGTGGCGGGATGAGGCCAGGGTGACCACCAGCTGGCGCGATCATTTCCCTGTGGTGCGCGAGCGGAGCAGCCATTTCGGCGTCGACGGCCTGCTCAGCGTCGAACCGGTGGACGGTCACTACCGGATCACCACCGACATGCGCCTGTTCGACCACGGCGACAACAGCGACAGCAAGGGGCCCAGGACCATAGCCTGGTCCAGGCTGCGGGCCGGCTTCGAGGGCTCGGCGTCCTGGAGCTGGGGCGTGCCCAGGGCCGAGCGCAACGCCACCGGCTGGTCGGTGCACGAGGTCAGCGAGCAGGGCAGCAAGAAGCGCTGTTACCGGCGGCGCATCGCCACCGAAAACGGCTTTATCACCGGGGACGACTCGGGCTGCAGCAAGTGAGCGAAAGGGCGCCAATAGGCGCCCTTTTTTGTGGCGGTCTCAGCCGCCTTGGCTGAGCTAGTTGCCGATCAGCGCCAGGAAAGGCTCGCCATATCTTGCCAGCCTGGTCTGGCCGACGCTGCCCGAAAAGCGGGGCCAGCCTAGCTGGCCTGGTTCAGGTAGTTGCCGATCAACTCCAGGAAAGGCTCGCCGTATCTTGCCAGCTTGGTCTGGCCAACACCGGAAATGGCCAGCAGCTCGCTTTCGGTGGTGGGCATATGGGTGGCCATCTCCGCCAGGGTGGCGTCGTTGAACACCACGTAGGGCGGCACCCCCAGTTCGTCGGCCAGTTGCTTCCTGAGCTTCTTGAGGCGGGCGAACAGCACCTTGTCCGCCGGCGAGGCGGTGCTTTGGCGGGAGGATTTCCTGAGGCTGGAGGAGACCCTGGGCACCGCCAGCGTCAGGGGCTTGTCACCCCTGAGCACGGGCCGGGCCGCCTCGGTGAGGGTCAGGGCGCTGTGGCGGGTGATGTCCTGCATCACCAGGCCGTGGTGGATCAGCTGGCGGATGACGCTGACCCAGTATTCGTGGCTGTGGTCCTTGCCCAGGCCCCAGGTGCTGAGCTGGTCGTGGCCCAGCTCCTTGAGGCGGGCGTTCTGGCTGCCCCTGAGCACCTCCACCACGTGGCCGACACCGAAGCGCTGGCCGGTGCGGTAGATGGTGGACATGGCCTTCTGGGCCGGCTCGGTGCCGTCGAAGCTCTGGGGCGGATCCAGGCAGATGTCGCAGTTGCCGCAGCGGTTGCCGGAATATTCCCCGAAATAGTTGAGCAGCACCTGGCGGCGGCAGGTGAGGCCCTCGGCGAAGCCGGCGATGGCGTGCAGCTTGGACAGCTCCACCCGCTGCTGGTCCTCGTTCTCGCTCAGCTCGATCAGGCTGCGGACCCGGCCCACGTCGCCGGGCTCGAACAGCATCCAGGCCTCGGCGGGCAGGCCGTCCCGGCCGGCGCGGCCGGTCTCCTGGTAGTAGGACTCGATGTTCTTGGGCAGGTCGAAGTGCACCACGAAGCGCACGTCCGGCTTGTTGATGCCCATGCCGAAGGCGACGGTGGCGACCACTATGTCGACCTCGTCGCGCTGGAAGCTCTCCTGGACGAACTGCCGTTCCTGGTTGCTCATGCCGGCGTGGTAGGCGGCGGCGTTGAAACCCTGGCCGCGCAGCTTGTGGGCGATGTCGTCCACCCTCTTGCGGGAGCCGGCGTAGATGATGCCGCTGTTGCCCTTCTGGCCCTGCAGGTACTGCACCAGCTGGCTGATGGGCTTGAACTTCTCCGCCACCAGGTAACGGATGTTGGGCCTGTCGAAGCTGGCCAGGTGCTCGAAGGGGGTGCCCAGGTTGAGCCGCTGCAGTATGTCGTGGCGGGTGGCCTTGTCGGCGGTGGCGGTCAGTGCCATCAGCGGCACGTAGGGGAAGCGGGCCTTGAGCTCGCCAAGGGCCAGGTATTCGGGGCGGAAGTCGTGGCCCCAGGCGGAGATGCAGTGGGCCTCGTCTATGGCGATCAGGCTGAGCTTGAGCTCCTCCATGCGGGCCAGGAAGTCCGGCTGCAACAGCCGCTCCGGCGCCACGTAGAGCAGATCCAGTTCGCCCCGGTGCAGGGCGTTGTAGGTGGCGATCACCTGTTCGCGGTCCATGGCCGAGTTCAGGCAGGAAGCCCGCACGCCGTTGGCCAGCAGCTGGTCGACCTGGTCCTTCATCAGGGAGATCAGCGGCGACACCACTATGGCGGTGCCGTCCCGGCACAGGGCCGGCACCTGGTAGCACAGCGACTTGCCGCCGCCGGTGGGCATGATCACCAGGGCGTCCTGGCCGGCCAGCACCGCCCGGATGATGTCCTCCTGGCCGGGCCTGAAGCTGTCGTAGCCGAACACCGACGCCAGCACCTGCTGGGGGCTGTTGTCGGGGGACTGGATGGCGGCCTGGGAGTCGGGCATATACTGGGATCCGGCACAAAGGGGCCGTCATTGTAATCAAAGGAGGGAGCCTTGTCTTTCTGGTGGGCCGTTGCCAAACGCCTGCTGGTGATTAAACTGGCTAGAATAAAAACTCTAGGCTGGAAGGAAGTCACCACCATGCACACACCACTGAGCCAGGCGGAGATCCTGGACTTTATCGGCCAGCTGTTCACCGAGCAGATGCCCTTCAACAGGCTGCTGGGCCTCAAGGTAAGCCGCTACGACGCCGAGCAGGTGGAGGTGCGCTTCGCCATGAATGAGCAGCTGATCGGCAATCCCATCCACAAGATCCTCCACGGCGGCGTCACCGCCTCGGTGCTGGACGTGGTGGGCGGCCTGGCCGCCATCGCGTCCGTTTCCGACAAGTTCGACGGCGAGACCGTGGCCAGCCTGGCCGCCAAGTTCGGCAAGATGGGTACCATCGACATGAGGGTGGATTACCTGCGCCCGGGCCGGGGCCTGGAGTTCATCGCCACCGCCACGGTGATCCGCGCCGGCAACAAGGTGGCGGTGACCCGCATGGAGCTGCACAACGAGCAGGGCGACCACATCGCCTTTGGCACCGGCACCTATATGGTGGGCTGAGGGGCTATCTTTTAGGGAGTTCCCCCCGCCCGAGTGCCCATGGAACTCCACGATTACGACAGATCCGTGCTTGGCCATGCCCGCTGGGTGCTGGTGATCATCGCGCTCATCACCGCCGGGTTCGGCTGGCAGGCCCAGTTCTTCCGCCTGGACGCCTCCGCCGAGACCCTGGTGCTGGAAGACGACGATGACCTGCGCTTCTTCCGCCAGGTGAAGCGGCGCTACGGCAACGACAACTTCCTGGTGCTGACCTACAGCACCGACCGGGATCTGTTCTCCGCGCCTGTGCTGGCCCAGCTGGGCCAGATCCGCGATGCCGTGCTGGCCCTGGACGGTGTCGAGAAGCTGGCCAGCATCCTCGACGTGCCGTTGCTGAGCAGCCCGCCGCTGCCGCTGTCGGAGCTGCGCCGGTCGGTGCCGGATCTGCGCGACCCCCGCACCGAGCTGGCCCTGGCCAGGCAGGAGCTGCTGGCCAGCCCCTTCTACGGCGAGCTGTTGATCAGCCGCGATGCCGCCACCACCGCCATGCTGATCTACCTGCGCCAGGACTCGGACTTCCTGGCGTTGCAGCAGCGCCGCGAGCAGCTGCGCGACCAGCGTGACCAGGGCGGCCTGACGGCGGCCGAATTGGCCGAGCTGGCGAAGGTGGAGGCGGCCTACCTCAAGGCCCTGGCCGGGCAGCTGGCCGGCGAGGCCGGCACCATAGCCCAGGTACGGGCGCTGATGGCCAGTCAGAAGGGCGCCGAGCTGCACCTGGGCGGGGTGCCGATGATCGCCGCCGATTCCATGGCCTTCATCCGCCACGACCTCACCACCTTCGGGGTGGCGGTGCTGCTGTTCCTGGTGGTGATCCTGGCCGTCGCCTTCCACCTGCCGCGCTGGGTGCTGCTGCCGCTGCTGACCTGCGCTGCCACCGCCGTGATCATGCTGGGGCTGCTGGGGCTGCTGGACTGGCCGGTGACGGTGGTGTCCTCCAACTTCATCTCGCTGATGCTGATCCTGACCTTGTCCCTGGCCATCCACCTCATCGTCCGCTACCAGGAGCTGCAGGCCCTGTATCCCAATGCCCACCAGCACAGCCTGGTGCTGACCACGGTGCGCAAGAAGCTGGTGCCCTGCCTGTACACGGCCCTGACCACCATGGTGGCCTTCGGCTCGCTGCTGGTGAGCGGTATTCGCCCGGTCATCGACTTCGGCTGGATGATGACCATAGGCACCGCCGTCTCCTTCCTGCTGGCCTTCAGCCTGTTCCCGGCGGCGCTGATGCTGCTCAGGCCCGGGCCTGTGCAGAGCCGGCGCAACCTGACCGGCCGCCTCACCCGCGCCCTGGGCAAGGGCGTGCAGCGGCACCAGGGCGCTGTCTTCGTCGCCTATGGCCTGCTGGCGGTGCTGAGCGTCTGGGGCCTGAGCCGGCTGGCGGTGGAGAACCGCTTCATCGATTACTTCCAGGAGGACACCGAGATCTACCAGGGCATGGTGCTCATCGACCGGGAGCTGGGCGGCACGACGCCCCTGGAGCTGATCGTAGAGGCACCGCCCGAGCCGGCGCCTTCGGCGCCCCTGGAGCCGGATCCGCTGCTGGAGGAGCTGGGGATAGATCCGGATGAGCTGGCCGGCGAGGACGAGGATGCCGGCTTCACCGCCCGCAGCCACTGGTTCAACGTCCAGGGCCTGGCAAAGGTCAGGGCCATACACCACTACCTGGAATCCCTGCCGGAGACCGGCCAGGTGCTGTCCCTGGCCAGCAGCGCCGAGGTGCTCAGGGAAATCGATCCCGGCGCCATGGGCGACAACTTCCTGCTGTCGGTGCTCTACCAGGGGTTGCCGGACGGGGTCAAGGAGCTGCTGATCGCCCCCTTCCTGTCCGGGGACGGCGACCAGCTGCGCATCACCCTGAGGGTGTTCGAGACCGATCCCGGGCTGCGCCGGGCCGAGCTGCTGGCCCGCATCGAACGGGATCTGGTCGCCGAACTGGGGCTGGCGCCAGAACAGTTCCGGCTCACCGGCATGCTGGTGCTCTACAACAACATGCTGCAGAGCCTGTTCCGCTCCCAGATCCTCAGCATCGCCGTGGTGTTCCTGGCCATCAGCGCCATGTTCTGGCTGCTGTTTCGCCGCCTGAGCCTGGCGCTGATCGCCCTGGTGCCGAACCTGATCGCCGCCGCCGCCGTGCTGGGGCTGATGGGCTGGCTGGCCATCCCCCTGGACATGATGACCATCACCATAGCCGCCATCTGCGTCGGCATAGGGGTGGATAATTCCATCCACTACGTGCACCGCTACCTGGAGGAGCTCAAGGGCGGCGACGGCTGGCAGGCCCTGCACCGCAGCCATGCCAGCATAGGCCGGGCCATGTACTACACGTCGGTCACCATCACCCTGGGCTTCGCCATACTGGTGCTGTCCAACTTCATCCCCAGCCTCTATTTCGGCCTCTTCACCGGCCTGGCCATGATGATGGCGCTGCTGGCCAACCTGACCCTGCTGCCGCTGCTGCTGGCCCGCTGCTATGCCGGCGCCCACTGACACCGGTCGGCAAATCGGGCGCCTTCACCGCAAAAGCCTGGCCGGCAGGTTAACGGCCTGTTAATGCTGGGGCGGTTTCATTGCAAGGAGACGCCCATGCGACTGTCCCTGAGTGCCCTGGCCCTGCTGATGGCCGCCAGCGGCCAGGCGGCCACCCTGATCCATGCCGGTACCCTCATCGACGGGGTCTCGGACAAGGCCCTGCGGGAAAGGACCCTGGTGATCGAGGGCGACCGTATCAAGGCCATCCACAAGGGCTACCGTGCGCCGGCCGAGGGGGATCGCCTTATCGATCTCAGGGGCGCCACCCTGCTGCCCGGCCTGATGGACATGCACACCCACCTGACCTACCAGTTCAGCCCCGCCGCCTATTCGGAGGGCTTTCGCATGAACCCGGCCGACTACGCCTTCCGGGCCATGGGCCACGCCGAGAAGACCCTGAAGGCCGGCTTCACCACGGTGCGGGATCTGGGGGATGCCCACAATGTCTCCATTGCCCTGAGAAAGGCCATTTCTGCCGGCCAGGTGCCGGGGCCGCGGATCCACAGCGCCGGCAAGTCCATCGGCACCACGGGTGGCCATGCCGATCCCAGCAATGGCTGGGCCGCCCACCTGATGGGCGATCCCGGTCCCAGGCAGGGCGTGGTCAACGGCCCCGTCGACGCCCGCAAGGCGGTGCGCCAGCGTTACAAGGACGGTGCCGACGTCATCAAGATCACCGCCACCGGCGGGGTGCTGTCGGTGGCCAAGTCCGGCCAGAACCCCCAGTTCATGGGCGACGAGCTGGAGGCCATAGTGGCCACGGCCAGGGATTACGGCTTCAAGGTGGCGGTGCACGCCCACGGCAAGGAGGGCATGGAAAGGGCCATCCGCGCCGGGGTGGACTCCATAGAGCACGGCACCTACATGGACCAGGCCGTCATCCGGCTGATGAACCAGTACGGCACCTGGTACGTGCCCACCATCAGCGCCGGCAAGACGGTGGCCAGGAACGCGCAAGTCCCAGGCCTGTACCCGGAAATCGTCCGGCCCAAGGCGGCCAGGATAGGGCCGCTGATCCAGGAAACCTTCAGCCGCGCCCACCAGGGCGGGGTGAAGATCGCCTTCGGCACCGATGCCGGCGTCTTCCCCCACGGGGAAAATGCCCAGGAGTTCCGCTACCTGGTGGAAGGCGGCATGAGCCCCATGGCCGCCATCCAGAGCGCCACCATCAACGGCGCCCGGCTGCTGGGGGTCGAAAAGGAGCTGGGCAGCCTGGAAGTGGGCAAGCTGGCGGACATGGTGGCCGTGCCGGGCAATCCCCTGGAGGACATCGGCCTGATGGAAAAGGTCAGCCTGGTGATCAAGGACGGGCAGCTCGTTTGTGGCCTGGAGACGGCCTGTAGCGACTGAGCTAGGCTGGGAAGATGATCCCGGCCGAACTCAATGAGGCCCTGTTCTGGGCCCTGGTGGTCCTGTCCGCCCTGACCTCCTTCGTCACCGCCGCCTTCGGCGCCGGTGGTGGTGCCCTGCTACTGGCGGTGCTGGCCTTGGTGTTGCCGAGCGCGGCCATCATCCCGGTACACGGCCTGGTACAGCTGGGCTCCAACCTGGGCCGCTTCTCCCTTTCGCTCCGCCATGTGCACTGGCCGACCCTGGCCTGGTTCGGCCCCTTCTCGCTGCTGGGCAGCCTGCTGGCCGCCGGGGTGCTGGTGCAGCTGCCGCTGGACTGGCTGCGCCTGGCCATCGCCGGCTTCCTGCTCTACCTGTGCTGGGGGCCACCGCTGCCCTGGCGGGTGCTGGGCCGGGCCGGCATTGCCCTGGCGGCGCTGGTGACCGGCTTCCTCAGTCCCTTCCTGGGCGCCTCAGGTCCCCTGGTGGCGGCCTTCCTCAAGGCCGGTGGCCGTGACCGGCTCGGCACAGTGGCCACCTTTGCCGGCGCCATGTGCGTGCAGCACGGCCCCAAGGCGCTGATCTTCGCGTTGGCGGGGTTCGTTTTCTCGGCCTGGCTGCCGCTGGTGCTGCTGATGATAGCCAGCGGCCTGGTGGGCACCTGGCTGGGACTGCGGCTACTGGCGCGGCTCGGCGAGCGGCACTTTACCCTGGCCTTCAACCTGGTGCTGACCCTGCTCGCCCTGCGGCTGCTGTGGTAGCCAGAGGCTGACCTCGATGCCGCCGCCGTCGCGGTTCTGCAGGCGTACCCGGCCGTCGTGGGCCTCGATGATTTCCCGGCACAGGGCCAGGCCCAGGCCGGTGCCGCCGCTCTTGGTGGAATAAAAGGGCAGCAGCGCCTGGGTCAGCACCGCCTCGTTCATGCCCGGCCCCCTGTCCTTGAGCTGGAGCCGCTGCCAGCGGCCCTGCTGATGCACCGAAAGCGTTATGGCCTCGGCCGGGGAGCCGGCCTCCACGGCGTTCTTGTGCAGGTTGAGCAGCACCTGGCTGAGCTGGGTGGGATCGAACCAGCCCGGCTGGGCGGGCAGCTCGCCTTCGAGCCGGAACGGGGCCAGGGGCTGCAGCTGGGCCAGGAAGGCATCCCAGGGCTGGGCGCTCCTGTTGGGCTGGGGCAGCTTGGCGAAGCGGGCATAGCCCTGCAGGAACTGGGTCAGGTGGGCGGCCCGCTCGGCGACGGTATCGAGGATGCTTGCCAGCAGCTCCCGGTCCGGTGGCTGTTGCTCCAGCACCAGCTTGCCGCTGTGGGCCATGGAGGAGATGGGCGCCAGGGAGTTGTTGAGCTCGTGGCTGATCACCCGGATCACCTTCTTCCAGGTGGCCACCTCGGCCCGGCTCAGCTCCTTGGTGAGCTGCTTGAAGATATAGAGGCGGTGGCGGGCGCCGTTGAGGGTGAAGCGGCTCTGGCTGAGGTGCCAGATCTCGCTGTCGTCGTCCTGGTGCAGGCTGAACAGGCCGTCCCTTTGCTGGGCCATGGCCTCCAGTACCGCCGCCGGTGCCAGTTCGGCCAGCTCGTCCAGGGACAGGCCGTTGACGGCCTTGCCGCCGGCCAGCAGCTGGCGGGCCACCGGATTGGCGTAAAGGGCCCGTTCCCGCTGGTCCACCAGCAGCAGCGCCAGGGGCGAGCTCTGCAGCACGGTATCCAGCATCAGCTCGCGCTGGTAGATGTGCTGGCGCTCCTGGCGCAGCTTGTCGGCGGCCAGGTTGAAGGTCGATGCCAGAGCGGCCAGCTCGTCTTGGCCCTGCACCGGCAGCGACACCGAGAAGTCGTTGTCCTGGAGGTTCAAGAGCCCGGTCTGCAGGGCCCCGAGCCGGGCGTTGAGGGGGGCCGTGACCAGCCTGAGCAGTGCCAGGCCAAGCGGCAGGGACGCAAAAAGGCCGCCGGTCCAGGCCAGGAGCGGCGGCAAGTCCAGAGTGAAGAACAGTGTCATGGCGGCGCTGGCCAGGGCCAGGGCCAGGGCCAGTACGGCGGCGAGCTTGGCTTCCAAGCTGATCACGGGGCTATGCCGTACTTGTCCAGGCGCCGGTACAGGGCCTGGCGGCTCAGCCCCAGGCTGCGGGCGGCCTCGGCCACCGAGCTGGTCTCGGCCAGGGCCAGGCGGATCTGCTGCTCGTCCGGCTCGAAGCGGGGCCTGGGCTTCTTCTGGGCCGGCGGCGGCAGGCCCAGGTCGTCCACCCCTATGGTGTCGCCGTGGCAGAGCAGGGCGGCCCGCTTGAGGGTGTTTTCCAGTTCCCGCACGTTGCCCGGCCAGCCGTGGCCCTCCAGGGCCCGACAGGCCTCCAGGCTGAGGCCGTGGCCACCGCCCAGGAAGTGGCGGGCCAGGGGCAGTATGTCCTCGGGCCTGTCCCTGAGCGCCGGCAGCGGCAACTCGATGACGTTGAGGCGGTAGTAGAGATCCTCCCGGAACTCGCCCCTGGCCATGGCGGCGGCCAGGTCGGCATTGGTGGCGCTGACCAGGCGGACGCTGACCTGGCGGGTCTGGGTGGAGCCGAGCCGCTCGAACTGGCCGGTCTGCAGTGCCCGCAGCAGCTTCATCTGGCCGCTGGGCGGCAGGTTGCCTATCTCGTCCAGGAACAGGGTGCCGCCGTCGGCGGCCTCGAAGCGGCCGGCCCTGGCCTTATTGAGTCCGGTGTAGGCGCCGGCCTCGGCGCCGAACAGCTCCGCCTCCATCAGCTCCATGGGCAGGGCGCCGGCATTGACGCGCACGAAGGGCCCCTGCTTGACGGCCGAATTGGCCTGGATGATCTCGGCGATCTTCTCCTTGCCGGCGCCGTTGGGGCCGGTGATCAGCACCGGCACGTCGGCCCTGGCCACCTGCACCGCCATTTCCACCAGCTTCTGCATGGCGTCGGACTGGTAGACCAGGCCGCACAGATCGTACTGCCCGGCCAGGCGGGTGCGGGCGTCGGCCCGGGTCCTGGCCTGATCCTGCTGGCGCTGGCTGAGTTCGGCCAGCTCCAGCAGGTTCTTGACGGTGGCGATCAGCTTGTGGTCGTCCCAGGGCTTGGACAGGTAATCGGCGGCCCCGGCCTTGACCAGGGCCACCGCCATTTCCAGCTGGGTCCAGGCGGTCAGCAGGATCACCGGCAGGTCCGGGTGGCGGTCGCGGATGGCGAAGAAGAGCTGACGCCCCTCTTCGCCGCTGGTGGTGTCGGCGGTGAAGTTCATGTCCTGGATCACCAGGGCGATGTCCTGGTCTTCGTCCAGGGCGGCGAGGCCGGCCTGGGGGGTCAGGGCGGTGACCGCCGCCAGGCCGTGGACCTTGAGCAGCAGGGCCAGGGCCTGACCCACCGCCGGGTTGTCGTCTATGACCAGTACTTTTTCCATGTCGTCCTTACACGCTGCGGGTCGCCGTGGCCGGGGAGATCTGCGCCGCCTTCAAGGCCGGTGCCAGGGCCGACAGCTGGCCCAGCACCACCAGGGCGGCCAGGGAGCCCAGCAGGTAGGGCAACGGCAGCGGCGGCAGCTGGTAATGCTGCACCAGAAGGCCGTTCAATGCCAGGGCCAGGCCGGTGCCCACCACCATGGCGACGCCGCAAAGCAGGCCGTTTTCCACCAGGAAGTGGCGCACCACGGCGGCCTTGGTGGCGCCCAGGGCGCGGCGGGTGCCCACCTGCTTGCGGCGCTGGTTGACCCAGAACACGGTCAGGCCGGTGATGCCCAGGGCGGTGATCAGCGCCAGTATGGCGATGCACACCTTGAGCAGGGCCACCATGAGGATGTCCCTGGAGTAGACCCTATGGATGTATTCCTCGGTGGTGCGCATGCTGAGGATCACCCTGTTGGGGTCGATTTCCAGCAGCAGGTCGCGGACCTGCTCCATCAGCTCGGCCTTGCGGTCGGCCTGGACCCGGATCAGGTAGCGGGGGAGCAGGGTGTTGGTGCTGAAGGTGGGGGTGATCACCACGTTGCCGGCCCGGCTCCATTCCGGCCAGGCGCCGAGCATGGTTTCCACCACGCCGATGATCTCCATCTGGCCGTTGCCCCGGGTGATGGTCTTGCCGATGGGATCCTGGTCCGGGTACAGCTCATTGGCCAGGCGCTGGCTGATGATGGCCACAGGTGCATCCGCCTGGCCCATGCCGCCCCACACATAGAGGTCCGAGGGCTGGAAGTCCCGGCCCTTGGTGAGCTTCAGGCCCAAGGCCGACAGCACAGTGGTGCTGGCGTGGTAGATATTGGCACCGGTGTTCTGGGCGTCCGGGTCGTTCTCGGCTTCACCGATGCGAAAGCCCGATGAGGAGCCGCTGCCGGACATGGGGATCTGGTTGATCAGGGTGGCCTCGATCACGCCGGGCAGCTGGCGGAGCCGGTCCAGGTCGTAGGCGACCTTGCCCTTGTCCAGGGGCGCCTTGACCGAGGGGTAGGCCGTCAGCGAGAACAGCTCCTTGTCGGCCATGCCGGTGGGCCTGTTCATCATGGTCTCTCGCTCGTCGATGATGGTCAGGGCATTGCTGACGATGGCCAGGGTCAGGGCCATCTGGATGATCACCAGCAGGGCGCCGGCCTTGTTGCGCCACAGGGCGCGCAGTATGGGGCCTGTTTGCCACATGAGCTGTCTCCTTACTGGGTCTTGAGGTAGTGGGCGGGATTGGTGCGGCCGATACGCCAGGCCGGGTAGAGGCCGGCCAGCAGGCTGGCCAGTATGGCCAGGCCGACGGCGGCCAGCAGCATCAGCCAGTCCATCTGGGCTACCTTGTCCACCTGGCCCGGTATCAGCCGGTCCAGGCCGGTCAGGCCGAGCAGGGCCAGGCCGATGCCCAGGGCCCCACCCAACAGGCCGATACAGCCGCTCTCGATCAGGTGCTGGGCGAAGATGGCGCCGCGGCTGGCGCCCAGGGCCCGGCGCACCCCGGCCTCGGGGGCCTTGCGCAGGAACTTGGCCAGCAGCAGGGCCACGGTGTTGACCACGCACACCAGCAGGAAGGCCAGGCTGAGCAGGCTGAGCACCTTGGTGTCGTTGCTCACCACCCTGTTGATGGCCAGCCACTGCTCGGGCGTACTGAGGGCGTACTTGTGTTCGCGCTTGTTCTGGAACCTGTCCTGGGCCTGCTGCTGCTCGATGTAACCGGCCAGGAACTGCTGGTAGCGAGCCCTGGCCTCGGCGTCCGGCAGTTCCACCCAGTATTGCAGCCAGGTGGATTCGGAGTTGAGGAAGTCCTCGTAGCTGTTCTGTTCCTCTTCGCTCCAGCCGTTGGTATTGCCCCAGGTGCTGATCTCCAGGGCCCGGTGCAGGCCGAAGGGCATGAACAGCTCCTCGACGTCGTTGAGGGGGCCGTTGGTGACGTCGTAGACCTTGGGGGTCAGTTCCCAGTGGTCGATGACGCCAACCACGGTGAAGGCCTTGCCGTCCAGCATCAGGGTGCGGCCGACGCTATTGTCGCCGTTGAACAGGCGGTCGTTGAGGGCCCGGCCCAGCACCAGCTGGTAGACGGCCTCCATATCGGCGCTGGCGCTCCAGGGGCCGCCGTACAGGAAGGGCACGTCGAACATGCCGAAGAAGTCCCGGCCGGTGACCCTGGCGTCGGCCAGGTGGGCGGGCACCTCGCTGTCCGGAACCTGCACGGCGCCGCCGAAGCGGTGCATGGCGGCCTGGCGCAGCGGGATGTCGGAACGCAGCAGGGCGCTGGCGTCCTGGTAGGTGAGCAGGTCCGGCATGTGGGTGGTGGTGTTCATGGCCGGCTGGTCCGGATCCCAGGCGTCCAGCTGCACGGAGTAGAGCACCTCGTTCTTATGGGCCAGGGGGTTCTTGGACATCATGTACTGCAGGGTCAGGGTGGTCATGGCCACACCCACGCCCACGGCGATGGCCAGCACCATGAGGGCGGACATCATCGGGGTCTTGCGGATGGACAGCCAGGCCAGGCGGAAGTAATAGGCGAACATGGTCGGCTCCTCAGGCGGTCCTGGCGTCGTCGAAGGCGAAGTCGGCCACCTGGCCGTCGACGATCTGGATGTTGCGTTGGGCACGGCGGGCCAGGTCGGGGTCATGGGTGACCATGACGATGGTGGTGCCAGCCTCGTTGATGGTCTCCAGCAGCTCCATGACCTGGCGGGCCATCAGCGAGTCCAGGTTGCCGGTGGGCTCGTCCGCCAGCAGGAAGGCGGGCTCGCCGGCCAGGGCCCGGGCTATGGCCACCCGCTGCTGCTGGCCACCGCTGAGCTGGGAGGGCAGGTGGCCGTGGCGGGCGGCCAGGCCGACCCGCTCCAGGGCCTCTTCGATACGGCGCTTGCGCTCCTTTGTGCCCAGGCCGCGGTAGCGCAGCGGCACGTCGATGTTGTCGTACAGGCTGAGGTCGGGGATCAGGTTGAAGCCCTGGAAGATGAAGCCGATCTTCTCGTTGCGCAGCCGGGAGCGCTCGTTGTCGTTGAGGTTGGATACGTCCACCCCGTCCAGCAGGTACTTGCCGCCGTCGAAGCTTTCCAGCAGGCCGGCGGTGTTGAGGAAGGTGGTCTTGCCGGAGCCGGACGGGCCGGTAACGGCGACGAATTCCCCCTCGCGCACGGTCAGGCTGAAGTCGCGCAGGGCATGGGTCTCGATCATCTCGGTGCGGAACACCTTGCGGATATGGTCCATCTGTAACATGGGTAAGTCCCTCTTTCTGGTTTATTCGGTCAGCAGCAGACTGTTGGCGTCTTTGAAGCGGCTGGTGTCGGAAACGATGATGGTGTCGCCCGGGCTGAGGCCGTCGAGGATCTCGACCTGCTTCATGCCCATGGCGCCGAGGCGAATGGGGGTGCGTATGGCCCGATCGCCGTCAAGGCGGAAGGCGTAGCGGCCGCCGTCGGCGTCGACGAAGGCGCCGCGCTGCACGGCCAGCACCTGGTTGCGGCTCTCCAGCTTGATGGTGGCGGTCAGGCGCTGGTTCTGGCGCAGGTTGGCGGGAATGTCGCCCACGAAGCGCAACCGGGCGTTGACCTGGCTGCCGATCACCTCGGGGCTGATGGCGGCCACCTCGCCGGGGAAGTTGGCGCCGTTCAGGCGGATGCTGACCGGCATGGCCAGGCCCAGATCGTCGGCGTAGTTGTCCGGCACCTGCACCTCCACCTCGAAGCTGGACAGATCCACCACGGTCAGCAGGGCCTGGTGGGCGGTGACGGCGCCCTTCTGGTTGCTGGCCAGGGCGCCGACCATGCCGGACACCGGCGAGCGCACCTGCAGCTGGTCCACCTGGCGCTGCAGCTCGGCCACCACCAGCGCCTGGCTGTCCACCTGGTGCTGCAGGTTCTGCTGCTCGAAGGTGGCCACGTCCTTGGCCAGGCCGGCGTTCTGTTCGCTCTGGCGGTGGCGCAGCCTGGCCCTGGCCAGTTCGTCCTGGGCCTGCTCATGGTCCAGCTGGCTGATCACCTGCTTGGCCAGGGACAGCTCGGCGCGGCGCATCTCCCGCTCGGCGGCGTCCAGGTCCACCCTGGCCAGATCCACCGCCTGCTGGTTCTCCAGGGCCTGGCGGCGGGCCTGGATCTGCAGCCGCTCCAGCTCGCCCTTGAGGCGGGCCAGGTTGGCCTGTTCCTGCTTGAGGCTGGAGGTCAGGGCCGGGCTGTCGATCTCGGCCAGCAGCTGACCCTGTTTGACGGCGTCACCGGCCTTGATGGCATAGGTGACCACGCCCTGGGCCGGGCTGTAGAGGGTGGGGCTGTCGGCGGCAACGATGCGGCCCTGCACCACCGTATCGCGGCTGATGTCGGCGACGGCCACCTGGGCCAGGCGCAGCTCGGCCCTGGCCACCACGGCGTCGTTCTCGCTCCAGGCCTGCCAGCGGGCCACGGCGCTGCCCAGGCCCAGCAGGGCGATGATGCCGGCGCCGGCCCAGAGCCAGGTCTTGAGGTTGGTCTTCTTGCGGACAATCACGTCCTGTCCCGAGGTGTCTTTGATCATGGGGTCCTCCCAAGGCAACTGACCAGGACATATCAAGGGCCGTGCCAAGGGAGATAATTTTTTGTAATTCCTTGATATTTAAGAATTTGAAGCCTGTGCGAAGTTCTGGAAAGCGGATGCCATGTGTCCGTTTTCGCTGTCCGCTGTCCGGCGGACAGCGGCACGGACAGGGGCTTGGGCAAGATCTAATCCGGTGATATAAGTGATTGAACCGCAGGCGATTAAGCAGGGAAAAAGGATGAAGATACGCAGCGCCGAGATGACCGACCTGGCAGGGATCCACGCCCTTTATGCCCAGCCCAGCTGTTTTGGCGGCACCCTGCAGTTGCCCCACCCCGGCCTGGAAGGCTGGCGGAAGCGCCTGGAAGCCATGCTGGCCGACGCCAACATGCACTGCCTGGTGGCGGAATCGGACGGGCAGATCCTCGGCCAGCTGAGCCTGATGGCCAACGCCAGGCTCAGGCGGCGCCACGTGGGTGACCTCGGCATGGCGGTGTGCGAGCGCGCCCGCGGCCAGGGGGTGGGCTCGGCGCTGCTGGCGGCAGCGGTGGAGCTGGCCGACAACTGGCTCAACCTGAGGCGCCTGGAGCTGGAGGTGTATGCCGACAACGAGGCCGCCATCGCCCTGTACCGCAGGCACGGCTTCGAGCAGGAAGGCCTGGCCCGGGATTACGCCTTTCGGGAAGGGCGCTATGTGGATGCGCTGCTGATGGCCAGGCTCAATCATGGCTAGACTCACCGACCTGCCCAATGTCGGTCCGGCCACGGCCGCCGACCTGGAGCTGCTCGGCATCCAGGAACCGGATCAGCTCAGGGGCCAGGACCCCTATGCCCTCTATGACAAGCTCTGCCGGCTGACCGGGGCGCGCCATGACCCCTGTGTCATCGACGTGTTCATCTCGGCGGTGCGCTATATGGAAGGGGCGCCAAAGCGGAGCTGGTGGTACTACACAGCGGAGCGCAAGCAGACGCTCAAGGAGAGAGGCAGATGAACGAGATCGGCTGGGACGACTTCGCCAAGGTGGAGTTGCGGGTAGGCACAGTGGTGGACGTGAACCCCTTTCCCGAAGCCAGGAAGCCGGCCTGGATCCTCCATGTGGACTTCGGTGGCGACATCGGGGTGCTGAAGTCCTCGGCCCAGCTCACCGACCTCTACGACAGGGACGGCCTGCTGGGCAGGCAGGTGGTGGCGGTGGTCAACTTCCCGGCCAAGCAGATAGGGCCCCTGAAGTCCCAGTGCCTGGTCACCGGCTTCCATCGCGAGGACGGCGCCGTGGTGCTCTGCACCCCGGACCAGGCCGTGCCCAACGGCGCCCGGCTGGCCTGAGCCCTGCTCAGCCGGCCTGGCTGGCGCTGCCGTACTTGGGCTCCAGGGCCTGGATGGCCTCGGCGTTTTCCTCCAGAGCTTCTTTCAGGAAGGCCCTGGTCGGCTGGATCTTGAAGTGGATGGCGGTCAGGGCGTTGAGTACCTGCTCCCTTTCCTGGTCGTCGCCACCGTTTTTGTCCAGCAGTCGCTCGAGCAGCACCGTGATGTCTTCGTCGTACAGCCTGGCCTGGCGCCGGTAGGCCAGCTCCTGCTCCTGGTAGGCATTGGCGGCCTGCAGCAGATCCTCCACCGGGATGCGGTTGAGGGCGGCGCGGTTCTTGGCGAAGCTCCAGACGCCGTCGTCGTATTCGCTTTGGCTGATCTCCAGGGACAGCTTGGTTTCGGGCGGGGCCTTTTCATCTTTCAGCCTGGCGATTTCCCTGTTGATCGATGCTTCAAAGGCCAGCAGGTTGTCGTAGTTCCTGGTCAGCCGGCCGCTGTTCTGCTTGAGCTCGTAAACCACCTTGGCCATCAGGGTGTGGGCGGTGTTGCTGTCCTGCCTGGCCTGGTTCCAGTTGTTGATCCACAGCGCCAGCATCAGGCCGACGAAGATGGAGATGAACTCGAAGGTGATGCTGAAGCCGTTCTGCCGCCAGAATGCCTTGATGCTCATGTGGCTGTTCTCATTGGTATTTTGCCGGTAAGGTCGCACCGGCGTTGGGATAAGTCAATGTGGCGCCTGGGGCAAAGAAAGTCAGACAAGGGTCACAAAGGCGATCCATAATGGGGCACATCAGACAGAGCCAAAAGGTGACGCCATGTCCAGCTCCAACGCGCAATACAAAGCATTTCTCGACGCCATCCACCAGGGCCAGCAGGTCTGGGGCCTGCAATCGGAGGAAGGCTGGCTGGTCTGCGCCTCGTCCGATTTCGAAAACACCGAGGTGATGCCCTTCTGGTCCAGCAAGGAAGGGGCCGAGCGTCACTGTAACGAGGAATGGACCGCCTACGAGGCCTCCGCCGTACCCCTGGCCGAGTTCGCCGGCGCCTGGCTGGCGGAGCTGGACGAGGAAGGTATCCTCATTGGCACCGACTGGGATGCCGATCTGGAAGGGCCGGAAATCGAACCCTCCACCGTTGTCCGCGATCTGATGGAACAGTAAGTACCCATACCCAAAAGCCCCGGCCCAGTGCCGGGGCTTTCCTTTTGAGGCACCTTGCTTGAGGGCCCCGGACCGCACCCTGATCTCCATCAAGCGGGACAAGTTCGATACCACTGTGGCGGTGGGGTAGGTTTTTGGTTGCTTTGGGTATGCCTGGTCCTGTGGATGTGCCTTAGTCCAGTCGCATCGGAAAGTTGCTTTCTTCGAGATCCCCTGCGGGGGGGCGTGACTTTTGACGGGCCAAAAGTCACCAAAAGCCCTCTCCCTAATCGCAGCCCTGCGGGTTCCCTCGGTTTCGCTCGCTTGCCGGGGCACGGCGCTGATTCGCTCCATGCTCAGCAGCGCCTTGGCCGGCGTCCATGCCGGCCATACCCTATCACTTGCTCCACCTCGGCTGCTTATGAGGGGATCTTGGCCGCGCTGCGGCCATTCAAGCCGGGCAATGTACCTTGGCTTTGTCCCAACCTACGGGCTGGTCCCAAGTTATGGGCTGGAAGGCGAGGCCTGGCATTGCGGCAGTGCCGTCCTATCGATGCCGTCCACGGTCAGCACATTGAGCCTATGCCCTGGGCGGTTTGGAGGGTATCCACCGACGGCGCCTAGTACCAGCAGTCGCAGGAAGATTAAGGGATGAACTCGATGGAGCAGACCATGTCTTGTGGCTGATCGTTGTACCCTGCGAGCATGCCAGCCAGGTAGAGGGTCGACAGGCTGCTTAGCAGACCGATAAGTAGGTAGCGCAACATCATTGCCCGGCCTCGCCAACCGCCCAATAACTATAGTGACGGCTATCGCCCAGGATCGGAGTCCAGCGTTCATTGCCACCAAGATAGTGGAGCGTGAAAAGGAGCCTGGGTTCGGGCGTCTTTGGTCGTAGGATCAAGCCACATTCGAAACGGCGACGGCGATCCCGGACGGCATCATTCAGCCAAAGATCAGGCTGTTCTCCCTCGTTAAAAGCAATGGCATCGATGTTTTGTACTGCCTCGGCCTCAAGGGCGGCAAAGCGACTGTCGATATCGCCCAGCAAAGTGTAGGTGGGCTGCCCTGCCAGCACCGGCAAGGCAGCCATGTTGGCTAACAGCCATAGGCGTTTCATGTTTTCCTTGGCTCCATTGTCGGCGGGCAAGGCCGCGTCCTTACTTGACGTCTTTCGGGCATAGCCCGTAGGTTGGGATGAGGAACGAATCCCAACATCACTACCCAAGCCTTACTCCCCGAAATCTGAACCAGTCTCTGAACCGGATGCACCCCAGTTTATCGATAGCATGCCCTGTCTGACATAGCGATGGAAGCTGGAATAAGGCCAATCACGACAACGGTCTACGAGACCGTGTTTTACTGGGTTGTAGTGAACATAATCGATGTGGCGGTAATAATCGCTCTCGTCCCGGATTTCATGCTCCCAATAACGACGCTGCCAAATACCCCGTTCTCCCTGCCGGGCCCTGCTGGCCGAAAGGCGCTCTCCCTTCGGTAACATGCGAGAGAAGTTGCCCTTGATAAGCCGCCATCTCATCGGGTAGTTGTCATCATCTTGCGGCAAGGTCCAGACAGCATGGAGGTGATCCGGCAAAACCACCATGGCATCGATATGGAACGGGTGTCGACGCTTCACACGAGCAACGGCCGAACGAAGCGTCGCAATGTGATGGACCAACAAATTTTGGCTGCGCTCAGCCAGGTTGACCGTGAAAAAGAAGGTGCCGCCTGCCAGCCGTGAACGTCTATAGCGCATAGCACCTCCTTGTGACGCAATACGCTCAGAGTCGCGGATGGTTCGCCGTTAGAGTTGAGCAGCCAAAGAGTATTACAGCCATGTTGGGACTCGTGCCTCGTCCCAACCTACGGGCTGCTGGAGATGGCCACCATGGAGAAGAACCGTATGCAGATCCTGCCCAAGGCGCTCCATAGCTCGCTCTCATCTGTGCTGAAAACCTTGGAAAAGCAAATCGACTCGATCACCAAACAGCTTGATGTGCTGGTCGTCCAAGCCAAGCATTGGCGCACAAAGTCCGAGATCCTGACCAGTGTGCCCGGCGTTGGAAAAGTGCTGGCCTATACCTTGCTCAGCGAACTGCCGGAGCTTGGCAGACTCAACCGAAAGGAAATCGCCGCCTTGGTCGGGGTCGCGCCAATGAACCGGGAGAGTGGTTTCTATAACGGCAAGCGTCGCATCCGAGGTGGCCGGCACCGGGTTCGCACTGTGATGTTCATGGCCATGATGTAGGCCATTCAATGCAACCCGGTTTTCAGGCGTTACTACGCCCATCTGAAGGCAGCCGGGAAGCTTCCGAAGGTGGCTCTTATCGCCTGCATGCGCAAGCTGATCGTCATCCTCAACACCATGGTCAAGAACGGCGAGAAATGGTGCGAAAAAACGGCCTGATCTGTTGACTGAACACCACAGTCACTTGTTAGCTGTATACCACGCTTTTAAGTCATTGATTTTAATTACTGGCTTGCCATTAAAATCACTAATCACCGAAGGTGTTAAATGATCAAAATGCTTAATGTGCCAGTCTTTAATTAAAGCTCGCTCATTATTTGAAAGCTTGTCAATACTATATGTATTGAACGCCTCCCAACCATCCAATTGAGTACGATGTATTGAAACAATGGAATCTTCTTTATCGAATAATCTTACAACATACTCTTGAAAGGGCTTAAATGGCTGTCCGCACCACTCGCCTAATATCACATGAGCATCAATTACTTGCTCATCGAATTCTCCATCTAAGACGCTTTCAACATAAAGTTTAACAAACTGTATACCACAAGCATTCGACTGTTCTAATTTAAACGGTTTTAACCTTGGGTTCTCATCGCCATCAAAGTTACGTTTTACTACTTCTTCCGACAGTACCTTTGTGACCAAAATTAACTGATTGGCTTGAACCTCAAAAACAGAAAATAAACAAAGGAAAATAAATAAAATTGATTTCATATGCCAACCTTCCTTATACAGCTAACGCTGAATATATGGCCTTACAAGTTAAGGAAGCTTGCAAGTTGGATTTAAATTTATATATGTCAGCAAGCTAGCATAAGAACCTTGCAAGGTCGATTTTTGTCAACATGGCCTGCTAGGCGCGTAAGCGTTGCCGTCATGCAGGCGGAATCCAAAACGATGCCGTAAAACGGCCCAGGGAATAAGAAAGGGGCCTAAGCCCCTTGTCTTTATTTGGCGGCCATGGCCTGGCCGTTGCGCAGGTGCTTTTCCAGGAAGCTCAGGTAGGCATCGGAGGCGGTGATGCGATTGGCCTTCTTGGTGAAGCCGTGGCCTTCGTCGTCGAAGAGCACGTATTCCACCGGCACGCCGTTGGCACGCACCGCCTTGACCAGCTCGTCGCTTTCCACCTGCAAGACCCTGGGATCGTTGGCGCCTTGGACCACCAGCAGCGGCTTGGTGATCCTGTCGGCGTGGAACAGCGGGCTGATGCGCTTGAGGCGGTCCAGATCCGTGGCCGGATCGCCCATCTCTGCGTAGAGGTAGGCCTTGAAGCTTTCCCACCAGGGCGGGATGGAGGTGAGGGTGCGCTCCCAGTTGGTGACGCCGAAGATGTCGATGCCCACCTTGAAGGCGTCGGGGTGGTAGGTGAGAGCCGCCACCGTCATGTAGCCGCCGTAGCTGCCGCCCATGACGCCGATGCGGTTGTCGTCTGCCCAGTCCAGGGACTGCAGGTAGCCCTTGCCCTCGACGATGTCGCGCAGGTCGTTCTCGCCGTGGTTGCGGTCGTCCAGGTGGTAGAAGGTCTTGCCGTAGCCGGACGAGCCCCTGTTGTTGGCGGCCAGTATGGCGTAGCCATGGTTGACCAGGTGCTGGATGGCGGCGCGGTAGCCCTTGCGGCTCTGGCCGCCGGGGCCGCCGTGGACCCAGACCAGGGCCGGCGCCGGGTTGGCGGCGCTGGCGCCCTTGGGCTTGTAGAGGATGGCGGGGATCTCCAGGCCGTCGAAGCTCTGGTAGCGCACCACTTCACCGTTGACCAGCTCGGCCTCGTTGATGGCTGGGTTCAGGGCATTGGTGAGGCGCTTGGCCTGCTTGGCGCCCAGCTCGTAGCTGTAGAGATTGGAGGGGCTGGTGTCGGAGTTGATGTAGAACACCATGCGCTTGTCGTCGCGGCTGAAGTTGACGCCGCGCAGGTCGCCCTGGGGCAGCTCGGGCAGCTTGAGCGCCTTGCCGGTGCTGGTGTCGGTGATGGTGACTCTGGTGCTGCCGTCGGCGTTCACGCCCACCACCCGGTAGCGGCCGGACTCGGAGAAGTCCACGAACATCACGTCCCAGTCCGCCACCACGGCGGGCTCCTGCTCATCCGTGGCCAGATCGTGGCGCCAGGCCTGGTTGAATTCCCCTTCGGCGTCGGTTCCGAAGTAGAGGGTTTGGCTGTCCGGGCTGAAGGCCATGGCGTCGAAGTTGGCCATGGCGCCCTCGCGGTCGGCGATCAGCCTGGGGGGCTGGTCCGGGCTGGTGGCGTCCCAGAGGTAGAGGTCGGAGTCGGCGTTGCTGTTGACCTTGGTCAGGGCCAGGTAGCGGCCGTCGCGGCTGATGCCGCCCAGGCTGAGGGCCTGATCGTTCTGGAACACCAGGCTGCGCTGGTAGCTGGTGGCGTCGTAGCGGTAGACGTCCATGGCCCTGGGATCGCGCTCGTTGGTGGTGACGTAGAAGGCGCTGCCGTCGGTGTTGAAGCCCATGAAGCGGGCGCGGGTCTTGTCGCCCGGGGTCAGGTCGCGGGGCTGGCCCTTTTCCATCACGTACAGGTGGAACAGCTCGTTGCCGCCCTGGTCGGCGGTGAACAGGAAGCGGTCGTCGTGGGGGAACCAGCTGACGGCAAAGGTGGAGTCGGTGCTGGAGTGGGTCAGCGCCTCGGGCTCGCCACCGCCCACCGGCATGGCGTAGACGTTGTAGATGCCGGTCTGGTCGGAATTGATCAGCACCCGGGTGCCGTCGTGGGACAGGGAGCTGCCGGAATAGGACAGGGTGTCGAAGAAGGCCTTGGCGTCGTAGCGTTTGGGCTGGGGTGCCTGTTGCTGCTGGGCGACCGGCTCCTGGGTGGGCTGGGCCGTGCGATCGCAGCCGGCCAGGGCCAGGGTGGCCGCCAGGGCCAGGGTGATGGAACTGGGTTTCATGGAGTCTCCTTTCCGCTTTCAAGGGCCGGCTACCGCTGCTGACCGGCAAGAATTCACCCTTGCCACCTTGAGGGCTGGCGGTAACGGCGTCAATGAATGCTAACGTTTTGAAACTATTGCGTTGTCTGCAGGCTCTGGTGGACGAAGGTGGTCATCTGCTCCATGGACACGAAGCCGCCGCCGAAGCGGCCGAAGTCCTTGAGGGGCTTGGCCTTGATGATCTCCTCCAGGGACTTGCCCTGGGCCATCAGCACCTGGATGCGTTCCCTGGCCCTTTTCAGCATGTAGAGGTAATCGGCCAGGGCCTTCTTGTCGGAAACCGGGCCGTGGCCGGGGATGATGCGGGTCTGCTCGTCGGCCCTGGCCAATACCTGCTCGGCGGCGGCGATCATGCCGTCGATATGACCGCCGTGGTCCAGGTCGATGAAGGGAAACATGCCGGCAAAGTAGGTGTCGCCCATGTGCACGGCGTTGAGATCGGGGAAGAACACCATGGCATCGCCGTCGGTGTGGGCATGGGCCACGTGCAGTACCTCGACGGTGGTGCCCAGGTGCAGGCGGATGTCGCGGCTGAAGGTGACCACCGGCAGGGCGATGTCCGGGCTGGCCGTGATGGTCTTGTTGAAGAAGCTCAGGAACTGGTCGGCACTGAGGCGCTGGCGCACCTTGTCATGGGCGATGATCACCGCACCGGCCTGGCCCATGTGCTCGTTGCCGCCGGTATGGTCCTGGTGCCAGTGGGTGTTGAGCACGAAACGGATGGACTCCTTGCCGAGGCTGGCGACCTGGGCGCGGATGGCCTCGGTGGCCGGGGCGTACTGGTCGTCGATGAGCAGGAAACCCCTGTCGCTCTGCAACACGCCTATGTTGCCGCCCTGGCCATAGATCACGTGCAGGGGGCCGGTAACGTTTTCCATCTTGAGCGGGGCGGCATGGGCGGCAAGGGCGAGGGTGGCGAGCAGCGGCGCAAGCAGTCGAGCCATTTTTTGTTCTCCCTGAAGTGAGCTCAGCTAAGAGTGTAGCCGCTGTTCGTCGCAAGGCGCTGGGGCGGCCCGGCGCCTTCTGCTAGCATGAGCGCGCCTACCCTTCCCGTCGGAGTCATCATGGTCAGCGAGCAGTCCCGCGGCACCCTCTATGCCGTTGCGGCCTATTTCCTGTGGGGCATAGCCCCCATGTACTTCAAGTTGCTAAAGGACATCGCCGCCCCGGAGCTGCTGACCCACAGAGTGATCTGGTCCTGCGTGCTGCTGCTGGGGTTGCTGCTGGTGATGAAGCGCCTGAACCGGGTGCGGGCGGTGTTCCGCCAGGCCCGCCAGTGGCAGACGTTGCTGCTCACCGCCTGCCTGATCGCCACCAACTGGGGCCTGTTCATCTGGGCCATCAATTCCGATCACATGCTGGACGCCAGCCTGGGCTACTACATCAACCCGCTGATCAACGTGGCCCTGGGGCTGCTGTTCCTGGGCGAGCGGCTCAGGAAGCTGCAGTGGCTGGCCCTGGCCCTGGCCTTCGGCGGGGTGCTGGTGCAGCTGATCACCTTCGGCAGCCTGCCCTGGATAGCCCTGGTGCTGGCCTTCTCCTTCGGTTTCTATGGCCTGCTGCGCAAGAAAGTGCCGGTGGATCCCCTGGCCGGCCTGTTCCTGGAGACCCTGCTGCTGCTGCCGGCGGCCCTGGCCTATCTGTGGCTGCTGGACAGCCCCAGCAGCGATCTGCTGGCCAACACCTGGCAGCTGAACGGCCTGCTGGTGCTGGCCGGGGTGGTCACCACTGTGCCGCTGCTGTGCTTCATCGCCGCCGCCCAGCACCTGCCGCTGTCGGTGCTGGGCTTCTTCCAGTACATAGGCCCCAGCATTACCTTCGCCCTGGCGGTGCTGCTCTACGGCGAGGCCTTCAGCGCCGACAAGGTGGTCACCTTCGGCTTCATCTGGGCGGCGCTGGTGGTGTTCAGCCTGGACGCCTGGCGCGGCCAGCAGAAAAAAAGGCGGCAGCTGAAAGCCGGTGCCGGCTGAGCGGGTCCCCTCCCCGATACCATCAGCGAGAGGGAACCACATGAAAGGACTGGTATTGGCGCTGGCCATGGTGGCAAGCGGCACGGCCCTGGCCGGCGAGCTGCAGCAGCAGGCCAGGGCGTTGTTTGGCGCCGCACCGCAACAACAACCGGAGCCGGCCCAGGTGGCACTGGGACGGACGCTCTTTTTCGAAAGCCGCATCGGCCAGGACGGCAAGACCAGCTGCGGCAGCTGCCACAATGCCGCCAACGGCGGCGCCGACGGTCGAAAGCTGGCCCTGGGCGCCTTCGGCCGCCAGGCCCCCCGCAACACCCCCACCATAGTGGACGTGACCGGGCAGGTCGCCTACCACTGGACCGGCAACCGCAGCAGCCTGGCCGATCAGGCCAAAAAGGCCCTGACCGCGCCGCCGGCCTATGCCCACCCGGATCTGGCCAGCGCCGAGGCCCGCTTACGCAGCCTGACCGATCTGGCCCCGGCCTTTGCCAGGGCCTTCCCCGGCGAGCCCATGGGCGCCGACACCTTCGCCCGCGCCATCGAGGCCTACCAGCAGAGCCTGGTCACCCGCTCCCGCTTCGACGACTTCCTGGCCGGTGACGAGGGCGCCCTGGACGAGCAGGAAAGGCGCGGCCTGGCCACCTTCATCAGCGTCGGCTGCGTGAGCTGCCACAACGGCCGCAACCTGGGCGGCGGCAGCTTCCAGAAGTTCGGTGTCTTTGCCGATTACTGGACCCTGACCGGCTCTCAGCAGGTGGACGAGGGGCGTGCCAGGGACAGCGGCCAGGAGGCCGACCGCCAGGTGTTCAAGGTGCCGCCGCTGCGCCATGTGGCGAAGACGGCGCCCTACTTCCATGACGGCAGCGTGGCGAAGCTGGATGAGGCGGTGGCCATCATGGCCAGGCTGCAGCTGAACCGCAGCCTCAGCGAGCGGCAGGTGGCGGATATCGTTGCCTTCCTGGGGGCGGTGACGGCGCCCATGCCGGCGGCGCTGTCGCCGCCGCAATAGGCTCGGTCGGCCTGGCGAGGGCCACCAGGGACGGCTTAGAGTGCCTGCAGCCTGGCGTAGGCCACCACCAGCCACTTGGCACCGGCGTCATCGAAGGCGACTTGTACACGCGCCTGGGGCCCCGAGCCCTCGTAGTTGAGGATGATGCCGTCGCCGAACTTGGGGTGGCTGACCCGCTGGCCCAGGGACAGGCCGGTGTCGTTGAAGCTGTCGTTCTGGCGCTGGTACTGGGACATGGCCGGGCGGCTGACCTGGGTGCGCATGCGCACCTCCTCCAGGCAGTCCTGGGGGATCTCCTTCAGGAAGCGGCTGGGGCTGTGGTAGTCCTCGCGGCCGTACAGGCGCCGGCTCTCCGCGTAGCACAGATACAGCTTCTGCATGGCGCGGGTCATGCCCACGTAGCAGAGGCGCCGCTCCTCCTCCAGGCGGTCCGGCTCCAGGGCCGACTGCTGGGAGGGGAACATGCCTTCCTCCACCCCCACCAGGAACACCAGCGGGAATTCCAGGCCCTTGGCGGTGTGCATGGTCATCAGCTGCACCGCGTCCTCGAACTCGTCGGCCTGGGTGTCGCCGGATTCCAGGGCGGCATGGGCCAGGAAGGCGTTCAGCTCGCTCATGTCCTCGGCGCCGTCGGGGATGTCGAAGTCCTGGGTGGCGGAGACCAGCTCCTCCAGGTTCTCCACCCTGGCCTGGGCCTTTTCGCCCTTCTCGGCCTGGTACATGGCCAGCAGCCCGGAGTCGCGGATCACCGCGTCCACCTGCTTGGACAGGGCCAGATCCTGGATGTCGTCCTCCAGCTGGCTGACCAGGGCCATGAAGTTGTTGACGGCATTACTGGCGCGGCCGGCCAGCACCTTCTGCTCGACCAGCACCCGCGCCGCCTGCCACAGGGTGGTGCCGGCCTGCCTGGCCTGCTGGCGGATCAGATCCAGGGTGCGGTCGCCGATGCCGCGGGTGGGGGTGTTGACCACCCGCTCGAAGGCGGCATCGTCGTCGCGGTTGGCGATCAGCCGCAGGTAGCCCAGGGCGTCCTTGATTTCCTGGCGCTCGAAGAAGCGCAGGCCGCCGTAGATGCGGTACTTGAAGCTCTCCCTGAGCAGGGCATCTTCCAGCACCCGCGACTGGGCGTTGTTGCGGTAGAGGATGGCGGCATCCGAGTAGCGGCCGCCATCGTCCACCCATTTCTGGATGCAGCCCACCACGAAGCGGGCCTCGTCTATCTCGTTGAAGGCACAATAGACCGACACAGGTTCGCCCCGGCTGCCCTCGGTCCAGAGATCCTTGCCGAGTCGCTCTGAGTTGTTGGCGATCAGGCCGTTGGCGGCCTTGAGGATGGTGCTGGTGGATCTGTAGTTCTGCTCCAGGCGGATGGTGCGGGCGCCGTCGAAATCGTCCAGGAAGCGGTGGATGTTGTCGACCCGGGCGCCGCGCCAGCCGTAGATGGACTGGTCGTCGTCGCCCACTATCATCACCTTGCTGTGGGGACCGGCCAGGGTGCGCAGCCAGGCGTACTGGATGCTGTTGGTGTCCTGGAACTCGTCCACCAGGATATGGCGGAAGCGCTGCTGGTAGTGCTCGCGCAGGTGCGCCTTCTGCTGCAGCAGCTCCAGGGCGCGCAGCAGCAGCTCGGCGAAGTCCACCAGGCCGGCCCTGTCGCAGGCCTCCTGGTAGACCTGGTAGATCTGGTGCCAGCTCTGCTCGATGTGATCCCGGGGCTGGATGTGCCTGGGCCTCAGGCCCTCGTCCTTCTTGCCGTTGATGTAGGCCATGGCCTGGCGCGGCGGGTAGCGCTTCTCGTCCAGGTTCAGGCTCTTCATGATGCGGCGGATCATGCGGTGCTGGTCGTCGGAGTCGAGGATCTGGAAACCGTCCGGCAGGCCGGCGTCCACATGGTGGGCCCTGAGCAGGCGGTGGGCCAGGGAGTGGAAGGTGCCGATCCACATGCCGGCCAGGTGGCCACCCAAGAGCTGCTCGATACGGCCACGCATCTCCTTGGCGGCCTTGTTGGTGAAGGTCACCGCCAAAATGGCGTAGGGGGATGCCTGCTCCACCTGCATCAGCCAGGCGATACGGTGCACCAGCACCCGGGTCTTGCCCGAGCCGGCGCCGGCCAGCACCAGCAGGTTGCCGGCGTCGGCGCCGACGGCCTCACGCTGTTTGTCGTTGAGGCCGTCCAGCAGGTGGGATATGTCCATGAGGATTTATACAGTAGTTGGCGATGGCGCCATTATAACAACTGCTTCAGCGAGGCCAACGCCGAGATCTCCACATGGGGCAGCAACTGGCCCCTGGCCTGGTGGCGGATATCGTCGCCCTTGGTGTTGAACCAGGCGCTCTGCAGGCCGGCCTCCAGGGCGCCGGCGACGTCGTGGTCGAGGCGATCGCCCACGTGCAGTATGGCGGCCGGGGTCAGCTTGAGGTGCTCGGCGGCGGCCCGGTACAGATCCGGGGCCGGTTTCATGCGGCGGCTGCCGCCGGCGTGGAAGCTGGCCTGGAAATACTGGCCCAGGCCCAGGGCCTGGATATCGGCATTGCCGTTGCTGATGCAGATCAGTGGTTTGCGTGACGACAGGTAGGTGAGCAGCTCGTGGGTCTCGGGGCCGATGCTGGCCTGGGAGCGCCATTCCAGGAAGCGGGCCATGGCGCCGTCGGCCAGGCCGGCGGCGTTGGCCACGCCGATGGCCTTGAGGCCGGCGCTGAGGGCGGCATGGCGGCTGGCGGTGGTGTCATGGGCCAGCCAGGGATCTTCCTGGATCACCCGCTGGCGCCACTGGGCGAAGTAGCGGCGGCTGTCGGTGATCGGCTTGACCCGCTCCTCCAGCCAGGCCACCAGCTTGCCCTCGGCGGCCTCCAGCACCGGGCCGTTGTCGTAGAGGGTGTCGTCCAGGTCGAGGCTGAGGGCGGCTATGGGGCCCAGTGGACGGTAGATCTTCATGGTTTTCGCCTCGCTCTCGGGTGGGCGCTGTCGTAGACCTGCGCCAGGTGGTTCATGTCCAAATGAGTGTAGATCTGGGTGGTGGCCAGCTGGCTGTGGCCCAGCAGTTCCTGCACCGCCCTGAGGTCGCCGCTGGCCTCCAGCATATGGGTGGCGAAGCTGTGCCTGAGCTTATGGGGGTGCAGGTGGCTGTCCAGCCCGGCCTTGCGGGCATACTGGGAAAAGCGGCTCTGGATGGCCCTGTGGCTGAGCCGGCCGCCGCGCTGGCTGACGAACAGCGCCCGCTCGCCGGGCCCGGCGAACTCGGGGCGGATCTTCAGCCAGGTCCGCACCGCGGCCAGCGCCACCCTGCCCACCGGCAGGATGCGGGTCTTGCTGCCCTTGCCGGTGACGCGGATCTCGCCGCCGGCCAGATCCAGATCGTGCAGTTCCACCGAGGCCAGCTCGGCCAGGCGCAGGCCAGAGGAGTACATCAGCTCCATCATGGCCCTGTCCCTTTCCAGCAGCAGATCCTTGGGCCTGGCATCCAGCAGCTGCTGGACTTCGTCGGCGTCCAGGGCCTTGGGCAGGCGCTTGGGGGTCTTGGGGGCCTTGACCCGTTTGGCGACGTTGTCATTGAGCTTGCCCCTGTGTACCAGCAGGGTCAGGCAGCTGCGCAGGGCGGCCAGGCCCTGGGCCAGGCTGCGCGGGGACTGGCCACGCTCGGTTTCCCTGGCCAGCCAGTGGCGCAGGTGGCCTTCGCGCAGATCGCGGAAATCGTCGACGCCCTGCTCGGCCAGGCAGCGGCACAGGCCGTCCAGCTGGCGCCGGTAGCTGGCCAGGGTGGTGCCGGCCAGCTGCCGCTCGGCGGCCAGCTGGCGCAGGCAGGCATGGATGTCGTCAGTCAGGGCGGCCATGGAGGGCGGCGATCCTGAGGGCGAGGATGTTGCAGAGCTGGGAGATCAGCAGGGCGTCCATGTCCGGCTGGAAGTGGCCGGGATCGCTGGAGGCCACCACCCACAGGCCCAGCTCCCGGCCCTGGTGGCGCAGCGGCAGCACCGCCAGGGACTGGGCCTGGTCGTGGCGGGCTCCCAGCAGGGCGCGGCGTTCGTTCTCGCTGAGGCGGCCGAAGTAGGGGCCTTCCTGCAGCCGGGCCCGCACCTTGGCCAGGGTCTTGAGCTGGGTCTCGGCCAGCTCCCGCTCCAGCCACAGTCGGCTCAGGGGCAGCTGCAGGTGGCGGCCCATGCCGTCCTCCAGGGTCTGCTGCAGGGCGGCCAGATCCTGGGCCTGGACCAGGGCCAGGGTCAGCTTATGGCAGCCGCGGGCCACCTGCTCGTTGTGGGCGGCCACCGCCATCAGGGCGGTGATCTCCTCTTCCAGCTGGGCGCTGCGGCCCCGGGCCAGCTCCAGCTGCCGTTCCACCAGGGAAACGGTGCCCCGCTCGGGGTGGCCCAGGCGCAGCCGGGTCAGCAGCCCGGGGTGGCGCAGGAAGAAATCCGGGTTCTCGGCCAGGTAGTCGGCCACCAGGGCCTCGTCCAGGACCAGATCCAGGCTGGCGGTGTTTTCCTTCATAGGTGCAGTTGTCCGTCGAAGACGTGTTCGGCCGGGCCGCTCATGTAGACGGGCTGGTCCGGGCCCTGCCAGTGAATATGGAGGCTGCCGCCGGGCAGATCCACCTGGACCTTGTTGCCCAGCTTGTCTTGGTACTGGCCGATGACGGCGGCGGCACAGGCGCCACTGCCGCAGGCCAGGGTCTCGCCGGAGCCGCGTTCAAAGACCCTGAGCCTGATATGGTCGCGGCTGAGGATCTCCATGAAACCGACGTTGACCCCGTCCGGGAAGCGCTCGCTCTGGCCCAGCAGTGGCCCCAGCTGTTCCACCGGCGCCTGGTCCAGGTTGTCCACCTCGATGACGCAGTGGGGGTTGCCCATGGAGACCACGCCGCAGAACACCGTCTGCTCCCCTTCCCGGAGGATGTAGGTCTTCTCTTCCTTCTGGGCCCTAAAGGGCACCTCGGTCGGGGTGAACACCGGCACGCCCATGTTGACGTTGACCAGGCCGCTCTTTTCCATCTTCAGGGTCATCTTGCCGTTCCTGGTGGACACCCGCACCTTGTGCCTGTTGGTCAGGCCCTTGAGGCGCACGAAGCGGGCGAAGCAGCGGGCGCCGTTGCCGCACTGTTCCACCTCGGTGCCGTCGGCATTGAAGATGCGGTAGTGGAAGTCCAGATCCGGATCATAGGGGGGCTCCACCATCAGCAGCTGATCGAAGCCGATACCGAAGTGGCGGTCGGCCAGCTTCTGGATCTGCTCGGTGGACAGGAAGACGTTCTGGGTGACGTTGTCGATCACCATGAAGTCGTTGCCCAGGCCCTGCATCTTGGAAAACTGTATCAGCATCGGCTATCCGGATCTCTTTAGTTAACGGTAGTTTACGGCAGCAGGGTCTCGGTGCGCCACAAATCGGCCAGGCTTTCGCGGGCGCGGATCTGCTGGTGGGCGCTGCCGTCCACCATCACTTCGGCGGGCCTGGGCCTGCTGTTGTAGTTGGAGCTCATGGTGAAGCCGTAGGCACCGGCGCCGCCGATGGCCAGCAGGTCGCCGCTGTCGCAGGCCAGGGGCACGTCCCTGGCCAGCCAGTCGCCGGTCTCGCAGACCGGGCCCACCAGCTCGGTGGCCGGGCCGCCTTGCTTGCCTTCGGCCAGGGGCCAGACCGGCATCACCGCCTGGTAGAGGGACGGCCGCAGCAGGTCGTTCATGCCGGCGTCGCAGATGGCGAAACGCTTGTGGCCGTTGTCCTTGATGAATTCGACCTCGGTCAGCAGCACCCCGGCGTTGGCGGCGATGGCCCGGCCCGGCTCCAGCATCAGGGTCAGCTCGGCCGGGAAATGGGGCAGCAGCTCGGCCAGGTACTGGGCTGGGCTCGGCGGCGCTTCGTTTGTATAGGTGACGCCCAGGCCGCCGCCCAGATCCAGGTGTTCGATGTCGATGCCCTCGGCCTGCAGCTGCTCGCGCAGCGCCTTGAGCCGCTCCAGGGCGGCCAGGAAGGGCGCGGTCTGGGTCAGCTGGGAGCCGATATGGCAGCCCAGGCCCACCACCTTGAGGTTGGCCTTGGCCTGGGCGCGCCTGAAGGCCTCGGGGGCGGCGTCGATGTCGATGCCGAACTTGTTTTCCTTGAGGCCGGTGGCGATATAGGGATGGGTGCCGGCGTCGATGTCCGGGTTGACCCGCACCGCCACCGGCGCCACCTTGCCCAGGCGCGCCGCCACGGCGTCGAGACGGTCGATCTCGGCCAGGGATTCCAGGTTGAAGCAGTGGATGCCGGCCTCCAGGGCCTGGGCCATCTCGGCTTCGGTCTTGCCGACGCCGGAGAACACCACCTTGGCCGGATCGCCGCCGGCCGCCAGTACCCGGGCCAGCTCGCCGCCGGAGACGATGTCGAAACCGGCGCCCTGGCGGGCCAGCAGGTTCAGCACCGCCAGGTTGGAGTTGGCCTTGACCGCGTAGCAGATCAGGTGTTTTCGCCCGTGCAGGGGTTTGGCGAAGGCCTGGAAGGCCGCCTCCAGTGCCTGTCGGGAGTAAACATAGAGAGGGGTGCCGTAGTGGCCGGCCAGTTCGGCCAGGCTGCACCCGTCCAGGTGGAGGCTCTGCTGTCGGTACTGGAGGTTGTTCACTGCTGTTGCTGCTGCTCTGGTTGGTTGGGTTCGGGTTGGTCGGGCTGGGTCAGGGGCCCCTTCTGGCCGCAGGCGCCCAGGGTGGCGACCGCCAGGGTCAGAAAAATAAGTCGCTTTCTCACAGCTTTTACCGGGTTATTTCGTGCGCTAGTAGCCCTATAATCGCACTACCCAAGGCAATTGCAAACGAACCCATGAAGATGACGGAAAGTGAATATCACCAGGAAGCCGATCGCATCCTGCTGGCCATTGAGGAAGCGGTGGACGCCATCACCGCCAGTGGCCAGAGCGACATCGAGGTGGAAGGCAACGGCGGCATCGTCGAGCTGCACTTCGAGGACGGCTCCAAGATGGTGATCAACAAGCAGGAGCCGCTGCTGCAGATCTGGGTGGCGACCCGCTACAACGGCCATCATTTCGAGAAGCAGGGCGACCAGTGGGTCGACAGGCGCGGCGGTGGCGAACTCAAGGCCTTCCTGGATGCGGCCATCTCCCGCCAGGCCGGCGTCGATCTCAAGCTGGGCCTGGAGATCTAGGACTCGCCTTCTTGCTCCAGCCCGAAGGGGGTCAGGGTCACCTCGTCCCCCTGCTGGCGCAGCTCGTAATACTGGGGCAGGTTGAAGCTGGACGACAGGTTCTGGCTGTCCCGCTGGGCATAGAAGCCACTGACCAGGCCCACCAGGGTCGCCTTGTCGCAGGAAAACTCCCGATACTGCTCCACCCGGTTGGATTCGTCCGAGACGAACACCGTGTAGCACTCGCCATCCCCCTCGTGACTGAGGAAGAAGAACTGCACCAGGCCGCGCACGCTGTGATCCAGCACCGGCCTGGGCACGCCGTTGACGTCCTTCTCCTTGCTGACCCGTTCCAGCTTCGACGCCGATAGCTGGGCGTAGAAGGCGATGGGGTCGTCCAGGCTCTGGTGGCAGAACTGGCCGTCCTTGAACCACAGTACCTGGCGCTCCTTGCCCAGGTTCAGGCCCATGGGTGCCTGGCCCAGCCGCTGCCTGGCCTGGTCCAGCAGTGCCTTCAGGCGGTCCAGGATCGGTCGCCGCTGGCTGCCGGCCACGCAGTGCAGGCTGAGCCAGTCGGGCAGGTTGCCGTCGGTGGGCAGCACCGGCATCAGCCGCAGCACCAGCTCCACCACGGCGTCCGGGCCGGCAAAGCGCTCGCAGAGGATCTCCCCCCAGGAATTGACCGTGACCAGCTCCAGGGAGCGGACCAGGTTGAGCTGGTCCGGGCCGTAGCTGAGGGCATCGCCGTCGCCGTTGAACTCCACATCCAGGGCCTGGTCCAGGTTGACGTAGATGGCGGCGCGCTTGAGCTGGGCCGGCTGCGACAGCTCCGCCTGGCTGGGCTCGCCCAGGGTGTCCAGATCCAGCACCCGGGCCAGGGAGCGGCAAAGATCGTCCAGGCCGTCCAGATCCAGGGGCGACGCCTGGCTGTCCAGCTGCAGCTCGGTATGGCGGTGCAGCAGGCCGTTGAGCTCGGCCCAGGCCAGCACCTGGGTCAGGCTCTGGCCTTGGAACAGGCTCTCACCCTCGGCGCCGCTGAGCAGCCAGGTTTTCTCCTGCTGACTCAGGGCCAGGCTGCTCTGGGCCATCTCCACCCCGGGCGGCAGGCACAGGCGCTGGACCTTGCCGGGCTTGTCGGACAGGCCGGCGTCCAGCTTGCGGCTGAGCACCGTCAGCTCTATGGGGCAAAGCCGTGACACGGTGGCGGTGCGGCGGAACAGCTCCCTGGCCTGGTGCAGGCTGTTCTGCATGGTCTGTTGCAGCTGCTGGTGCCAGCGCTGCAGCTCGGCCATGGGCCACTGGCGGTGGTTGCTGAGGTGCTCCAGGGTCTCTTCCGACCAGCCCCAGCGCTGGGCCAGGGTGGTGAGGGTCTGCTTGCGCCACTGGGGGGCGTCGGCCAGGTTGTCGCCGCCGCACTTGAGGAACAGGCAGCGGCGCAGCAGCTCCCTGTCCTGGGGCAGCAGGCCCTGGCGTGCCAGGTAGCTTTCCATCTGCAGGTAGGGATCCAGGGCCAGGGGATCCTCCTCGCCCTGGTGCAGGCGGCGCTTGAACTCGACGCTGAGCAGCTGCACCTCGGGATACTGGCGGGCGTAGGCGGCCAGCAGCGACAGCTTCAGCAGCGACTTGTAGGGGCGCTCTATGCCCTTGTAGAGCTGCCAGAGCATGGCGCCAAGGAACTCGTCGGCGGGAATGGGCTCGGGCGAGCCCAGATCCAGCCAGTCGCCCTGGCGGATCAGGCCCTGGCGGAACAGGGCTTCCCGGGCGTCCTCGTAGGGGCGGTAGTCCTCCACCGGGGTCAGCAGCCAGATGGGCAGCTGGCCGGCCAGGCAGATGGCGCTGCGATAGAACTCGTCCAGCAGCAGCCAGTGCTGGAAGGTGCCACAGGACTCGCAGGACAGGGATTCCTTGTTGCCGGAGCGGAAATCATCCGGGTTGACCAGGAAGAAGGTCAGCTCCATGCCCAGGCCGGTGGCCCATTCGCTGATGGCGTTGCATTTCTGGCGCAGGGCCTGGAGATGTTCGCCACCCAGGCAGGGCCTGTGGCAGACCCAGATGTCCAGGTCCGAGCTCAGGGTCTGGCCCAGGGTGCCGGTGCTGCCCATGGAATACACGGCCAGGATGTCGTGCTGGGCCGGGGCCTGGGTCTCGATGCCGAGCTTGTCGTGGATGCGGGCCCGCAGGCGCTCGTCTTCCACCCCCTTGATGCCGTGGGGGGCGGAAATGTCACCGGCGGGCAGGGCCTGATGCTGGCAATGGAGCAGGGCCGGCAGCAGGTCGAATACCAGGGCCGCCTGGTCTGTCATGGAGGCGCGGGCAAGCCGCCGCCGCTCCGCGTGGAGGGCGGCGATGCGCAGTGTCAGTTCCTGTAAGCGAGCAGCAGCCATGGAAGTCCAAAACGTTAACTAGGTCACATTTTATGCCAAAGCGGCGGGCTCGCCAATATGGATGACCGGCTGTGCGGCTCCCTGATGGCGGGTATACTTGCCTGAACCGAAAACAAAAGGCTTTCCGATCATGGCCTTGAGAAATTTTTGGCTGATTTTGCTGGCGATGCTGTCAAGCTGGTCCCTACAGTCAGCACCCACAAACCCGGAAAATCCTGATCTGGCCCGGGTCCAGCTGTGCCGGGATGTGGTAAAGAGAGAGCCAGTCGGTAGCTTCGACGGCGACCTGGTGCCGGCCGAGCTGGAGCAGATCTGCCTCTTTACCGAGGTCCTCAACCAGGCCGGGCACCGCATCCATCACCTGTGGTTCTTCGAAGAGCGGCTGATGGCCGACGTGGAACTGCCGGTGGGCGCCGACCGCTGGCGCACCTATTCCCGCAAGAGCCTCAAGCCCCAGTGGCAGGGGCCATGGCGGGTCGAGATCCGTGACGACCAGGGCCGGTTGCTGGGACAGCAGCGGTTCGTACTGGGCCAGGTCGTCAGCCACTGAATGCAGTGGTAGGATGAGTTGAATCAAGCAGGTAGTGAATTCATGTCTGAGAGCGTACGTATTGCCACCCGCCAGAGCCCCCTGGCCCTGTGGCAGGCCAATTTCGTCAAGGCCGAGCTGGAAAAGGCCCACCCCGGGCTGGTGGTCGAGCTGGTACCCATGGTCACCAAGGGTGACAAGATCCTCGACACCCCCCTGGCGAAGGTGGGCGGCAAGGGCCTGTTCGTCAAGGAGCTGGAAGTGGCCATGCTGGAGGGCCGGGCCGACATCGCCGTGCACTCCATGAAGGACGTGCCGGTGGAGTTCCCCGACGGCCTGGGCCTGGTCACCATCTGCGAGCGCGAAGATCCCCTGGACGCCTTCGTCTCCAACCGTTATGAGAGCCTGGACCAGCTGCCGGCCGGTGCCGTGGTCGGCACCTCCAGCCTGCGCCGCCAGTGCCAGCTCAGGGCCAAGAGGCCGGATCTGGTGGTCAAGGATCTGCGCGGCAACGTCAACACCCGCCTGGCCAAGCTGGACGACGGCCAGTACGACGCCATCATCCTGGCCTGTGCCGGCCTCAAGCGCCTGGAGATGGCCGATCGCATCCGTTCCTCGCTCAGCGCCGAACAGAGCCTGCCGGCCGTGGGCCAGGGTGCCGTGGGCATAGAGGCGCGCCTGGATGACGAACGCATCAAGGCGCTGCTGGCCCCCCTGGCCCATGAGCCCAGCCGGGTGCGGGTGGCCGCCGAGCGGGCCATGAACACCCGCCTGGAAGGGGGCTGCCAGGTGCCCATCGGCAGCTATGCCCTCATCGAAGGCGATCAGCTCTGGCTGCGTGGCCTGGTGGGCGATCCGGACGGCAGCCGCATCATAGAGGACGAGATCCGCGGTCCCCTGGAGCAGGCCGAGCAGCTCGGCATCACCCTGGCGGAGCGGCTGCTGGACGCCGGGGCCCGGGAAATCCTCAGCAAGGTCTACGGCCGCGACCTATGAAATTGCTGGTCACCCGCCCGGAGCCCCAGGCCAGCCGCCTTGCCGAAGCGCTGACCCAGGCCGGCTTCACCAGCCTGGTGCAGCCGCTGCTGGCCATCGAAGCGCTGGCGCCGGTGACCGAACTGCCCAAGGCCGACTGGCTGATCGCCGTGTCCGTCCATGCCGTGGCCCGGCTGCCCCGGCCGCTGCCGGCCGATCTGAAATACGGCGCCGTCGGTGAGGCTACCGCCCAGGCGCTGCGCGAGGCCGGCGCACCAGAGGTGCTGGTGGCCGAACCGCCCACCTCGGAAGGCCTGCTGGCGCTGCCAGAGCTGCAGGAGCTGGCCGGCCAGAAGGTGCTGCTGGCCAAGGGCGAAGGCGGCCGGGAGCTGATCCAGCAGCAGCTGGCGGACCGGGGCGCCGAGGTGGAGCCTTTGGTGCTGTACCGGCGCCGGCCCCTGTCCCTGCCTGAGTATTGCGCCGCCCGGTGGCGCCAGGCCGGGGTGGACAGGCTGCTGTTGACCTCGGGCAGCCTGATGGCGGCCCTGCTGGCCGCCGTACCCGATAAGGAACAGCACTGGCTGAAATCGCTGCCGGTGCTGGTGCCGTCCAAGCGCCTGGCAGATCAGGCCAAGGCCGCCGGCTTCAGCCATATTCAACTTATGCAAGACGCCAGTGACCAGGCCGTCATCGCCAAGCTCAGGGAGAGTCAGAACACCATGACCCAAGACGACAAGCTGAAGGACGCTAAGCCCAAGGCGGCGGACGAAACCAAGCCGGCCAAGGCCGAGAGCAAAGGGGCAGGGCCGGCCAGGCCCCAGGCGGACAAGCCGGAACAGGCCGGCAAACCGGGACGGCTGCTGCCGGCCCTGGCCCTGCTGCTGGCCCTGGCTGCCCTGGGCGGCAGCGGCTGGCTGTACAGCCAGTTCCAGGCAGCCCAGGCGGAGCTGGCCGGTCTGCAGCAACGACTGGACGGCCACAGCCATCCCAAGCCGCCTGAGCTGGGCCGGCTGATTGAGACCCAGGGTGCCCTGGATGAGGCCCTGGCCCGGCAGCAGGCCAGCCTGGAAGCCCTGCGCAGCCAGTGGCTGGCCAACCAGGCCGACCAGGCTCAGCAGTGGCCCCGCCAGGAGGCGGCCATGCTGGTACGCATGGCCAACCGCCAACTCTACCTGGCCCGGGATCCCGACACCGCCCAGGCCCTGCTGAGCGACGCCGAGCGGGCCCTGGCCAAGCTGCCCGAGGAAGCGGACATCCTGGCCTGGCGCCAGGCGGTGGCCGCCGATCTGGCCCTGCTGGCGGCCCTGCCCAGGGTGGACCGCAGCGGCCTGGCCCTGCGCCTGGGCGGCCTGATGGAGCAGGTGGCTAAGCTGCCGCTGGACATGGTCAAGCTGCCGGAGGTCACCGAGGCCGAGCCGGACCTGACCCTCTCCGAGGACGTGGGTGACTGGTGGGACAACGCGGCCAAGACCTGGCAGCGCTTCGCCGATGAATACCTGAAGATCCGCAAACGCCAGGGCGGGGTGCAGCCGCTGCTGAGCCCGGACCAGATCAGCTACCTGCAGCAGAACATGCGCCTGGCCCTGGGCGAGGCCAGGCTGGCGGTGTTCGCCGGCGACAGCGACCGCTACCAGGCCGGCCTGCGCCAGCTCCAGGACTGGAGCCGGGACTACGGCGACCAGGACAGTGACGCCGTCCAGGCCTTCCAGGCCGAGCTGGAGGCGCTGCTCAAGCTGCCGGTGCAGGTGGCCCTGCCGGCGCGGCTGGACAGCCTGAGGGTCACCGAGGAGGTCGGCGCATGAGAACCTTCCTGCTGCTGATCGCCCTGCTGGTACTGGGCCTGGTGCTGGGGCCGCTGACCGCCGGCAAGAAGGGCTATGTGCTGATCGCCATGGGTGATTACACGGTCGAGACCAACTTGGTGGTGCTGGTGCTGGCGCCCCTGGTGCTGTACCTGCTTTACCGCCAGCTGAGCAAGCTGGTGCGCTGGCTGTTCAAGCGCCCGGATCGCAACAAGAAGCTGGACAAGGGCTGGGGCGCACTCTGGCAGGGCCGTTACCGCCAGGCCGGCGCCGCCCTGGAGGCCAGTGCCGGCAAGAGCCAGCAGCCGGACTTGCCGCAGCTGGCCGCGGCCTGGGCCGCCCATCTGGAAGGGAACGGCACCGAGCTGCAGGCCCGCCTGGACAAGATCCGCGAACCCCTGGCGGCCGTGGCCCTGCTCAGCGCCCTGGGCGAAACCGAGGCGGCCCGGGCCCGCTGGCAGCAGCTGGAACAGGAGAAGCAGGACAGCCCCCTTGGCCAGCGGCTGGCCGCCAGGCTGGCGCTGCAACAGGGCGATCTGGCCGGACTCTGGCCCAGGCTGGATGCCCTGCCGGAAGCGGAGCGGGAGAGGCATTACCTGCCGGCCCTGCTGGCCCGCATCGAGCAGGCCGCCCATGACGAAGGCGCTGCCGGCCTGGCCCGGTTGCGGCAGGTGCTGAGCCGCAAGGTGTTGCAGGAGCCGGCCGTGATCGCCGCCTTTGCCCGTGCCTACCACAGCGGTGGCCAGCACGACGAGGCCCTGGAACTGCTGATGACGCCGCTGAAGAAACAGCTCGACCGGGAGCTGCTGATGGCCCTGGTGCAGGTGGCCGGGACCAGCAGCGACGAATGCCGTCGCAGGCTGCTCAAGTGGCACCACAAGGGCGAGCAGCCGCCGGTGCTGCTGGCCGTGCTGGGCAAGCTGAGCCTCAACGCCGGCGAGGCAGAGGAGGCCCAGCGCTACCTGCAGGCGGCCCTGGATCACCAGGACGATCCCCAATGGCGGTTGTGGCTGGCCCAGGTCCAGGAAAGCCGTGGCGCCACCGACCAGGCGCTGCTCAGCTACAAGCAGGTGCTGTGATGGATCCCCTGTTCGCACCCGGCCCCCGCAAGTACAAGGTCCAGTTCGCCGGCGCCATGCTGTTCTACGTGCTGATGTCGGTGCTGCTGAAGCTCTACCGGGCCGAGCTACTGGCCGTGGGCCCCTGGCTGGTGGTGGCCGGGGTGCTGCTCAGTGTGCTGCCCATGATCTGGACCACGATGCGGGTGCTGATCCACCAGGACGAGATGTATTTCACCACCAACCTCAAGGCCATGGCGCTGGCCCTGGCGGTCTCCCTGGGGCTGTTCATCGCCTACGCCCTGGTGGAGGCATTGCTGGCGCTGCCGCCCCGGCCGGCCTATGTCTATCTGCTGACCATGTGCAGCTGCTGGAGCCTCTGTTATGCCTGGCTCTGGTGGCGGATGCGGTGACAAAAGCCTGCGCAAGCAGGCTTTTTTGTGGCCTAGCAACCGCAGCAGTCTGGACTACGCTCAAAGCAATGCATTGCTTTGGGGGAATCGCATGGCGTGGCGAATCTGGCTGCTGGCGGCCTGTCTGGTGCCGACCCTGGCCCTGGGGCGTACGCCTCATCTGAGCTCCCGCTATGCGGATCTGGCCTATGCCAACGAGGAGAGCTTCCTGATCGACCTGTGGCGCTGGCGGGATCCCAAGCGGCTCAATGCCCCGGGGGCCCGCTACCAGGAGCCTTTCGTGGGCAAGACCCAGCTCAGCTGGACCGACGACGTGGTGGTCATTTCCCAGGTGGCCGCCTTTCAAGGCCGGGCCCATCACCTGATATTCTTCATCACAGGTACCACCAACAAACCCATCTACAAGGACAGGCGACTGCTGTTCGAATGCAAGCTGGCCGGGCGGATGAGCATGGAAAACGCCATCAATCGCTGCCGTCGGGAGGTGGAAAACAAGCGTTAGGGTTCAGTCGGCGTTTGGCCCGGAGCCTTAGGCTGGGCCTTTTTCCTGCCTGGAGATGCCTTTATGAAGACCCGGCTTTTGGCCCTGCTTGCCCTGCTGGCGGCCGCCTGCAGTCCCCAACCCCACCAGATCCAAGGAAAGCTGCAGCTGGACGGCGCCTCGCCGTTGCCCGAGGGGGCCCTGGTCATCGTCAGCCTGGAAGACGTCAGCCTGGCCGATGCCCCGTCGCGAACCCTGTCGCGCCTGGAGCTGGATGCCAACAGGCCCTGGCCGGTCGCCTACCGCTTCACCCTGCCCCAGGATGCCTTCGAGGCCCATCGCCAGTACGCGGTGAGCGCCCGGGTGGTGGCCAGCGGCGGTCAGCTGCTTTACATCAATGACAGCCGTTACGGGGTGGATCCGCGCCAGCTCGAGCAGGAGCTGGATCTGATCCTGGTGCCGGTGACGCCGCTACCCACCCTGCAGTGATAAAAAAGGCGCCAGACGGCGCCTTTTTCAGATGAAGGCGAAGGCATCGCCCTTGATGTTGGCCCTGTCGGCGCCGTGCTCCAGGAACAGCTCCCTGGCCACCCCGGCCATCTCGAAGCGGCCGGCAATATAGAACTGGTAATCGCCCAGGGTCTTGAGCTGGTGCACCACGGCCTCCACCACCAGGCCGGCTTCGCCGTCCCAGTGCTCGGGAGCGTCCTCCACCACGGGCACATAACGGAACTGCTGATGCTCCCTGGCCAGCGCCGCCATGGCGTCGTGCATGTAGAGGGCTTCGGGGATCTTGCCACCCCAGTACAGGGTCACCTGGCGCTGGGGCTGGGCCTTGAGCAGCCGCTGCAGGATGGCATTGGTATAGGAAAAGCCGGTGCCGCCGGCCACCAGTACCACGGGGGCCTGGCTGGTTTCGTCCAGGAAGGCCTCGCCGCCGGGCAGCTCGATGTCGATCTCGTCCGTGGCTTCCAGTCGGTCGATAACCTGCATGGCCCAGGAGTCGGGGCCGAAGGCACCGATGTGGAGCTCGATGTGGTCGTCATCGGCCAGGGAGGCGATGGAGAAGGGGCGTTTGTCCTCTTCGCTCATCACCACCTTGAGGTATTGGCCGGCCTTGAACTCGACCCTGCTCTGGGGCTTGAGCAGCACCCTGAACACGGTGTCGCTGAAGGGGGTTAGGGATTCGATCTGGCAGCTGATTCGTTGCATGTCGGCTCTTTGTGTTATTTGAAGATTCCCAGGTCGTCCCAGATGGCGTCGACCCTGGCGACCACGTCCGGGTCCTTGGTGATGGGGTGGCCCCATTCCCGGTGCACTTCACCGGGCAGCTTGTTGGTGGCGTCCAGGCCCATCTTGGAGCCCAGGCCGGCCTCGGGGGAGGCGAAGTCCAGGAAGTCGATGGGGGTGTTGGCCACGAAGGTGGTGTCGCGCTGGGGATCCATGCGGGTGGTGATGGCCCAGATCACGTCGTTCCAGTCCCTGGCGTCGATGTCGTCGTCGCAGACGATGATGAACTTGGTGTACATGAACTGGCGCAGGAAGGACCAGACCCCCATCATCACCCGCTTGGCGTGGCCGGGGTAGCGCTTCTTCATGGTCACCACCGCCATGCGGTAGCTGCAGCCTTCCGGCGGCAGGTAGAAGTCGACGATCTCCGGGAACTGCTTCTGCAGGATCGGCACGAACACCTCGTTCAGGGCCACCCCCAGGATGGCCGGCTCGTCCGGCGGCCGGCCGGTGTAGGTGGAGTGGTAGATGGCATCCTTGCGGCGGGTGATATGGGTCACCGTGAACACCGCGTGGCGTTCCTGCTCGTTGTAGTAGCCGGTATGGTCGCCGAAGGGCCCTTCCATGGCGGTCTCGTCCGGGTCGATGTAGCCCTCCAGGACGATCTCGGCGCTGGCCGGTACCTCCAGATCGCAGGAGACGGCCTGGACCACCTCGGTCTTGGTGCCCCGCAGCAGGCCGGCGAAGGCGTATTCGGACAGGCTGTCCGGCACCGGGGTGACGGCGCCCAGTATGGTGGCCGGATCGGCGCCGAAGGCCACCACCACCGGGAACTTCTCGCCGGGATGGGCTTCCTTCCATTCCGCGAAATCCAGGGCGCCGCCCCGGTGGGACAGCCAGCGCATGATCAGCTTGTTGCGGCCCAGCTTCTGCTGGCGGTAGATGCCCAGGTTCTGGCGCTTCTTGTAGGGGCCGCGGGTGACGGTCAGGCCCCAGGTCATCAGCGGTGCTGCGTCTTCCGGCCAGCAGGTCTGGATGGGGATGGCGTCCAAGTCGACGTCGTCGCCCTCAAGCACCACGTCCTGGCAGGGGGCCTTGGAGAGCTTCTTCACCGGCATGTTCAGCACCTGCTTGAACACCGGCAGCTTGTCCATCAGATCCTTGAAGCCCTTGGGCGGCTCCGGCTCCTTGAGATAGGCCAGCAGCCGGCCTACGTCGCGCAGGGCGGTGACGTCCTCCTGGCCCATGCCCAGGGCCACCCGCCTGGTGGTGCCGAACAGGTTGGCCAGCACCGGCATGTCGTGGCCGACGGGTTTTTCAAAGAGCAGGGCCGGGCCGCCGGCGCGCAGGGTGCGGTCGGCGATCTCGGTCATCTCCAGGTTGGGATCTATGGGCTGCTTGATGCGCTTGAGCTCGCCGGCCTTTTCAAGCTGGTCGAGGAAGTCACGCAAATCCTTGTATTTCATCTAGTGGGCGCCAGGGACGAAGTGGCGCCATTATAGCTTCCTGCGTGCCCCAGCGCAGCCCAGCAACGCCAGCAGCCAGCTTAGGGCACCTCCTCCGCCGCCGCCGCTGCTTGGGGGCGGCGGCGGTGGCGGCGGGAACAGCGGGCTGCCGTCATCCAGCAGGCGCTGACTGCGGTCGCTGCCGCCCCGGTCGCCGCTGTCGCCGTCGTCGTCTTCGTAGCCCAGCCATTGACCATTGCGCCAGTGGGCGGTGCTGGCCGGGTTGCTGTCGAGCTGCTGGCCCAGGGCGTCGCCGACCGTGACGGCCAGCGCCAGCAGCTGGCTGTCGCCGGGAAGCTGGGGCCACTGGATGTCCAGGGTAAAGGTATCGCCCGGGTAACGCCGGTAACCGCCGTCGTCGGCCATCAGCCAGCGGCCGCCGCTGCTATCCAGGGGGAAGCTGGCGTCTGGCGTGATCAGGCCCAGGGCCGGCGCACTTGGTCCAGACTGGCCCAGCAGCGCCAGGCGCATGGGCTTGTCGAACTGCAGGGTCAGCCGTACGAGCTGGCCCGGGCTGGGCAGTGGGCCCGCTTCCTTCACCAGCTGCCGGCGGCTGCCGTCGCCCTGCCAGAGTCCCTGGTAGAGCAACTGGCCGCTGTCGGGGGCCGTGACGGTGAGCCCCTCCAGCACCGGAGGACCGGCAACGGCATAGAGACCGGCCAGGTAGCTGAGACGGATCTCGTCCCGCATCCTCGGTACCTCGGCCTCGGGCAGGATGAAGCCATCGTGGGAAACGCCATTGCCGCCATATTGCGCAGCGGACTGGCGGGGCTCGATCTCCAGGGTGTAGGCGGGAATGTCGTAGCTATTGGCGAAGAACTCTTCCGTGGTGCCGATACCGGCGCCGGCCTGGGACGGGCTGTAGGCGTATTTGTTGCCGTTGACCCCGCGCATCCAGGCCGCCAGGCGGTCCGTCCTGTTGTCGCGGCTGGCCTGTCCGGTACGGGCGGCAAAGTAGAGCTGGGAGAAGGAGTGGGTGTCGATGTAGAGGCGAAGGCGCTGGCGGCCGGCCAATGTGGCCAGTCCGGCCAGGGCCTGGATCTCCGGCTCCGAGGCCGGTCCCGTGCCGTGGTAGACAAGGGACTGGGGATCATCACTTGAGCCGCTGCTGGTGGCCCAATAGGGACTGTTGTTGCGGTTGAGGTCCACGCCTTCCAGGTTGTCCTGGTCCGTGGTGATGTCGTTGTCGGCGCCGTGCAGGTTTTTGCGGCGCATGCGGCCTTCCCTTGGGGTGTCGGCGCTCTGGCTGACCCGAGCCGGGTAGCGCTGGGTCTGCAGCAGGCCATCTATGTTCAGCACCGGCACCAGGTACAGATCCAGGCTGTCGGCCAGGTAATCGGCCAGCCCCGGATCCGGCTCGCCCAGGGCCAGGCTCTCCAGCAGGTAGCTGACCGCTTCCGGGCTCTGCCATTCCCTGGCGTGTATGCCGCCGACGATGATGGCCGCCCCTTCGGTGGCCCCAGAGGGGGTCAGGATGTCGGCGTCGCCGAACTGGTAGGCGGGCAGGAGGCGGCCTTCCAGGGTCTCGCCAAGGGTGTGGCCATGGACCCGGCTTGCATCAACAAGGCTCTGATGGCGTTGGTTCAGGGCCTGGTAGCTGCGAAACCCCGGTACCGGGGTCAGGGAGTCCACCGGCACCGGCACCGGATAGCCCAGCGGGATCTGGTTTGGGCCCTGGTCGTGCTCCGTGTACTGGAACAGCGTGGCCGCCAGGGCCAGGGTGGTGATCAGCGCCATGGGTCCAGCTCCCTGTTGTGGGGCAGGCGCTCGGCCAGCGCCCTGAGCTGCCGTTTATGCCCCCCCAGCTTCAGTGCCCACAGGGCTCGGACATGGCCCTGCAGGGCCAGTTCGGCCAGGCGTTCTGGCACCTGGGGATGGGGGCTCCTGGCCAGGGCGGCGGCGGCCAGGGCCGCATCCGGGCCATCCAGCTCCCGCCAGAGTGCATTGGGTTCGGTGGTCGCCAGCAGGTTCCAGGCCAGGGAGCGCAGCGCCTCGTTCTCGGCGGCCGCCTGCAATGCCCGGGCCAGCTCCGGCTCGGGCAGACGTCCGGGCAGGCCCCTGAGCACCCTGATGGCGTCGGCCGTGACGGTGGCCTGCCACAGGGCTTGGAGCCAGTTAGGCGACAGGCTGCGTTCGGCCAGGGCGGCCAGCACGGCGGTATCGGTCGGGGGGGATGGTCGTAACAGCGCTTCGGCCTGGCCATAGGCCTCGTCGTCGAGACTGACCAGCCAACGGGCCAGAGCCTTGGCCTGGTCAGGGTGCCAGTCCAGCTCTCCTTGGCTCAGCCGTGAGCGCCACTGCTGCTGCCATTGCCTGTGCTCCTGGGCGACGAGCGCGGCCCTGGCCTGGTCGGCAATGGGCCAGCGGGGCAACTGCCTGCCCGGTGCTTCCGGGTGGGGCATCAGCACCTGGGAGCGATAGCGACTGTAGCCTTGCAGCCACAGGGGCTCGGCATCGGCGCCCAGGGCCTGGATCAATTGGTAGAGGCGCTGTTCTCGCGCTTCCGTGGGGAGCTGCTCCAGCCAGGCTTCCCACTGGGCGGGGCCGGCGTGGCGCCAGTCCGCCAGGGCGGCGGGCGGCTGCGACAAGGCGGTCGCCAGGATAAGCATGCAGAGCATAGGATCCCCCTCTGGTCATTCGTACCAGTATAAAAAGCGACCGTTAATGAGTGACTTGGATAAATGTAACAGGCTTTGTCACCGGACGGCGGACATAAAAAAACGGCCGCAATGGCGGCCGTTTCGGGGGGGACTTCGGATCAGCTCTTGGTGCGCTTCATGGCTTCGAAGAACTCGTCGTTGGTCTTGGTCATGGACAGCTTGTCGATAAGGAATTCCATGGCACCGATCTCCTCCATGGGGTGGAGGATCTTGCGCAGGATCCACATCTTCTGCAGCTCTTCCGGGGTCGCCAGCAGCTCCTCGCGGCGGGTGCCGGAGCGGTTGAAGTCGATGGCCGGGAAGACGCGCTTTTCGGCTATCTTGCGGGACAGGTGCAGTTCCATGTTGCCGGTGCCCTTGAACTCCTCGTAGATGACTTCGTCCATCTTGGAGCCGGTGTCGATCAGGGCGGTGGCGATGATGGTCAGGCTGCCGCCTTCCTCGACGTTACGGGCGGCGCCGAAGAAGCGCTTGGGCCTGTGCAGGGCGTTGGCGTCGACACCACCTGTGAGTACCTTGCCGGAGCTGGGCACGACGGTGTTGTAGGCGCGGGCCAGGCGGGTGATGGAGTCGAGCAGGATCACCACGTCCTTCTTGTGCTCGACCAGGCGCTTGGCCTTTTCGATGACCATTTCGGCCACCTGTACGTGGCGGCTGGCGGGCTCGTCGAAGGTGGAGGCAACCACCTCGCCCTTGACCAGGCGCTGCATCTCGGTCACTTCCTCGGGACGTTCGTCGATGAGCAGTACCATCAGCTCGGCGTCCGGGTTGTTGGCGGCGATGCTCTGGGCGATGTTCTGCAGCAGTATGGTCTTACCGGCCTTGGGCGGCGCCACGATCAGGGCGCGCTGGCCCTTGCCGATGGGGGCGGACAGATCCAGTACCCGGGCGGTGATGTCCTCGGTGCTGCCGTTGCCCCTTTCCATGCGCATGCGTTCCTGGGCATGGAGGGGGGTGAGGTTTTCGAAGAGGATCTTGTTGCGGGCGTTTTCCGGGCGGTCGAAGTTGACCTGATTGACCTTCAGCAGGGCGAAGTAGCGTTCGCCTTCCTTGGGGGGCCTGATCTTGCCGGTGATGGTATCGCCGGTGCGTAGGTTGAAACGGCGGATCTGGCTGGGGGAGACATAGATATCGTCGGGACCGGCCAGGTAGGAGGAATCGGCGCTACGCAGGAAACCGAAGCCGTCTTGGAGGATTTCCAGAACCCCGTCACCGAAGATGTCTTCGCCGGATTTGGCGTGGGCCTTGAGGATGCCAAAGATGATGTCTTGTTTGCGGGCCCGGGCCATGTTTTCCAGGCCCATGGACTCGGCCAGCTGCACCAGCTCGGAGACTGGCATTCTCTTTAATTCGGTAAGATTCATAGTGGTGGGTTTTCTAACTTTTTACGAAAGTTAATCGGGAAAATTTTGGTAACCAGTCCCTGGGGTGGTGAACGCGAAGGGGTGGTCGGTTGGAGTGCGTCAAACGCCGTTAAATTAGCACCTTTATCCGGGGGCGTCCAGAAAATAGGCGGTTTTGCCGAAGGTTTGCTGGTGGCAAAAAACAAGTGCCGGCGCGGAGGCCGGCACTGCTTCTGGCGAATCAGATGTTTTCGTCCAGGAACTCTTTCAGCTGGGTCTTGGACAGGGCGCCGACCTTGGTGGCGGCAACCTGGCCACCCTTGAACAGCAGCAGGGTGGGGATGCCACGGATGCCGAACTTGGGCGGCGTGTCGGAGTTCTGGTCGATGTTCAGCTTGGCAACGGTCAGGCGGCCAGCATATTCCTCAGCGATATCGTCCAGGACGGGGGCGATCATCTTGCAGGGACCACACCACTCGGCCCAGAAATCCACCAGCACGGGGCTGTCGGCGTTCAGTACGTCGCTTTCAAAGCTGTCGTCGCTGAGGTGAACAATTTTGTCGCTCATTGCTATCTCCGTTATGAATCCTTGTCACGGGCAAGGACCTGAGGTCAAAAGGCATCCCGTACAAGCTTATACCCCAGGGCTGCCGGCGCAAAGAGGGCGCCATCGATTGGGGTGACCTATTTCACTGGAATCGGTTTCTTAATGCAAGCCGACGGGGTATGCTAAACGCCTATGACTAAGACCCATTTAACCGAAACCAAATTCAGTGAGCTGGGGCTGGCACCAGAGGTGTTGGAAGGCCTGAACGAAAAGGGCTTCCACAACTGTACGCCTATTCAAGCCCTGTCCCTCCCCATCCTCATTGAGAAGAAGGACCTGGCCGGTCAAGCACAGACCGGAACGGGCAAGACCATCGCCTTCCTGGCGGCGACCTTCCATCATTTGCTGACCATCCCGGAAGTTGAAGGGCGGGAAAAGACCCAGCCCAGGGCCATCATCATGGCGCCGACCCGGGAACTGGCGGTGCAGATCCACAACGATGCCCTTGCCATCGCCAAGGCCGCCAACATGAAGATGGCGCTTATCTACGGCGGTGAAGGCTACGACAGCCAGCGCCAGCAGCTGGAAGCGGGCGTTGACGTGCTGATCGGCACCACAGGTCGCATCATCGACTACTTCAAGCAGGGTGTCTTCGACCTCAAGGCCATCCAGGCCGTGGTGCTGGACGAGGCGGACCGCATGTTCGACCTCGGCTTCATCAAGGACATCCGCTACCTGTTCCGCCGCATGCCGCCGGCCACCGAGCGCCTCAACATGCTGTTCTCTGCCACCCTGTCCTTCAAGGTCCAGGAACTGGCCTACGAGCACATGAACGAGCCCGAGCACGTGCAGGTGGAGCCGGAGCAGAAGACAGGTGCCCGCATCACCGAAGAGCTGTTCTATCCCTCCAAGGAAGACAAGTTCAAGCTGCTGCTGACCCTGATCGAGGAAGACTGGCCCGATAAGGCCATCGTCTTCTCCAATACCAAGCATGGCTGCGAGAAGGTCTGGGGCCACCTGGCCGCCGACGGCCATCGCGTCGGCCTGCTGACCGGCGACGTGCCCCAGAAGAAGCGGCTGCGCATCCTGGACGATTTCACCCAGGGCAAGCTGGACATCCTGGTGGCCACAGACGTGGCGGCCCGCGGTCTGCATATCCCGGCCGTGACCCATGTCTACAACTTCGACCTGCCGGACGATGCCGAGGACTATGTGCATCGCATCGGCCGGACCGGCCGTGCCGGCGCCTCCGGTGCCGCGGTGAGCCTGGCCTGTGAAGAATACGTCTTCAACCTGCCGGCCATCGAGGCCTATATCGGCCACAGCATCCCGGTGACCAAGTACGATGCCACGGCCCTGCTGACCGATCTCAACCCGCCCAAGCGCCTGCCGCGTCGGAACGGGCCCGGTGCCAGGCCTGGCGGCCGCGGCCCGGGTGGCCGTGGCCGTAGTGGCCAGGGACGTCGCCGTCCGCGCAACGACTAAGGGTCCAATGCCAGAGCAACGCCCCCTCTACGCCGCCATCGACCTGGGGTCAAACAGCTTCCATATGCTGTTGGTGCATGAGCGGGGCGGCCACGCCCAGACGGTCGCCAAGATCAAGCGCAAGGTGCGCCTGGCGGCCGGCCTGGACGGGGACTACCAGTTGTCCCGCGAGGCCATGGAAAGGGGCTGGGATTGCCTGCGCCTCTTTGCCGAACGCCTGGCCGACGTACCCAAGTCCAACCTGCGTATCGTCGCCACCGCCACCCTCAGGCTGGCGGGCAATGCCGATGTCTTCCTGGCCGAAGGGGCCCGTATCCTTGGCCATCCCATCGACGTGATCAGCGGCCTGGACGAGGCCTCCCTCATCTACCAGGGCGTGGCCCATACCGCCGGCCAGTGCGGCCGTCGCCTGGTCGTCGACATAGGCGGGGCTTCCACCGAGCTGGTGGTTGGGGAGAACTTCACCCCCGAGTTGCTCAACAGCCTGGAAATGGGCTGTGTCACCTTCCACGAACGTCACTTCGCCGATGGGGCGCTTGACAGCGCCCGCTTCGACCTGGCCGTTGCCGACGCCATGACCAGGCTGGCACCGGTGCGGGACAGCTACCTGGGGCTGGGCTGGGACCACTGTGTCGGCGCCTCCGGTTCGGTGCAGGCGGTGCAGGAGGTGCAGCTGGCCCGGGGCGAGGATGAAGAGGTGACCCTGGCCCGGCTGGAGCGGACCCTGGCCGACACCATCGCCTGTGGTCACATGGACAGCCTGTCGCTGCCGGGCCTGGCCGAGGATCGCAAGCCGGTGTTTGCCGCCGGCCTGGCGATCCTGATCGCCATCTTCCGCAGCCTGGGCATCAACACCATGCAGGCCTCGGGCGGGGCGCTGCGGGAAGGCATCATCTACGGCCTGTTGCCGGCACCTTCCCTGGATGTGCGCAGCCGTACCCTGGCCTCCCTGGAAGAGCGTTTTTCCCTGGACAGCCGCCAGGGGGCCCTGGTCAGCGCCCTGGCGCGGCAGTTGGCGGGAGCCATGGATGACAACGGGCTGGCCCTGCTGGACGCGGCGGCGCGCCTCCATGAACTGGGATTGGCGGTCGGCTTCAAGGGGGCGGCCCGCCATGGTGCCTATCTGCTGGAGCACCTGGAACTGCCCGGCTTCAGCCAGGTGGACAGGCGCATCCTGGTGGCCCTGGTAGGCCAGCAATCCGGTCCCATCAACTGGAGCAAGATACCGGCGTCACGGCGGCAGCTGCTGCTCTGCCATCGCCTGGCCGTCATGTTCTGCGGCAGGCGCCAGCCATTGCCGATCCATGCTTTCTCTTTGGTTCAAAAGGAAAAGGGCTGGCTGTTGCGGTTGCCGGAGGGCTGGCTGGCCCGGCACCCCCTCATCAGCGGTCAACTGCAGGAAGAATGTGACCGGCTGCGCGTTGAAGGACTGCATCTCGACCTGAACTAGCCCCACTCTGCTATATATGGTTTACATAAGGCGTGCACGCAGAGGGGACATCATGTCGATGAAAAGCGCCAAAGAGTTCGCCCAGTGGCTCCACGAGAGGCTGTCTCACGTCCGCCAGGGCGTGTTTCTCACCCGGGACGATATCCAACAGCTGTCGGGCCGGCAGCGCTTCACCAATGACTTTATCAGCGATGTGCATTTCGAGATGTCGCAGATGGGCATGGGCTTCGTCACCGACAGCCACAGGGAAAAATTCTTCCTCTTCCACCTGCCCCAGGAACACTGGCTGAAACACGGGGACCGCTATATCGAACCGGGCCCCGTGCAGATCCACAAGCTGCATCAGGGCGGCTAGCAACCGCCTTGCTGCTCAGGCTTCCTTTTCACCTTCACCTTCCCCTTCCAGGCTCAGGCTCATGCCGCCGCTGCCGGCGGCTTCGTTCTTGGCCAGCTTCACCTTCAGGCGCAGATCGTTGGCCGAGTCGGCGTTGCGAATGGCGTCTTCCAGGCTGATCTTGCCCTGCATGTGCAGGTTGAACAGGGCGGTGTCGAAGGTCTGCATGCCGACGTTTTCGGACTTCTGCATGATTTCCTTGATGGCGTGCACGTCGCCGCGCTTGATCATCTCCTGCACAGTGGGCGTGCCCAGCAGGATCTCGATGGCGGCGCAGCGCTTGCCGTCCAGGGTCGGCAGCAGGCGCTGGGAGACGAAGGCCTTGAGGTTCAGTGACAGATCCAGCAGCAGCTGGGGACGGCGCTCCTCCGGGAAGAAGTTGATGATCCTGTCCAGGGCCTGGTTGGCGTTATTGGCGTGCAGGGTGGAGATGCAGAGGTGACCGGTTTCCGCGAAGGCCAGGGCATGCTCCATGGTTTCGCGGTCGCGGATCTCACCGATGAGGATCACGTCCGGCGCCTGGCGCAGGGTGTTGACCAGGGCATCGTGGAAGCTGCGGGTGTCTGTGCCCACCTCCCGCTGGTTGATGATGCTCTTCTTGTGCTTGTGCACGAACTCCACCGGATCCTCGATGGTGATGATGTGGCCACTGGCGTTGGAATTGCGGTAGTCGATGAGGGCGGCCAGGGAGGTGGACTTGCCCGAGCCGGTGGCGCCCACGAACAGCACCAGGCCGCGCTTGGTCATGATCACATCCTTGAGGATGGGCGGCAGGCCCAGCTGGTCGGCATCCGGGATGTCGTTGCGGATGTAACGGGCCACTATGCTGACCTCGTTACGCTGCTTGAAGATGTTGATCCGGAAACGGCCCACGCCCGAGATGGACCTGGCCAGGTTCATCTCCAGTTCCTTTTTGAATTTGACGCGCTGCTCTTCGTCCATGACGAAGTCGGCTATTTCGGCGATCTCGCCGGGTTCAAGGGGCTCCTTGGCCAGGGCCTTGAGCTGGCCGTGAAACTTGGCGCAGGGCGGTGCCCCGGTGGAGAGGTAGAGGTCGGAACCTTCGTTGCGTGCGAGGATGGTGAGGTACTGGTCTATGTCAAACATGCCGTTGTTATTATCTGGTGTACGTTGCCCTAGTATAAGTACACCCTGGTACGGCAGCCTATCAACCCTGGCAGTATCCCTTGCGGAAGAAGTAGTAGCCGTAATCGCCCTTCATGACCATGCTGTCACTGCCCTGCATCAGCACGTCGTAGTTGCCAAAGCGGGGGTTGTCCATGTGCAGCAGGCCCTTTTCCTGGCTGAAGCCGGATTCGATGTGGCGTCCGCCCATGTCGACGCTGAGGCTGTCTTCGGTGAACAGCCACTGGGCGGGATTGGACAGATCCTTGGAGCCGGTCATGGACAGGGAAGTGGCGAAGTTGCACCAGGGGCCGCTGAGCAGTTGGTAGTTCTGGGTCCGGGTCAGCTTGGTGCGGCTGGCCGCCTTGGTCTTGCCCTTCTGGTAGACCTTTTGATCCCCCTTCTTGCAGGGGGTATCCCGGTATTCCATGCGACCATTGGCCATTTCGCACTGGTACACCTTGGCCGCCGCCGGCAAGCTCAGCAGCAAACAGAGGGTGACAAAAAGCAGTTGTCGGGGCATCCTGTCCTCGTGGCCTTATTGGTTACAGGTGATTAAAGATTATCACCCTTAGGTTAACAAACACAATAAATCGTCAGAACCCTGTAGTATAAGGCAATACAGGGGGTATCGATAATTGCTATGCTATGTACCCTTGATGGCCAGCCATATCAGACTTTAGGGCTGCCGACCACTGAGAACAAAAGATCACAATAGGTGGTTGATGAACTTTGAATTTTGTTCGTTCGTCAAAGCCAAAAGGCGAACCTTGGGGTTGTCTCAAGAGGAATTTGCTCACCATCTCTCCTGTCGCAGGGATGCGTTTGCACGTCTTGATGCTGTGACCATCAGCCGATGGGAGCGGGGTGTTACCACGCCGTCACTGTATCGCCAGGCCCAGATCATCGCCGCCGTTGGCGAAGATCCCCTGTTGACGCTCTGCGATGGCGATCGCCAGGACGTACGCCGCATGGCCGACTCCTTCCTGCTGCAGGAGCCCTGGACCCGACTGCGGGCCTTCTTCTTTCGTTACCGGGTGGCCGATCACCTCAAGGACGGCATCACCTGCAGCGAGGATGAGCCCGAGGAATTCGAGCGTTTTCAGTCCTGGATCGCCTCCAGTGACGAAGATCCGCTGCTGATCGAGACCTGCCGGCGCATCAATGCCCAGGGGCAGCTCTCTCACCAGTTGATCCGGCACCACGATCTGCTGCTGGCCCACATGGTGATGATGCCGTTGAAGAAGTCGTCCCTGGATGCCCTGCAGGAAGATGCGGCCGGCTACTTCAAGGGCCTGGAAGGCCACAGCCTGGCCGACAGCAAGACGCCCTGCTACCTGCTGGTCAGCCATGTCGGTGGCCTCTGCGACACCCAGCTGGAGCGCTGCCTGAAGCAGCTGATGTACATCATCATGCGCAATTCCAACATCCATGGCCTGATCTGGCGGGGCTACCGCGGCGATGCCGACAGCCTCTGCAATGCCCTGGGCATGGAACTGGTCGGTCGCTGCGGCAAGAGTGGCCACTTCTACCTGCTGGAAAGGGAGCGCCTGGCTAGCCAGCTGGCCGCCTTCCTGGAAGAGGAAGAATCATAGCGTTAGGCGATAGACCGGCAGGCCGGCTCAGGCCTGCCCTGTCGCGGGGAGCCAGGCTTTATGATACTGGCTCCTGATACGAGTCCTATTGGGCCGCAGGCCCAATAGGGGAGCGGGATGCTTCCATTACTCGACTATTCCATCTGATCTTCGCCCCGGCTCTGCCGGGGCTTCTTTTTTCAGGCCTCTTCCTTGAGCCACCTGGCCGCCTGCTTGGCGAAGTAGGTGAGGATGCCGTCGGCGCCGGCGCGCTTGAAGGCCAGCAGGCCCTCCATGATGCATTCCTTCTCCTTCAGCCAGCCGTTCTGGATGGCGGCCATGTGCATGGCGTATTCGCCGCTGACCTGGTAGGCGAAGGTGGGTACCTTGAACTCGTCCTTGACCCTACGCACCACGTCCAGGTAGGGCATGCCCGGCTTGACCATCACCATGTCGGCGCCTTCCTGGATGTCCAGGGCCACCTCGTGCAGGGCCTCGTCGCTGTTGGCGGGGTCCTGCTGGTAGGTCATCTTGTTGCCGCCCTTGAGGTTGCCGGCGGAGCCGACCGCGTCCCGGAAGGGGCCATAGTAGTGGGAGGCGTACTTGGCGGAATAGGCCATGATACGCACGTTGATGTGGCCTGCTGCTTCCAGGGCCTCGCGGATGGCCTTGATGCGGCCGTCCATCATGTCGGAGGGGGCGACCACGTCGGCGCCGGCCTCGGCGTGGCTCAAGGCCTGCTTGACCAGGATCTCGGTGGTGACATCGTTGAGCACATAGCCGTCCTCGTCGATGATGCCGTCCTGGCCGTGGGTGGTGAAGGGATCCAGGGCCACGTCGGTGATCACCCCCAGCTCGGGGAAATGGGACTTGAGCACCTGCACCGCGGTCTGGGCCAGGCCGTCCGGGTTATAGGCCTCCTCGGCCATCAGCGATTTGCGGTCGGCCGGGGTCACCGGGAACAGGGCCACGGCGGGCACGCCCAGCGCCACCAGCTCGCGGGCCTCTTCCACCAGCAGATCGATGGACAGCCTTTCCACGCCCGGCATGGACTCCACTGCCTCGCGGCGCTGCTTGCCGGGCAAGATGAACACCGGATAGATGAGATCGTTCACGGTGAGCTGGTTTTCCGCCATCAGGCGGCGGCTGAAGTCGTCCTTGCGCATGCGGCGCATGCGGTGGCCCGGAAGGCGGGAGGAACTGAAGGACACGGGCATTCTCCTTAAGGTTGGCCGTTGCCGGCGTTATGGGGTTGGGCCGTTCAGTCGATGCCGAACAGCCGTTGACTGTTGGCCAGGGCCTGGGCGGCCAGGGTTTCGGGGTCTTCGTCCCGGCACCGGGCCACCGTCCTCAGGATATGGGGCAGGTAGCATGGCTCGTTGCGGCGGCTCTTGGGTTTGGGGCTGAGATCCCGGGGGATCAGGTAGGGGGCGTCCGTTTCCAGCAGCAGCCGCTCGGCCGGTATCTGCCGGACCAGCTCGCGAAGATGCAGGCCACGGCGTTCGTCGCAGATCCAGCCGGTGATGCCGATATGGAGATCCAGCTCCAGCCAGCGCCTGAGGGTAGCTTCATCGCCGGTAAAGCAGTGGGCCACGGCGCCGGGCAACTGGTCCCGGAAGCGGCGCAGGATGGCGTACTGGCGCTCTGCGGCTTCCCGCTCGTGGAGCAGCACCGGCATCTGCAGCCAGGCGGCCAGGGCCAGCTGCTGCTCGAACAGGGCCTCCTGTACCGGCCTGGGCGACAGATCCCGGAAGAAGTCCAGGCCGCACTCGCCGATGGCCACCACCTTGGGATGGGCGGCCAGGGCTTCCAGTGTGGCCAGGGCGTCGTCCTGGGCCTCACCGGCGTAATGGGGGTGGATGCCGGCGGTGGCGTAGAGGCCCTCATGGACCTCGGCCAGCGCCAGGGCCGCCTGGCTTTCGCTCACGCTGGTGCCGGTAAGGATCTGCCGGGACACGCCGGCCTCCCGGGCCCGGGCCAGGACCTGCTCCCTGTCCTTGTCGAAGGCACCGTCGGTGAGGTTGACGGCGATATCGCAGAGGCTCATTTGATGCGCTTGACCTTGATGCGGCGGGTTTCGCCTGCCTTGCTCAGGAAGACGCTGCCCAGGGCGCCCTTGTCGAGCACCACCTTGTCTCCGGCTTCCAGGCTGAAGCGGCCGCCATCGGTCTGCTTCCAGAGCTGGCCGTTGTCCAGACGGATGCTGAGCTTGCCATAGGCGTTGCGCTTGGCATCGGCCACCAGTGCGGTCAGGGACTCGGCGGCACCCTGCTGGGTCTGCTTGTGCTCCAGGCCGAAGCGCTGTTCGGCGGTAGGGGCCTCTTCCCTGGCCTGTTCGGCCAGGGTGTCATAACAGGCCAGGCGCAGCTGGTTGTCGGGGCGCTGGGCGCATTCCTGCAGCTTGCTCTCCAGGGTGGTGGCCTGGCCGGCAAAGCTGGCCAGGGCCAGCAGCATCAACGTCTTTTTCATTCTTCTTCCTCGTCCTTGGCTCGGGTGGTCAGGCTGGCCATCAGTATGCCGGATTCGTACAGCAGCCACATGGGCAGGGCCAGCAGGGTCTGGGAGATCACGTCCGGCGGCGTCAGCAGCATGCCGAGCACGAAGGCGCCCACTATGATGTAGGGCCGTTTCTGCTTGAGGCTGGCCGGCGTGGTGGCGCCGGTGTGGCAGAGCAGCATCACCGCGATGGGGATCTCGAAGGCCAGGCCGAAGGCAAAGAACAGCTTGAGCACGAAATCCAGGTAGCTGGCGATGTCGGTAGCGATGGTCACCCCCTGTGGCGCCACCGAGGTGAAGAAGCCGAAGATGATCGGGAACACCACGAAGTAGGCGAAGGCGATGCCGCCGTAGAAGAGCAGGGTGCTGGCCGCCATCAGCGGCGCCACCAGGCGCTTCTCGTTCTTGTACAGGCCAGGCGCCACGAAGGCCCAGACCTGGTAGAGCACCACCGGCATGGCCAGGAAGAAGGCCAGCACCATGGCCAGCTTGAAGGGGGTGAAGAAGGGGGTGGCCACGTCGGTGGCGATCATCGAGGCCCCTTCCGGCAACTTGTCCAGCAGCGGCATGGCCAGCTGGTGGTAGATCTCCTGGGCGAAGGCGGCCAGGGCGGCGAACACCAGGCCCACCGCCAGCAGGGCACGCAGCAGCCGGTTCCTCAGCTCCAGCAGATGGGCCAGCAGCGGCATTTCCTGGGCGTTGATCTCACTCATCTTTGTCCTTCTTGTCCCCGTAGGGGCGCTGCAGGTCGTCGGCGTGCTGCTTGAGCTCCTTCACCGAGTCATCCAGGTGCTTGGGCAGATCCTTCATGCCCATCTGCTCGGCCTTCTTGAGGTTCTCATGCAGTTCCTGGGTGTGCAGCTCCCGTTCCAGCTCCATGCGGACCTGGTTGGCCATGCCCTTGAAGGTGCGTACCCAGCGTCCCACCGTTTTCACGGCCACGGGCATGCGCTGTGGCCCCAGGATCACCAGGGCCAGCACGGCGATGAGGATCAGCTCCCAGAAGCCGATGTCGAACATCAGCCCTTATCCTTCTCTTTGCTCTTGGTTTCCTGGAAATCGGCGTCCTTTTCGGACTTGTCGTCCAGCTGCTTCTTTTCCTCGTCTTCGTTCATGGCCTTCTTGAAGCCCTTGACGCTGGCGCCCAGATCCGAGCCCAGGTTGCGCAGCTTCTTGGTGCCGAACAGCAGCACGATCACCGCAAGCAGGATAAGAAGCTGCCAGATGCTGATATTGCCAAACATATTGTGTCCCTCGATTTCAGTAAATAACGCATTGGCACCGGCCGGGCCGGCACCCCTAGGTTCTTAACATCCGGTACCAGCAAAGCGGCCAGGGGGCCGCCACCAGGGCCGGGATCCACCAGTCGAACTGGGTGGCCAGCACGGCGCCGCCGATGGCGAAGGTGGTGCCGGCCAGCAGCCAGCTCAGGCGCTGGAAGCGGCGTTCCTCACGGGCCGCCTGGCGAGCCTCGCGCAGGGCACCCTGCTGCTGCCACTGCCTGGCCAGGCGCAGGTTGTCGTAGAGCAGGTCCGGCAGCTCCGGCAGCTTTTCGCCCCAGAACGGCAGGTTGGCGCGGACCTGCTTGAGCATGGCCTTGGGGCCCATCTGCTCCTTGAGCCAGTCCTCCAGAAAGGGCTTGGCGGTCTTCCACAGATCCAGCTGCGGATAGAGCTGGCGGCCCAGGCCCTCGATATAGAGCAGGGTCTTCTGCAGCAGCACCAGCTGGGGCTGCACCTCCATGTTGAAGCGCCTGGCGGTGTTGAACAGGTTCACCAGCACCTGACCGAAGGAGATCTCCGCCAGGGGCTTTTCGAAGATGGGCTCGCAGACGGTGCGGATGGCCATCTCGAATTCGTCCACCGAGGTGTCATAGGGGACCCAGCCGGAATCCACGTGCAGCTCCGCCACCTTGCGGTAGTCGCGGTTGAAGAAGGCCACGAAGTTCTCGGCCAGGTAGCGTTTGTCTTCCTTGGCCAGGGTACCCACAATGCCGTAGTCGATGCCGATGTACTGGGGATCCTCGGGATGCTCGTAGGAAACGAAGATGTTGCCCGGGTGCATGTCGGCATGGAAGAAGGAGTCCCGGAACACCTGGGTGAAGAACACCTCCACGCCCCGCTCCGCCAGCCTCTCCAGGTTGGTGCCGTTGGCCCGCAGGCCCTCCACGTCGGCCACGGGGATGCCGTAGATGCGCTCCATGACCAGCAGGTTCTTGCGGCACAGTTCGGAATAGACCTCGGGCACATAGAGGGATCGGGAGCCGGCGAAGTTGCGGCCGAGCTGGATGGCGTTGGCGGCCTCGCGCAGCAGATCCAGCTCGTCCAGCAGGGTCTTGCGGTATTCGTTGATCACTTCCCTTGGCCGCAGCCGCTTGCCGTCGGGCAGGAAGCGGGCCACCAGGGCGGCGAATTCCGCCATCAGCGACAGGTCGGCCTGGATCACCGGCTCTATGTCGGGGCGGATCACCTTCAGTACCACCTGGCGGCCGCCGTCCCTGAGCACGGCGCTGTGCACCTGGGCGATGGAGGCGGAGGCCAGGGGCTGTTCGTCGAAGTCACTGAACCAGGTTTCCAGGGGGCCGCCCAGGCTCTTTTCCATGGTGGCCCTGGCCAGGGCGCCGTCGAAGGGCGGCACCTTGTCCTGGAGCTTGGCCAGCTCCAGGGCCAGATCGTCCGGCAGCAGATCGCGCCGGGTGGACAGCATCTGGCCGAATTTCACGTAGACGGGACCCAGTTTCTCCAGGGCCAGGCGCAGCCGTTCGCCCCGGCCCTTGTCCCTGTGCCTGCTGCGCACCCAGAACAGGCAACAACGGCCCAGGCGCAGGTACCAGGGGGTGAAGCGGCGCGGGACCAGCTCGTCCAGGCCGTGCTGGAGCAGGGTCTTGACGACCTGGTAGAGGCGGCGCCAGCTCATGATCTGGCCTCCAGGGCTTCCAGGCGCCGCAGCAGCCGTTCGCTGTCGCTGCGCAGGTCGTCCACCTGGTCGAAGAAGGCGCGCTGCTCCAGGCGGTGCGGGGTCAGGCGAGCCTCCTCGGTGAGCTGTTCCGAGCTCCATTGGCCGAAGCCGCTGGCGGCCGCCTTCAGCCTGACCGACAGGGTGCGGCCGGCCTTGAACAGCAGATGGGCGGGCACGTCGCCGAGGTAACGGGCCAGCTCCCCTTCCCAGTCCACGTCCAGCTTGGAGAACAGCTCGCTGAAGCCCTTCAGCAGCATGGGGTCACCGTCCAGCTCCAGGGCGCCGTCGCGGATGGCGGCGGGCAGCTGGGCGGGATCCTTGAGCCTGTCCAGGGCCGACAGCGGCAGCCGCAGGCTGGCGTCGGCGCCTTCCTGGGGACCCATCACCATCAGGCCGTCGGCCCGCACCACCAGGCCCAGGGCCAGGTGCAGGTCGGTCAGCTCCAGGTTGATGGCCCTGCCGTCCAGGCGCGCCAGGCGGCGATCGCTGGCGGTATCGAAACGCAGCAGGGCGTTGGCGCCGTGCTCCATCAGGGCCGAGAGCAGCTGGGGCAGGGGCATCAGAACTTGAAACCCCGGTGCAGGGCGACGATGCCGCCGGTGAGGTTGTGGAATTCCACCTCGTCGAAGCCGGCGTCCTTCATCATGGCCTTGAGGGTTTCCTGGTCCGGGTGCATGCGGATGCTCTCGGCCAGGTACTGGTAGGACTCGGCGTCGCCGGCCACCAGCTGGCCCATCTTCGGCAGGATCCGGAAGGAGTAGAGATCGTAGGCCTGGCTCAGCAGCTGGGACTGGGGCTTGGAAAACTCCAGCACCAGCAGGCGGCCGCCGGGCTTGAGCACCCGGTACATGGATCTCAGGGCGGCGTCCTTGTCGGTGACGTTGCGCAGGCCGAAGGCGATGGTGATGACGTCGAAATGGTTGTCGGGGAAGGGCAGGCATTCGGCGTTGGCCTGCACATAGTGCACATTGCCCACCACCCCTTCGTTGCGCAGCTTGTCGCGGCCCACCTGCAGCATGGAATCGTTGATGTCGGCCAGTACCACCTGGCCCTGGTCGCCGACGATGCGGGAGAAACGCTTGGTGAGATCGCCGGTGCCGCCGGCCAGATCCAGCACCTTCTGGCCGGCCCGTACGCCGGACAGGTCGATGGTGAAGCGCTTCCACAGGCGGTGGATGCCCATGGACATCAGGTCGTTCATCAGGTCGTACTTGCCGGCGACGGAGTGGAACACGTCCGCCACCAGGCGCGCCTTGTCGTTGGTCGCGACCGTCTTGTATCCGAAATCTGTGGTGTCTTTGTCTGCCATGGCCAAGTCCTTCGTTAGATGGGCCTAGTGTACTTGAAGGCCCTGGCTGGGAAAACTACAGCCCGCTCTGCCATGGACGGGGCCGTCGCCGCGACATCATGCCTGTTTTGAGGGCCGGCTTCATGATCGGCATCAAGTCCGCACGCCCTTTTCCACTGCCGCCATGACGGTCCGATGAAGGCGCGTTTTTTCATGATCAACATCAAAAAGAGCATTTTGAGTGCGACATATAGTCGCAGCCAGACTCCTCCGTCGTGGATACCGTTATGGCGCGTTTGTTGTTCTCTTTGCTGCTGTCGCTGCTGGCCAGCTCCCTGGCCTGGGCCTATGGACAGGACAAGGCGCCCGAGGCCCAGCTACAGGCCCTGTATCCCGACCACCAGCTCAGTTTTTCCGAGCAGCCCCTGCCGGCCTGGAAGCTGACCGGCGCCGAGGAGCTGCTGGCCTTCACCACCCAGGCCATAGCTCCCATCCCCGCCTACTCGGGCAAGCCCATAGACGTGCTGGTGGTGCTGGACAGCCAGGGCAGCATCAAGAGTGCCAGGGTGCTGGAGCACCATGAGCCTATCCTGCTGGTGGGCATTCCCGAAGCCAAGTTGCACGCCTTTACCGATCAATACCAGGGGCTGGCCATCAAGGACGCCATCCGGGTCGGCTCCGCCGGCAGCGCCGACACCGTCACCATAGACGGTGTCACCGGCGCCACCGTCACAGTGATGGTGGTCAACCAGACCATCATCCGCGCCGCCCGGGAAGTGGCCAGGGCCTACGGCCTGGACGCCGGCCTCAGCAGCGATCTGGGCCCGGTACGGGCCCTGAAGGCGGATCTCACCGCCACCGGCGACTGGACCCGCCTCAGCGGCGACGGCTCCCTGCGCAGCCTGCTGCTGGACAGGGGCCAGGTGGACGATGCCTTCGTGGGCACCGCCGCCGCCGATGTGGATGCCGCCAGCCCCTCACAGCGCGCCGAGCCCTTTATCGAACTCTGGTTCGCCCCCCTCAACGTACCCGCCATCGGCCTCAGCCTGCTGGGCCAGGACCAATACCAGTGGCTGATGGGCGAGCTGAACCAGGGCGACCAGGCCATCGCCGTCATGGCCAGCGGCCGCTACAGCTTCCGGGGCAACGGCTTCGTGCGCGGCGGCATCTTCGACCGGGTGCGGCTGTGGCAGGACGGCCGCGAAATCGCCTTTCGCGACATGGACTACCACCGTCTCAGCGATGTCTTCATCGACGGCTTCCCCGGCTTCGACGAGAAGGCCATCTTCATCGCCCGCGGCGACGGCGAGCTGCGCCTGGACAGGCCCTGGCAGCTGGAGCTGATGGTGCGCCGCCAGGTCGGCGCCCTCAAGAGCGAGTTCGTCAGCTTCTACGGCGACTACCAGCTGCCGGAGTCCTACCTGGAACCGGCGCCCGAGGCCGCCCTGGCCGAGGAGCGGCCGCTGTGGGTCAGCGTCTGGTATGAAAAGCGCTTCCAGATCGCCGTGCTCGGCCTTGGCCTGCTGACCCTGCTGGTGATCCTCATCCTCCAGGACCAGCTGGTCCAGCATCCCAACCTGCTGCACAAGGTGCGCCTGGGCTACCTGCTGTTCACCCTGCTGTTCATCGGCTGGTACAGCCTGGGCCAGCTGTCCATCGTCAATGTGTTCACCTTCCTGCAGGCGCTGATGGGCGACTTCCAGTGGCAGATGTTCCTGCTGGATCCGGTGATCTTCATCCTCTGGGCCTTCGTGGCCATGACCCTGCTGCTGTGGGGCCGGGGCATCTTCTGCGGCTGGCTGTGCCCCTTTGGCGCCCTGCAGGAGCTGATCAACGAGGCCGCCCGCAAGCTCAAGATCAAGCAGGTCGAGCTGCCCTTTGCCGTCCACGAGCGGCTCTGGGCCCTCAAGTACATCATATTGCTGGGCCTGTTCGGACTGTCCCTGGAGTCCCTGGCCACCGCCGAGCGCTTCGCCGAGGTGGAGCCCTTCAAGACCAGCATCATGCTCAAGTTCGACCGCCAGTGGTGGTTCGTGCTCTACGCCGCGCTCTGGCTGCTGCTGAGCATCTTCAACCGCAAGACCTACTGCCGCTACATCTGCCCCCTGGGCGCGGCCCTGGCGGTGCCGGCCCGCAACAGGCTCTTTGACTGGCTCAAGCGCCGCAAGGACTGCGGCACCCCCTGCCAGCTCTGTGCCAAGGAATGCGAGATCCAGGCCATACACCCGGACGGCCATATCAACGCCAACGAGTGCCACTACTGCCTGGACTGCCAGATCACCTATCACAACAAGCGCAAGTGTCCACCGCTGGTGATGAAGGAAAAACAACGGCGCAAGGGCCACCAGGGGCGCAAGCCGCCCATGGGCGAGGCCATCGCCATCGTCGAGAAGTAATCAAGCTAAACCGACCCTATGAGGAGAGTTTCCATGGCTAAGATCGACCCCGAAGACAAGAACGTCAGCGAACACGTGCGCATGAGCCGTCGCCTGTTCCTGGGCGGTGGTACCGCCCTGCTGGCCGGTACCGCCACCGGCCTGGGGGCCAGCCTGCTCAGCGGCTCCGCCCAGGCGGCCGGCAAGGGTGCCACCGGCGTGGTGGCCCCGGGCGAGCTGGACGAGTATTACGGTTTCTGGAGCGGCGGCCACCAGGGCGAGGTACGGATCCTGGGCGTGCCCTCCATGCGCGAGCTGATGCGGATCCCGGTGTTCAACACCGACAGCGCCACCGGCTGGGGCCTGACCAACGAATCCAAGGAAATCCTGGGTGAGAACGCGCCCCTGAACGGCGACTGCCACCACCCGCATATGTCCATGACCGACGGCCAGTACGACGGCAAGTACCTGTTCATCAACGACAAGGCCAACACCCGCGTGGCGCGGATCCGCTGCGACATCATGAAGACCGACAAGATCACCTCGGTGCCCAATGTGTCGGCCATCCACGGCCTGCGGGTGCAGAAGGTGCCCCACACCAAGTACGTGTTCGCCAACGGCGAATTCCGCATCCCCCATCCCAACGACGGCCGGGATCTGGACAAGCCCGAGAACTACCTGACCATGTTCTCCGCCCTGGACGCCGAAACCATGGAAGTGGCCTGGCAGGTGATGGTGGACGGTAACCTGGACAACGTCGACGCCGACTACACCGGCAAGTACGCCTTCTCCACCTGCTACAACGCCGAAGGCGCCGTCGATCTGGCCGGCACCATGCGCGACGAGCGCGACCACCTGGTGGTGTTCAACGTCGAGCGCATCGAAGCCGCCGTCAAGGCCGGCAAGTTCAAGACCCTGCCCGGCTCCAAGGTGCCGATCGTGGATGGCCGCAAGGGCTCCAGCCTGACCCGCTACATCCCGGTGCCCAAGAATCCCCACGGCATCAACACCGCCCCCGGTGGCCGCTACGCCGTGGCCAACGGCAAGCTGTCCCCCACCGTCACCATGATCGATCTGCACCGGCTGGATGACGTCTTCGACGACAAGATCAAGCCCCGCGACACCGTCGCCGCCGAAGTGGAGCTGGGCCTGGGGCCGCTGCACACCGCCTTCGACGGACGTGGCAACGCCTACACCACCCTGTTCATCGACTCCCAGATCGTCAAGTGGGACGTGGCCAAGGCGGTACGCGCCTACAATGGCGAAAAGGTGGACTACATCCTCCAGAAGCTGGACGTGCAGTACCAGCCCGGCCACAACCACACCACCATGGGCGAGACCCGCGACGCCGACGGTAAGTACCTGGTGTCCCTGTGCAAATTCTCCAAGGACAGGTTCCTGCCCTGTGGCCCGCTGCACGCCGAGAACGACCAGCTGATCGACATCTCCGGTGACGAGATGAAGCTGATCCACGACGGCCCCACCTACGCCGAGCCCCACGACTGCATGATGGTGCATCGTTCCAAGGTCAAGACCCGCAAGCTGTGGAAGCGTGACGACCCCTACTTCGCCAGCACCCGCGAGATGGCCAAGAAGGACGGCGTCAACCTGGAGACCGACTCCAAGGTGATCCGCGACGGCAACAAGGTCAGGGTCTACATGACCTCCATCGCCCCCAACTTCGGCCTCACCGAGTTCAAGGTCAAGCAGGGCGACGAGGTGACCGTCATCATCACCAACCTGGACCAGATCGAAGACGTTACCCACGGCTTCTGCATGGTCAACCATGGCGTCAGCATGGAGATTAGCCCGCAGCAGACCTCTTCCGTCACCTTCGTGGCCGACAAGCCCGGGGTGCACTGGTACTACTGCAACTGGTTCTGCCACGCCCTGCACATGGAAATGCGCGGCCGCATGCTGGTGGAAAAGGCCTGATGGCCAAGGCGGGGGCCTGGCCCCCGCCGTTTTTGGAGACCGGATGAGAACACTGCTGACCTTACTGCTGTTGTCGCCGCTGCTGGCCTGGGCCCAGGTCCGCCTGGAACCGGCCCAGATCCAGCAGCTGGCCGAGCTGGAGGAGGGCACCCAGGTGCTGCTGGCACCCGGAACCTACCCGCCCCTGGTCATAGACCGCACTCTCAGCATCCGCGCCGAGCCCGGCGCCCTGGTCGAGGGTGGCGCCGTCGGCCATGCCGTGCAGCTGCTGGCCCCCGGGATCAGGCTGCAGGGTCTGACCATCCGCAACTGGGGTGACGATCTTGGCCGCCAGGACGCCGGCATCTATGTGGGCCGCCAGGCCAAGGGCGCCGTCATCCAGGGCAATGTGCTGCAGGGACCGGCCTTCGGGATCTGGGTGGACGCCACCGCGGAGGTGACCATAGCGGACAACCGCATCCAGGGCGACCAGAGCCTGCGCAGCCAGGACAGGGGCAACGGCATTCACCTGTTCAACGTCAGTGGCGCCAGGGTCGAGGGCAACGAGATCTGGCACACCAGGGACGGCATCTATATTGACACCAGCAACAACAACGTGCTGGCGCGCAATCACCTGCACGATCTGCGCTACGGCATCCACTACATGTATTCCCACCACAACCAGGTGCTGGACAACCTCACCGAGCGTACCCGTACCGGCTACGCCCTGATGCAGTCCAAGTTCCTGGAGGTGCGTGGCAACCAGTCCAGGGATGACCAGAACTACGGCATCCTGATGAACTACATCACCTATTCCACCCTGGTGGGCAACCGCGTCAGCGGCGTGCGCGCCAGCCGTGGCCTGCTGAACAGCAAGGGCGGCGAGGGCAAGGCCTTCTTCGTCTACAACTCGGTGGGCAACACCCTCAGCCACAATCATGTCTTCGATTCGGATCTGGCCATTCACCTCACCGCCGGCTCCGATCAAAACAGGATCTTCGCCAACGCCTTCGTCGGCAACCAGGCCCAGGTCAAGTACGTCTCCACCCGCTCCCAGGAGTGGTCCCATGAGGGCCAGGGTAACTACTGGAGCGACTACCTGGGCTGGGACATGAACGGCGATGGCCAGGGAGATCTGGCCTACGAGCCCAACGACGGCATGGACCAGCTGCTGTGGCGCTATCCCTCGGCCCGCTTCCTGTTCAATTCACCGGCCGTGGAGCTGCTGCGCTGGGTGCAGCGCAGCTTCCCCGTCTTCAAGGCCCAGGGCGTCAAGGACAGCCACCCGCTGATGGCGCCGCCCCAAGCGCCGGCACTCATGCTGGCAGGAGGACAAGATGAGCCTGTTGCAGCTCACTAACGTGCATAAGCACTACCGGGGCGTCCACGCCCTCCAGGGCGTCAGCTTCAACCTGGAGCCCGGCACCCTGGTGGGCCTGTTCGGCCACAACGGCGCCGGCAAGACCACCACCATCAAGCTGATCCTGGGCCTGCTGCAGGCCGACGGCGGCCGCCTGCAGGTGCTGGGCGAGGATCCGGCCGCCAAGGCCTTCCGCCAGGCCAGGCAGGCCATCGGCTTTTTGCAGGAGAACGTCAGCTTCTACGACCAGCTCAGCGGCCGCGAGGTGCTGCATTACTTCGCCCGCCTCAAGGGCGTGGCCCTCAAGGAGGCCGATGGGCGCCTGGAGGAGCTGGGCCTGGGCCAGGCCGCCGGGCGCCGGGTGGCCACCTACTCCAAGGGCATGCGCCAGCGCCTGGGCCTGGCCCAGGCCATGCTGGGCAGGCCGAAACTGCTGCTGCTGGACGAGCCCACAGTGGGCCTGGATCCGGTGGCCACCCAGGCCTTCTACGAGTCGGTGCACCGGCTCAGGGAGCAGGGCTGCGCCGTGATCCTCTGCTCCCACGTGCTGCCCGGTGTCGAGCCCTACCTGGACAGGGCCCTGATCCTGGGCAAGGGCCGGCTGCTGGCGGACGGCACCTTGGCCGAGCTCAAGGCCCAGGCCGATCTGCCCCTGGTGCTGAGCCTGAGCGGTAACGACCTGCTGGCGCAGCTGCCCCAGAGCCTGCAAAGGCAGGCGGAAGCCACCACGGACGGGCTCAGGCTCAGGGGGCGCCTGGCCGACAAGCTGGTCTTCAACCAGCTGCTGGGCGGCCTGTCCGGGGTCCGAGACTTCCAATGGCAGCTGCCGGACTTGGTGGCCCTGTACAACCATCATTGTGGGGAGCTGGCGAAATGAACGGCATACTGACGGTCGCCCGCAAGGAATTCCTGGACGGCCTGCGCAACAGGTGGATCCTGGCCATCGCCCTGATGCTGGCGCTGCTGGCGGTGGGCCTGGCCTATTTCGGCGCCGCCGCCTCCGGCCAGGTGGGCTTCACCTCCCTGGCCTCGACCCTGGCCAGCCTGTCGTCCCTGGCGGTGGTGATCATCCCGCTGATCGCCCTGCTGCTGGGCTACGACGCCATAGTGGGCGAGGCCGAGCGGGGCACCCTGCTGCTGCTGCTCAGCTACCCCCTTGGCCGCCGGGCCCTGCTGCTGGGCAAGCTGCTGGGCCAGGGCGCCATGCTGGCCCTGGCCATCAGCCTGGGCTTTGGCGCCGCCGCCGTGATGATGCTGCTGTTCGCCGACCAGGCCGAGCCGGCGGCGGTGCTCAAGGGTTTTGGCCTGCTGATCGCCACCGCCTCCTGGCTGGGCTGGACCTTCCTGGCCCTGGCCTACGGCTTCAGCGCTGGCGTGGTGGAGAAGTCCCGGGCCGCCGGCGCCGCCCTGCTGCTGTGGTTCTTCTTCGTGGTGCTGTTCGATCTGCTGTTGCTGGGCCTGCTGGTGCTGACCCAGGGCCAGGTGAGCAGCGAGCTGTTCCCCTACCTGCTGCTGGCCAGCCCCACCGATCTGTTCCGGCTGGTCAACCTGCTGCACCTGAGCCAGGGCGAGCTGATGGGCGGCCTGTTCAGCACCATAGGCCAGGCCGATTTCGCCTGGCCGGAGCTGGCCCTGGCCCTGGCCCTGTGGCTGGCGCTGCCGGCCGGCCTGGCCCTGTTCGTCTTCAATCGCCGCGCGCTGTAGGGAGTCGAGATGCGCTATCTGATGTTGTTACTGGTCCTGGTGCTGACGGCCTGCGGCTCCGAGCAGGGCAACGACCAGGCCAGGAGCCCGGTGGCCATACAGCAAGGGGATGAATGCCACCTGTGCGGCATGCTGATCAGCGGCTTTCCCGGCCCCAAGGGCCAGGCCTGGAGCGAGGGCCGGCAACGCAAGTTCTGCTCCACCCGGGATCTGCTCACCTGGGCCCTGGATCCCGAGCACAGCGCCACGGTGCGGCAGATCTGGGTCCATGATATGAGCCAGAACGACTGGTCCCATCCCCTGGACACCACCTTTATCGACGGCCGCCAGGCCTGGTATGTGCTGGGCTCCCGGGCCAGGGGCGCCATGGGCCCGACCCTGGCCAGCTTCGCCAGCAAGGAGCTGGCCCTGGCCTTTGCCGCCGAGCAGGGCGGCACTGTGCTGGCCTTCACCGAGCTGACCCTGGACCGTCTCAACGCCCAGGCCGGCGACGCCCACCCCGGGCACTGAGCCACGACATTGGGCATAATGGCGGCAACGCAGTGAAAAGGTTGCCGCCATGTCCCAAGCCCCCATCGCCCGCCGTATCGCCCATTTCCACGAATGCCACGGCCACAGGCGGGAAGATCCCTACCACTGGCTGCGCAGCGACGGCCGCGACGACCCAGAGGTGCTGGCCCACCTGCAGGCGGAAAACGCCCATGCCGAGGCGGTGCTGGCCCCCAACCAGGCCCTGGAGGAGGCGCTCTTTGCCGAAATGACCGGCCGCATCCAGCCGGAGGACTGCTCGCTGAGCTGGCCGGATCACGGCTGGCAGCTGAGATCCCGCACCCTGGCCGGCAGGGAATACCCCCTCTACGAAGGCCGGCGCAGCCAGGACCAGGACTGGCGGCTGCTGCTGGACGGCAATGTCCTGGCCGGTGACGCCGGTTATTTCGCCTTCGGCGACCTGGCCGTCAGCCCGGACGGCCGCTGGCTGGCCTACAGCACCGACCACAACGGCGACCGCACCCACAAGGTGCAGGTGCTGGATCTGGACAGCGGCCAGCTGCTGGAAGAGGACTTCCCGCTGATCAGTGGTGAGCTGATCTGGGGCCAGGACAGCCGCACCCTCTACTACCTGACCCTGACCAGTGACAGCCTGCTGCCCCACAGGCTGATCCGCCACCGCCTGGGCCAGGGCGGCCAGTGTCTTTACGAGGAAAAGGACGACAGCTTCTGGCTGGGCATAGGCGAAAGCAGGGACCGCCAGCAGCTGCTGCTGAGCGCCAGCGCCACCCTCACCACAGAGGTGCTGCTGCTGCCCCTGGACGGCAGTGAGGATCTGCCGCGCCCCTTCTGGCCCCGTGAGGAAGGCCACGAATACCACCTCGATTGCCTGCACGGCCGCTACTGGCTGCTCAGCAACAGCACCGGGCCCAACTTCGCGTTGCTGAGCGGCACCGGCCCGGACCAGCTGGAGCTGGTGCAGGCCCATGACGAGGAGGTGCTGCTGGAGGACATGGACATCTTCCCCGGTTTCGTGGCCCTGGCCGAGCGCCACAACGGCCAGGCGCGGATCCGCATCATCGAGGGTGGCGACAGCCGGCTGCTGAGCTGGCCGGATCCTGTCCACGACGTCTGGCTGGGCCACTACCCCGGCGATGAGCTGCGCCTGGGTTACCAGAGCCCGATCCGGCCCGTCTCCGTCTACCGTTATGAGCCGGCCTTCGAGGAACTGAGCCTGCTGAAGACCCAGCAGATCCCCGGCGGCTTCGAGCCCGAGCTGTACCAGGTGGAGCGCATTCAGGTGCGGGCCAGGGACGGCGCCCAGGTGCCGGTGACCCTGGTATGGCGCAAGGACGCCTTCCACAAAGGGGAGAATGCCCTGCTGATCGACGGTTACGGCGCCTACGGCTACAGCCTGGATCCGGGCTTTTCCCTGAGCCGTATCAGCCTGCTGGATAGGGGCCTGGTCTACGCCATGGCCCATATCCGCGGCGGCCAGGAGAAGGGCCGGGCCTGGTACGAAGGGGGGCGTGGCCTGCACAAGTGGCACAGCTTCCACGACTTTATCGATGTCACCAGGGCCCTGGTGGCCAGGGGCCATGGCCACAAGGACAAGGTCTGCTGCGAGGGCCGCAGTGCCGGCGGCCTGCTGATCGGCGCCGTGCTCAACGAGGCCCCCGAGCTGTACCGGGCGGCCCTGGTGGAGGTGCCCTTCGTGGACGTGATCTCCACCATGCTGGACGACAGCCTGCCCCTGACCACGGGGGAATACGATGAGTGGGGCAACCCCAACCAGCCCAGGGACTACCACCTGATGCTCAGCTACAGCCCCTACGACAATGTCCGGGCCCAGGCCTACCCGCACATCTATGTGCGCAGCGGCCTGCACGACACCCAGGTGGCCTATTGGGAGCCGGCCAAGTGGGTGGCGCGGCTGCGCGAGCTGAAGACGGATGACAACCAGCTGTTGCTGGAAACCGATCTGGAGGTGGGCCACGGCGGCCAGAGCGGCCGCTACCGGCAATACAGGGAAGTGGCGCGGCAATACGCCTTTTTGCTGAGAATGCTGGCCAAGGACTAGGCGGCCGCTACCAACTACATGGGAAGTGGCTCGGGACTGACAAAGGAAAGGGGCCTTTGGCCCCCTTGTTCAGGTGGTGGCGGCGGGCTCCGAGGCCAGTATGGTCACGGCCAGCTTGAGATGCTCGGCCACCTCCCGGCCCAGTTCGGTCAGGTAGCCGCCGTCGCGCTGGGTCACCAGCCCCTTGTCGAACAGCCGCGCCGTGGCGGCCACGGCGGCCGGGTCGGCGTCGTGGTGGACCTTGAGCCCCACCTGTACCGATTGCAGGGAAAAGCGGCTCAGCATCTGGATCTCGTCGAGCAGTTCCTGGGTTAGCGCCATGGTCTTTCTCCTCTGGTGTTTAATCCACTATGTGCCTATTTTTCATGGATTAACAGTACAATGTCGGCATCCAAATCAAGGGAGACGCATATGGAATGGCAATGGGCCGGCAACGGCAGCACCGGCCTCAGGGTCGGCAAGGTGGTCTGCGTGGGCCGCAACTATGTGGAGCACGCCAAGGAGCTGGGCAACACGGTACCGGAAAAGCCGCTGCTGTTCCTGAAGCCGTCCACGGCGGTGTGCAGCCTGGAGGAAGGCTTCGCCATTCCCAGGGACAAGGGCCGGGTCCACCACGAGCTGGAGCTGGCGGTGCTGATGGGCAACTGGCTCAAGGACGGCTCCGAGCAGGAGGCCAGGCAGGCCATGGCCGGCATCGGCCTGGCCCTGGATCTGACCCTGAGGGATCGCCAGGAGGAACTCAAGCAGCAGGGCTATCCCTGGGAGGAGGCCAAGGCCTTCGACGACAGCTGCCCGACCTCCAGGTTCATCCCCATGGCCGAGATAGAGCAGCTGGACGCCATTCCCCTGGCCCTGCACCGCAACGGCGAGCTCAGGCAGAGCGGCCACAGCGGCCAGATGATCATTCCCATCCTCAAGCTGATCAGCCACATCAGCCGCATCTTCACCCTGGAGCCCGGCGACGTGGTACTGACCGGCACCCCGGCCGGGGTGGGCGAGCTGGCGCCCGGCGACGAACTCATCGTCGAGATCCCCGGCAAGATGCGGGTGCTCAGCCAGGTCAGGTAAGCCCGGAAATGAAAAAGCCGCCCCAGGGGCGGCTTTTCTTATTGCGGCAGGCTGTCCACATCGACAGGGGCCTGGCTCAGCCTTTCAAGCTGGCGGATGTCGACATGGCGCCAGAAGAATTCCGTTTCCTCGGGATCATAGTACCTGGTGTCATGGAACAGGCTCCACTTGCCCTGGTTGTCGCCACCAAAGCTCCAGTAGCGCCTGTTATAGAGCCGGCAGTCGGGGTTGGCGGTCTCGGCGCAGGGCTGGCTGGTGTTGATATCCCGATAGCGTGCCATCACCAGCTGTTCGCCGTCCATGGTCCAGAGGTAGGGGGTGGTGACATGATCGCCCTGGCTCAGGCCATCGCCATCCAGATCGCCCAGGAAATGGGCCACTGCGGTGCCGTCACCCTTGATCTCGAACCAGAAGATGCTGTTGGGGGCGTTCAGGGCATCGCGCTGGTAGCCCAGCAGCAGCGGCTCGTCGTAGTTGCTGACCGGCCAGTCCTGCTGCCTGACCAGGGAAGCCACAGCGGAGCCGGTTTGTGCCCTGACCCTGATGCTGGTGGTGTCGGAACGCACCAAGTCGTAACGCCACTGGCTCTGGTCGGGCCAGGTCAGCAGCAGATCCCCGTCGCTGTGCTGCCACTGGAAGGTGGCATTGTTATCCAGGCGCGCCCCTGTACCGTCGAACTCAAAGCGAAACAGGGCGGCAAGGCGGGCCTGGCCCTGACCCATGGCGCCGTTGTTGCCCTGGATGACCTCGTCATGTTCTTCCCGCACCGGCAGGGGCAGGCCCAGGGTGGCCGGGGCGGCCAGTATGAAGGGCGAGGCGCCGTCGTCGGTCAGGTACCAGTTGGCGAAGACCATGTGCTCGCTGTCGTAGCTCTTGTTACTGGGCTCGTTACGCGGATAACGCTCGATGTCGAACCAGCGTTCTTCGACCACCAGCAGCTGGCCATTGGCCTGGGCTATGGGCCGCAGTTTGGCCCTGGTCAGCCACCTGTCTTCGAATTGATCGGTGCCGTTTAACAATACCGAGCGCCTGAAGGCCTGATCGGCAAAGGTGGCCTGCCAGCTGCCCTGCTCCAACTGCCAGTGGAAGCTGGCGTGCTCGCTGAAATCCGCCAGGGTCAGGGTACCGGTACCTTCTGCATTCCAATGCCAGCTAGTGGCCGAGCCGCCTCCCCAGGCCTTGGTTGCAATCTCCGTCATCAGCGTCGGTAGCTGCAATGGGATGGCGGGCAGGGCCTGGCTGTCGGCAAGCGTGGCTCCATAAAGCTCTTCAAAGCCCGCCTGGGCGCTCTGTTGGTTGGCCCAATCCTGGTGATCGAAGATGGTCCGGGCCAGGGTTCGGGTGTCGGCAACACCGGCGGGCAGCGCCGCGCCCTGGTCGACCACGGCCTTGAGCAGCGTGGCCAGGTTCAGCCAGTGATCGGCCTCCAGCCGGCTGGTGGCGGCCAGGTATTCGGCTTCCGTGGTGGCCTGGTGGCCAAGTGTGTGTTCGATAAGACCGTCCCGGGCCGTGCTCAGGTGGCTGACCAGCAGGCGCGGCTGGCGCTGGCTGTCCAGGCTGTCGCCCTGGGCCAGCAGCTCGCTGGCCAGGCCCAGCCAGGAGCCAAGTATGACCCTCTCGTCCGTGGCGCTCTGGGCTTCCAGCGTCAGGAGGGCTTCGGTCTCGGTCTCATCAACGACCAGCTCCAGACGGTAATAGCCGTCGTTGTCGGCGGTGGTGGTCACCGGCTCGCTGCGGCCGGAAATCGTCAGGGACACGGCAGCGCCGGGCAGGGGGCCGTCGTAGACCCGGCCGGACAGGGTCAGGGCGTGTTTGATGGCCCGGACCGTGATGGTGCTGCTGGCGGAGGTGCTGGCGCCATCATCGTCGGTGACGGTCAGGGTGAACACCAGGTTGGCGTCTTCGCCGAGTTCCGGGGCCGTGAAGCTGAGGGTGGCGGTATCGGCGCCGCTCAATACCACTTCCGGGCCAGAGGATTGTGTCCAACTGTAGCCGGCGATGCTGCCGTCGCTGTCCCTGGCCGTGGCATTCAAGGTTACCTGGTCCCGCTCGGTGACGGTCTGGTTGGTCAGCTCGATGCTGGGGGGATTGTTGGGGGCCGGCTTTTCCGGCTCTGTGCCCCCGCCCCCACCGCCACAGGCGCTGAGCAGCAGAGCGGACAGCAGGCAGGGCAGGGCCCTTGTTATTGTTTTCATCTGTTTCCATCTGGTGTTTTTTCAATCGGCTGGCGGATATTAAGGAAATGTTAAATGCAAGGCAATGGCTCTGATGAGGCAGGGTTCTTGACCACAAAAAAGCCGCCCACTGGGCGGCTTTTTCAATCTTGGCTGGCGAGCGCCTTAGCGGCTGAACTCCAGGCGGGCGGAGTCCACCTCGACCCGGTGACCGGCCTTGGCCAGTACCTTCTGGCAGTGCTGGCTGAGGTTTCTGAGGGCGATCTCCTTGCCCTGGGCCTCGTAGCGGCTGGCCAGGGTGTCGATGGCCTCCAGGGCGCTGTGGTCGCAGACCAGGGAGTGGTGGAAGTCGATCTCCACCCGGGCCGGATCCTTGATGGCGTCGAACTGCTCCAGGAAGCTCTGCACCGAGCCGAAGAACAGCGGGCCATAGACCTCGTAGTGCAGCAGCTCGCCCTGCATCTCGCGGGTGACGCGCACGTGCTTGGCGTGCTCCCAGGCGAAGATCAGCGCCGAGGCGATGACGCCGCAGGCCACGGCGATGGCCAGGTCGGTGAACACGGTCACCGAGGACACCAGCACCAGCACGAAGGCGTCGCCCCTGGGGATCTTGCTGAGGATGCGGAAGGAGGACCACTCGAAGGTGCCGATCACCACGATGAACATCACGCCCACCAGGGCCGCCACCGGGATCTGCTCGATCAGCGGCGCCAGCCAGACGATGAAGGCCAGCAGGGCCAGGGCGGCGGTGATGCCGGACAGGCGGCCGCGGCCGCCGGAGTTCACGTTGATCATGGACTGGCCGATCATGGCGCAGCCGCCCATGCCGCCGAAGAAACCGGTCACCACGTTGGCGGTGCCCTGTCCCAGGCATTCGCGACGGGTGGAGCCCTTGGTCTGGGTGATCTCGTCGACCAGGGTCAGGGTCAGCAGCGACTCGATCAGGCCGATGGCCGCCAGCACGATGGAGTAGGGCAGGATGATCTGCAGGGTTTCCCAGTTCAGGGGCACCTGGGGGATATGGAAGCTGGGCAGGCCGCCGGCAATGGAGGCCACGTCACCCACGGTACGGGTCTCGATGCCCATGAAGCCCACCGCCAGGGCGATGGTGACGATGGCCACCAGGGAGGAGGGCACCGCCTTGGTCAGCTTGGGCAGGAAGTGGATGATGGCCATGGTCACGGCCACCAGGCCCAGCATGGTGTAGAGGGCGCTGCTTTCCAGCCAGGCCACGTCGATGACGCTGCCCTCCAGGGAGGTGCCGGCCAGCCAGCCGGCCTCGCCCTGGACGCCAAACTGGCCCAGCTGGGCCAGGAAGATGACGATGGCCAGGCCGTTGACGAAGCCCAGCATCACCGGGTGTGGCACCAGGCGGATGAAGCGGCCCAGCTTGAGGGCGCCGGCCAGCAGCTGGATCAGGCCCATCAATACGACGGCGGCGAACAGGTATTCCACGCCATGGGCCTTGACCAGGGCCACCATGACCACGGCCAGGGCGCCGGTGGCACCGCTGATCATGCCCGGACGGCCGCCAAAGATGGCGGTGATCAGGCAGACGAAGAAGGCGGCATAGAGACCGACCAGGGGCTCGACACCGGCCACGAAGGCAAAGGCGACCGCTTCCGGCACCAGCGCAAGGGCAACGGTGAGCCCCGAGAGCAGATCGTTCTTGAACGACTGCGTCTTGGCAGCTTTCAAATCAAACATGGATTTCCCGACGACGTATTGGAGGCAAACTTCAAGCACTTGCGAAGAAGCGCTCAATAAATGAGCGGCGCATTCTACCCATTTCCCACTTTGGTTACAATCGAACCATGAGGGAGTAACCCTAAGGGTAGGGATGAGCGGATTAAGGTGGTGGCTGACGTCCTTGTCGCTGGTGGTGGCCGGCGCGGCCAACAGGGTGCCGCGATTTGCCCGCGAACCCATGGCGGCCCTGCCGCCCCACGACCAGCGCCATTGGCGCCGGCGCCTGGGGGAAGGGTTCAGGTTGCTGGCGGACGGCAAGGAGGCCCTGGCGGTACGCCTGGCGCTGATCGAGCAGGCCCAGGTCAGCATCGATGCCCAGTACTACCAGTGGAAGACCGACAGCTCCGGGCAGCTGCTGCTGTCGGCCCTGGTGGACGCCGCCGACCGCGGCGTGCGGGTGCGACTGCTGGTGGACGACATCCACACCAATGACGATCCCGCCATCGCCCGCATCAATGCCCACCCCAACATCCATATCCGCCTGTTCAACCCCTTTGGCAGCCGGGTGCTGACCCCCATCACCCGGCCCCTGGAATGGCTTTGGGACTTCTCCCGGGCCAATCACCGCATGCACAACAAGGCCCTGGTGGTCGACGGCGAGGTGGTGATCATCGGCGGTCGCAACGTCGGCGACGAGTATTTCGGCCTCCATCCCAGGCGCAATTTCCTGGACACGGACGTGCTGGCCCTGGGGGATTTCGTCGACGAGGTGATCAAGGCCTTTGACCTGTTCTTCAACTGCGAATGGTCGGTGCCGGTATCCAGGCTGATCCTGCTGCGGCCCATAGGGGCCGAGGTCAAGCTGGCCTTTCGCCGCCTCAGGGAATTCCGCGACAAGCCCCATTGCCGGGCGCTGCTGGCGCGGCTGCCCTCTTCGCCACTGGAAGGGCGCCTGCTGCCGGGCCAGGCCAGGGTGATCTACGACAAGCCCCACAAGGTGCGGCGCTTTCGGCGCCGGGCCGGCTCCAGCACCGCCCTGGTGCTGTCGCGCCTGGCCCAGCAGGCCCGCAAACAGCTGCTGGTGTTCAGCCCCTACCTGGTGCCTTCCCAGGATCTGATCGCCCGCCTCGGCATCCAGACCGGGCGGGGGGTCAGGACCCGCTTCGTCACCAACTCCCTGGCCGCCAACGATGTGATCATGGCCCATACCGGCTATCAGGATCAGCGCCCGGCCCTGCTCAGCGCCGGGGTGGAGCTGAACGAGCTGGCCCGGGACGCGCCCCTGCCCGGCGGCAAGACCGAGGGCTCCCATTCCAGCCTGCATGCCAAGCTGCTGGTCTACGACCGCAGCCACCTCTATATCGGCACCTTCAACATGGATCCCCGCTCCATCTTCATCAATACGGAGATGGGGTTGTTAATCGATTGTGAACCTCTGGCCCGGGAAGTCACCGTTCTGGCCAGGGCCATGATCAGGTCGGGCCACTGCTGGCAACCCAGGCTGGACGGCCATGATCTGATCTGGTGGCGGCGTTTCAATGGCAGCCTGTTCACCAGCGCCGTTGAGCCACAGAGCTCCCTGTGGCGGCGTCTGTTGGCCTGGCTGCTGTCCTGGCTACCGGTCAGGAACCAGCTCTAGGCATTTTAAACGAGCCTGCCGTTTAAAATGCAGGAAAACGTTTCGAGCCGCATCGAACATGCCGTCAATGTCCCTTAACGTGTCCTATCTTGCTGCAACTTTGTGACGACTGTTCTATTCTTGTCGGACCTCGCACATCCGAGGTCCGGCCCATGCAGCCTGAGCCGGTAAGCAGAGCCCACAGGCAATAAGTGGGCCGCCTAAGAACAAATCAAATAGGGGACATCCCATGATCAGCAAGAAAACGACACTTGCGGTACTCGCCTGTGCCGTCGTCAGTGCCAGCGCTCTGGCCCTGGAGGACGGCCAGCGTGCGCCCAAACGCCAATACGCCATAGGCGATTCCATCACCCGGGCCTTCGATGCCCGCATGCCCGGCGACAACCAGAGCCTGAGCTGGTCCGCCGGCTACCATGGCTGGTGGCAATGGATGACCTTCACCCCGGACATCCGCTCCCACAACCAGCGCATCGACGCCAACTTCGGTGACAGCGGTCGCAGCAACACCCTGGCCGCCATCACCGGCTCCCAGGTGGATTCCATCCTCGACCAGGCCCAGGGCATGGACGGCGCCGCCGTCGATTATGTCACCCTGCTGTCCGGCGCCAATGACGTCTGCGTATCCAGCCCGGCGGAGCTGATCCCGGTGGATGAGTTCAAGAACCGTTATTACCGGGGCCTGTCCGCCATCGCCAACAAGATCAACGACGGCGGCACCGTTGCCGTGGCGGCCATTCCCGATATTCACGGCTTCTACCAGGTGGGCCTGCAGGCCACGGCCCTGGGCATCGTCAGCTGCCCCAGCCTGTGGAACAACATCATCTATCCCATCTGCGAGGCCATGACCGACAACGACCTGAGCGAGGCCGAGCGCGCCTACGTGGCGGACATGAACTACCGCTACAACCAGGCCATAGGCGAGGTGGTGGATCAGGTGAAGGCGGAAATGGCCGCCAACGGCAAGACCGTCTTCATCGACTACACCAGGGTGCTGGAGGAGCGCATCGACGAGATGCGGGTGGCGGACCTGTCCACCCTTGACTGCTTCCATCCGTCCGCGGATGGCCAGGCCAAGATCGCCCAATACACCTGGAATGACGGCCCCTTCGCCGCCTACAGCAACTGAGGAAGGGGGAGCCTGGCTCCCCCTTGTTGCCTATGTGGAAGCATGTTTCGATCTTCTTGCTGGGCCTGTGTCTGGGCGCGGCATTGATGTACTGGCTAGGCCCGCAGCAGGCCAAGCTGGTGACCCGAACCCGGGTGGTCAGCCTGGCCCCCCAGGCCTCGCCGGCGGCCGTGACCGCCGTCCAGAAGGTGAATGTGCCGGCCGAACCCCTGGCCGAGCAGGCTCCCGGCACCAGCCTTAAAGACAGCCTGTCATCCCTGCTCAGCCCCGAGCAGGCCACCGATGGCCAGCTGGTGGAGCGGGCGGCGGTGAAGGCCGCCATGGCGGCGCTCTTTGCCAAACACCTCGACAAGCGTCTCAAGGAAGAGGAGCTGGAGGCCCTCACCCAGGCCCTGGACGGCCTGGCCAGCGCCAACAGGCGCATGAACGAACTGGGCACCCCGGACGACAACGATCTCAACCACTGGCGGGAACGCCAGGCCGCCCAGACCCAGGTACTGATGGCCGACAGCCGCTTCCGGCAGGTGGCCGGCATCAGCCTCAGCGACTTCATTGCCCTGGCCGACCAGGATGCGGGGGAGATCCATGATCTGGGCCGCTAGGCTGCTGCTTTGCCTGCTGCCGCTCCATGCCCTGGCCTGGCCCCTGGTGCAGGTGGATGGCGAAATCCTGGACAGCGCCACCCTGGATGCCGCCATGCCCGACAAGGTCGGGGCCATCCGCGGCGATATCGCCCGCCACCTGAAGGAGGCCTGCCTGGCGCTGGCCGGCCGGGGCGCCAGGGCCCAGGGCAAGGACTTCCAGCAGGGCCTGCTTGCCTGGCGCCAGGGCCAGCAGGCCCTGGCCGGGGTAGAGCTGCTGGCCGCGGGCGAGCAGCTGGACCGGCCGTTGCCGGCCGAACAGCTCTTATGCCGGCTCGGCGAGCAGGGCTTCACTGCCGGTCGGGTCGAGGCGACGCGGGCCCTGCCCCTGTACCGGCTCAGGGGCGAGCTGCAGCTGGCCCGCCAGGCCAGATTCGACGACTGGCTGCAGGCCAAACTTGTGACCCGCCTGGCCAAGCGCCAGGGGGTCAGCACGGCCCAGTGGCAGGCCGGTTTCGACAAGCCGGTGTCCGACGCCGAGGTGAATGCCTACCTTGCCGCCCATCCGGACAAGCAGCTCAGCAAGCAGCAGGTGCGCAGTTTCCTGGCCTTTACCCGCGGCTATGAGGCCAAGGCCAGGCAGCTTGCCCGGGAGAAGGCCAAGGTGAAGGTCCGCTGGCTGAACCAGATGCCCCAGCCGCCCCGCATCGAATTGCCCGAGCGCTGGCGCCAGGGCGCCGAGCTGGTGGTGTTCAGCAACCTCAGCTGCCAGAGCTGCCGGGCGCTGATCGCCGAGATAGCGCAACAGGCGCCGGCGGCGCTGGACTGGCGCCTCCATCAATACCTGCCCGGGCCGGATCCCGTCGGCCGGGCCCTGGCCGGCCGGGTGCTGTGCGCCGCCGACCCCGTCGCCGAGCGCCGGCACTGGCTGGCCAGGCCAAGGCCCCAGACGCCGCCCCCCTTCGCCTGCCCGCAACTGGATCAGGCGCTGCTGGCCAGCTGGCAGCAGGTGCGCGAGCTGGGCCTGGATCGGCCGCCGGTGATCTGGGTCAAGGGCCAGGTGCTGAGCGGCTACCAGCCCTGGGAGAACATCCAGGCGCTGCTGGAGGCGCCATAATGGAAGCAAAACCCCCTGGAGGCCACCGCCATGCGTCCCGCCCTGTTGCTGCTGTCCCTGCTGCTTTCCCCCATGCTGCTGGCCCATGACAGGGCCAGTGCCGAGGACATGCTGAGCCGCCTCAAGCCCGTGCCCAGCTCATTGGAGAAGCTGGACTGGCGGCCAGGCGATCCCCAGCCGCCCCGCTACAGGCTCAAGGCCTGCGAGGGCGCCGTCTGCTGCGAGTACGAGCGCATCGAAAGCGGCGCCAGCTGCAACCTGTTCAAGCTGCTGTGCCGGGCCGCCGGCGGCAAGGCCAGCGGCGATGGTGAAAAGGCCAGGTGCGAGGATTGGCACTGACCCCATGCTGACCTAAAGTGGATTGCCAATCAGTCGGTTAGATATTGCCATGCTGCACATTACCAACAGCGATATGGCCGTCTGGCTGGTACAGGGCGGCGAGGTGCTTATGCTCACCGTCTTGGGCCGGCTGTGGGGCTGGGATCCGGACGCCGGGCGGCTGTCGCCCTTGCCTTGAGGGCGGGCTTTCGGAGAAACTAGGCAGATACATCTGCATAACATAAGTTTCTGCCCAATTGTCCAGCGCCAGCCCCCTCGTCTGCCCCCATTGCGGTGCCCATATCCCCATGGGCGAGTGCCTCTGTCATGGCTGCCAGGCCAGCATCCGCTACCGTCAGGGCCTGATGCACAGGCCCTGGAGCCTGGCGTTGCTGTTCCTGCTGGTCTGGCAGGCGCTGCGCGCCCTGCTGGCCCTGGGCCTGCCCTCCCTGACCCTGCCTTCGCTGCTGGCGGCCCCGGACTGGCCGGCCCTGGTGCTGAGCCTGCTGCTGGGCGCCGGGCTCAGCTGGGGCCTTGGCTCTGCCATAAAAAAACGGACCCCGGTCGAGGTCCGTTTCCATCGCCGCCTGGCCTGACTTAGCCGCCCCTGGCTTTGGCGATATAGGCCGCCACCTGCCACTCCAGCACCTTCAGCGGTACCGAGCCGTTGGCCAGCACGGCGTCGTGGAAGGCGCGAATGTCGAAGTCATCGTCCAGGGCCTGCTCCGCCTGCCGACGCAGCCGCTTGATGGTCAGCTCACCCACCTTGTAGGACAGCGCCTGGCCGGGCCAGGAGATGTAGCGGTCGGTCTCGGTGCGGACATTGTGCAGTGACAGGGCGGTGTTGCTGGCCATGTAGTCCTGGGCCTGCTGGCGGCTCCAGCCCAGCCAGTGCATGCCGGTGTCCACCACCAGGCGGCAGGCCCGCCACATCTCGTAGGTCAGGCGGCCGAAACGCTCATAGGGGGTCTTGTAGTAGCCGGCCTCCTCGCCCAGGTATTCCGCATACAGTCCCCAGCCTTCGCCGAAGGCGCTGATGTAGCTGTGGCGGCGGAAGTCCGGCAGGGCCTGCTGTTCCCGGGTCAGGGAGATCTGCAGGTGGTGGCCGGGTACCGCCTCGTGCAGGGTCAGTGACGGCAGCACGTAAAGCGGGCGCTTATCCAGGGCATAGGTGTTGACCCAGTAATAGCCCGGCTGATCGTCGCGGCTGGGACCGGAATACCGGCCCGTTGTGTAGTTGGGGGCGATGGCCGCCGGTACCGGCGCCACACCGTAGGGGGTGCGGGGCAGCAGCCCGAAATAGCGCGGCAGCAGGGCGTCCGCCTCCTTGGCCAGCCAGGCGGCCTTCTCCAGCAGCTGCTGCGGGGTCTTGGCGTAGAACCGGGGATCGGTGCGCAGGAAATGGGTGAAGTCCTTGAAGCTGCCATCGAAGCCCAGTTCGGCAATGATGGCTTCCATCTCGGTGCGGATCCGCGCCACCTCCTTCAGGCCCAGCTGGTGCACCTGCTCAGGGGTCATGTCCAGGGTGGTGAAGTGGCGGACCCGGTTGGCGTACCAGTCACGGCCCTTCGGCACCTGGCTCAGGCCGATGCTGGTGCGGGCGCCGGGAAGGTATTCCCGTTCGGCGAAATCCAGCAGTCGCTTAAAGGCCGGCAGCACCTGGTCCCGGACCAGGGTCCTGGCCTGCCGGCGGCGAGGGTCGGCCTCCGGCAGCTGGTCGAAGGGAGCCAGGAAGTCGTCTTCCTTCATGTAGGCGCGGATGGTGTCGGGCAGGCCCTGGAGCACTACCTTGGGTTGGGTGATGCCCTGGGCCAGGCCCTGGCGCAGCCAGTGGATCTGCTGATCCATATGGCGGCCGACTCCGGCCAGGGCGGTCAGGTAATGGTCGAAGTCACTGTCCTGCTGGAAGCGGAACTGATCCTTGAGCCCGCCCAGGCCGGCATAGAAGCCCCATTCGGAATTGAGCGGCATCAGCTGGGCCTGGAAGCGGTAGCTGTCCAGGCGATCCCTGAGCTGGTAGTGGAGCAGGGCCAGGTTGATGCGTTGTTGCTCGTCCAGCCCCCGCTCGTCGATGGCCTTCAGGCGGTCGTAGAGCCTTTGCCATTGGGCGTTTTCCGCCGCCAGGGCCTGGGGGGACAGATCCTTGAGCTGGCCTGGCTGGCGCTTGGGATGATCCGGGCCCGCCACCAGGGCGTCGAGCTGGCGGGCAAGCTGGCCGTATTCGTTGATCAGGCCGTCCATGTCCTGGGCCGGCTGGCTGAGGGCGGCATCCTGCCTGGCGGGTTGCGACAGCTGGGCACAGCCGCCAAGCAGGGCGGCGGCCAGGGTCAAGGAGAGGGCGATGCGGATCATTGGGCGTTTCCTGGGCTTTTTGGCCAGTGTGCTGCCTGGCGGCGGCGAAGAAAAGGCCCTTACGACCACGGGCGCTTCTGGGGCGGTAAAGTTCAGCCCCTGGGCTCAGCCAACAAGGCCGGGGTGGTCATTCTTCCTGGCCGCGCAGGCCTTGCCAGAGGGCCCTGAGGCTGGCCCTGGCGGTGCTGGCGAAGTCGGGCACCAGCACCGCCCTGTCGTCGGCCGCCAGCCGGTCCAGCACGGCCGGCGGGTGGGCGGCCTGCCACAGTCCCAGCAGCAGGGCGTAGGAGGCCTGCAGCAGCTGCGCCCCCTGGCGCCGCTCCAGGCCAAGGCGGTCGGCCGCCTGGCCCAGGGCGCCGGCCAGCTGGCCCTTGAAGGTCAGGATCGCCGCTTCATCTTCACCCTGTTCCAGCACCGACTGGGTAAGCAGGGCCAGGCGGCAGAAGGCGGGGCGCTGCTCGGCATAGCCCACCAGCTCGTCGATCAATTCCTCCAGGCCGGCTTGCCGTGCCAGGGCATTGTCCAGGGTGGTCAGCCAGCCCAGCAGGTAATACTCCAGCAGCGCCAGGAAGATGGCTTCCTTGCTGGCGAAGTAGAGGTAGACGGTACCCTTGGCCAGGCCGGCGGCCCTGGCGATTTCGGCGGCGGTGGGCAGACGCTGCTGTTCGCTGAGCAGCTGGCGGGCCGTGGCCAGGATCTGGCTGCGGCGCTGGGCCTTGTCTTGGTCGGTTCTGGCGCGGCGCATGGCATCTCGACGGGAAGATTTCCGGCAGTATGGCCGCCGCCCTCCTTGGGGTAAAGGGGATGGGGCGTTGATCGTGCCATTACTGACCAGGAGTCATCTATAAGTGACCCTTGGTCATCAAGCCGCCTGTGCCAGCTCTTCCCTGGGTTCGGCCTGGGGCTTCTCGGCCTCTTCTGCCCGGTTCGGCCGTATGGCCAGCACCGCCACCGCGGCCAGGAACAGGGCCCCACCCAGGGCCAGGAAGGCGTCGTTGTAGGCCATGACGCTGGCCTGGCGCTCCAGCTCCTGGGCCAGCAGGCCCAGGGCCTGATCGGCGCCGCCGCCCTGGGGGCTCAGCAGCTGGCCGCTGTGGTCGAGGTACTGGAGCAGGTTCTGGCTGCCGGCGACCAGGCTCTCCTTGAGCTGCCACAGATAATGGCGGCCCCGTTCGTCCAGCAGGGTGGCCAGCACGGCGATGCCCACGGCGCCGCCCAGGTTGCGCATGACGTTGAGCAGGGTGGAGGCGGACGGGGCCTCTTCCCTGCTCAGGCCCTGGGTGGCAATGATGGACAGCGGCACCATCATGAATGGCTGGCCCAGGGCCCGCACCAGCAGGGCCGGCAGCAGCAGGGCGCCGTCGTAGAGCACGCTCATGTGGGTGTTCATCAGCATGCTGACGGCGATGGTGGCAAAGCCGAAGGCCACCAGGTAGCGGGGATCGATCTTCTTGACCAGTCTGGGGATCAGCGGGAACAGCGGCAGCTGGGGTATGCCCACCCACATCAGCACCAGGCCGATCTGCAGGGCGTTGTAGTCGTGCACCGAGGCCAGGTACAGGGGCACCACGTAGACGGAGCCGAACAGGCCGGCCCCCAGGGCGAAGTAGGCGATGCAGGCCAGGGTGAAGTTGAAGCCCTGGAACAGGCGCAGGTTCACCAGGGGATGTTCGGTGCTGAACTGGCGGCGCACGAACAGCGCCAGGCTGACGGCGGCCACCAGGCTCAGCCAGACGATATGGTCGGAGGCGAACCAGTCGTCCCTGGCGCCTTCCTCCAGCACCACCTCCAGGCTGCCCAGGCCCAGGGCCATGGTGATCATGCCGAACAAGTCCAGGCGCTTGAGCTGGTCGTCGTCCCTGTCCTGTTTGTCCAGGCCGGCGGCCAGCAGCCAGATCACCAGCAGGCCCGGCAGCACGTTGAGGTAGAAGATGTAGTGCCAGCTGAACACCTCGGTCAGCCAGCCGCCCAGGGAAGGGCCTATGGAGGGAGCGAAGGTGGCGGTGACGCCGAACAGGGCCATGCCGATGGGCTGCCTGTCCTTGGGCAGCAGGGTGACGATCAGGGTGAAGGCCATGGGGATCAGGGCGCCGCCGGTGAAGCCCTGCAGGGCCCGGAACACGATCATCGACTCCAGGTTCCAGGACCAGGAGCAGGCCAGGGAGGCCAGGATGAAACCGGCGGTGTTCCAGATCAGGTAGCGCCTGGGCGACAACCATTTGGCGAAGAAGCCGGTCAGGGGAATGGCGATCATCTCCGCCACCAGGTAGGCGGTGGCGATCCAGGAGGATTCCTCCAGGGTGGCGCCCAGGCTGCCCTGGATCTCCTTGAGGGAGGCGTTGGTGATCTGGATATCCAGTATGGCCATGAAGGCACCCAGCAGGGCGCCCTGGATGGCCAGCCAGTGGCGGGGGATGCCGGCCATCATTGAGCCCCGGTGTGGATGGTGGCGATGACCGACATGCCGGGCTTGAGGACGCTCAGATCCTGGCCGTCTTCAAAGGCCAGCCGTACCGGCAGCCGCTGCACCACCTTGGTGAAGTTGCCGGTGGCATTCTGGGGCGGCAGCAGGGCGAACTCCGAGCCGGTGGCGCCGGCCAGGTCGGTGACCTTGGCCGCGAAGCTGTGGCCGGGCAGGGCATCGGCGCGGATCTCCACGGTCTGGCCGGGCGCCATGGCCGCCACCTGGGTTTCCTTGAAGTTGGCGTCCACCCACAGCTGCTCCGCCACCAGGCTCATCAGCCGCTGGCCCGGGGCAACGGCTTGCCCCAGCTGCACCTGGCGGCTGGCCAGGGTGCCGTCGCGGCTGGCATGGATACGGGTATAGCCCAGGTTCAGCTGGGCCTGCTCCAGGCCGGCCCGGGCCTGGGCCACCGCCGCCTGCAGGCGGGGCGCCTCGTCGTCAAGTACCGCCAGCTCGGCCTGCTGGGCGCCCAGGTTGGCCTGGGCCTGATGGTAGCGGGCCTGGGCGGCGGAATAGGCCAGCTCGGCAGCGTCCAGATCATCCTTGGCCACGTACTGCTTGCCGGCCAGGTTGGTGAGCCGGCTGAGCTGCTGGCCACTGCGCTGGCGCTCGGCATCGGCGGCGGCCAGGGCCGCCTCGGCCACCTTGAGCTGGGCCTGCTTGGCCTGGCGGCGGCTGGCCAGGTGGGCCAGCTCGGCCTCGGCGCCGGCCAGTTTGGCCTTGGCCTGGGCCAGGGCCAGCTTCTGGTCGCCGTCATCCAGTACCAGCAGCAGATCACCGGCCCGGACCTGCTGGTGATCCTGGACGGCAATGGCCACCACCTGACCCTGGATGCGGCTCATTACCGGCAGTATGTCGGCCCGGACGTAGGCGTTGTCGGTGCTTTCCAGGTTTCGGTGCAGCCACCAGTAGCCGGCGCCGCCGGCACCAAGGGCCAGAAAAAGGGAAAGCAGTATGATGCGACGCGCCATGGTGACCTCGAGTTGGGAAACAATACGGCGAAGATCCTAGCTCTGTTCCATAAATTTAATTAGTATGCCAATTCGATACGGACTGTTCCGCAGTTGAAACTGTTTGTCTGGAGGTGAGGATGTCACTGGATCTCAATGAAATTCAGGTGTTTACCAAGGTCGTCGAGGTGGGCAGCTTTACCGCTGCCGCCCAGCGCCTGGGCATGACCAAGGCCACCGTCAGCCGCAAGATCGCCGACCTGGAGAGCCGCCTCGGGGTCCGCCTGCTCAACCGCACCACCAGGCAGCTGCATCTGACCGAAACCGGCGAGGCCTTCTTCGAGCGTTGCCGGCGCATCATGGCCGACCTGGACGATGCCCAGGCCCTGGTCACCACCCGCTCCGAGCAGGTGCGCGGCAAGCTCAAGGTGGCCATGCCCATCGAACTGGGCCAGCTGGTGCTGGGCCGGGTGTTGGGCCACTTCATGCAGGAGCACCCGGACGTGGAGCTGGACTGCGAGCTGACCAATCGCCATATCGACATGCTCCAGGAAGGGGTGGACGTGCAGATCCAGATCGGCCTGGGAGAGGACTCCTCCCTGATCGCCCGCCGCCTGTGCGGCTCAGAGAAGGTGCTGGTGGCGTCGCCGAATTACCTGGAAGACAGGCCGCCCATCGAACACCCGGATGATCTGCGCCAGCACGAGTGCCTGCAGCTGATCCGACCCGGCCGGGAAAGCAGCAACGAGGGCCTGACCTTTCAAAAGGGTAACGAGCAGGTGCTGGTCACCCCCAGGGGCCGGTTGCGCTGCAATAACGTCACCTTTGCCCGCGAGGCGCTGCTTAGCGGCCTAGGGGTGGGTTACCTGCCGATGTTCCTGGCTTTGCCCATGATCAACGAGGGCCGCCTGGTGCGGGTGCTGCCGGACTGGCAGATGCCCCAGGTGGACATCTATGCCCTCTACCACAGCCGCCAGTACATGCCGAAGCTGCTGCGCACCTTCCTGGACGAACTCAGCGAGACCCTGAGCAAGCTGGAGCAGCTGAAGACCTCCTGCATGTTCGACCGGGATCACCTGCTGGAACACCTGATCACCGGCAAGCAGCAGGCCGTTGCCAAGGCCAGCTGAACAGGGCCCTGCGGGGCCTTTTTTTGTTGCCGCCCGGTCACCTGAACGACAGCCGGGGCTGTGGTAAGCTCGGGCCCGACACTCCACCTTGAAGGAACAGAATAATGAAAATGTCCCGTCTGGCCGGCGCCGTGATGGCGGCCCTGGCCCTGGCCGCCTGTAGCCCCGAACCCGAAGCGCCCAAGCAGCAACAGCCCCAGCAACAGCAGGCCGAACCCAAGGCCGCCGAGCAGATCGAGCAGAAGGACGATTTCCAGTGGGAAGCGGACCGCTTCGCCGACATCCGGGTGCTGCGCTACCAGGTGCCCGGCTTCGAGGAACTGGAGCCGGCCAAGAAGGAGCTGCTCTACTACCTCTACGAGGCCGCCCTGGCCGGTCGCGACATCATGTGGGACCAGAACTACCGCCACAACCTGCGCATCCGCCACACCCTGGAGGCCATAGTCCGCCACTTCGACGGCAAGCCCCAGGGCGAGAGCTGGGACGCCTTCATGACCTATGTGAAGCGGGTCTGGTTCTCCAATGGCATCCACCACCATTATGCCAACACCAAGATCCTGCCCGGCTTCGACCAGGACTACTTCGCCTCCCTGGTCAGGGCGGTGCCGGCCGAGCAGCTGCCCCTGGACGGTGTCGAGGGCGTGGATGGCCTGCTGGCCCTGCTGGGCCCGGTGATGTTCGACCCCAAGGTGGACGCCAAGAAGGTGGTCCAGCAGCCGGGCGTGGACAAGGTCCAGGCCTCAGCCATCAACTTCTACGGTGAAGACGTCACCGAGCAGGAGGTGGTGGACTTCTACGCCGCCAAGGTCGACGCCGATCCCAAGCGGCCGGCTTCCTGGGGCCTGAACTCCAAGCTGGTCAAGGAAGACGGCAAGCTGGTGGAGAAGGTCTGGAAGGTCGGTGGCATGTACGGCGCCGCCATAGAGCGCATCGTGTTCTGGCTGGAAAAGGCCGCCGCCGTGGCCGAGACCCCCAAGCAGCAAAAGGCCCTGGAGCTGCTGATCAAGTACTACAAGAGCGGCGATCTCAAGGACTTCGACGCCTACTCCATCGCCTGGGTTGAAGACGTCGAGTCCGACATCGACGTGGTCAACGGCTTCATCGAGGTCTACAACGATCCCATGGCCCTGCGCGGCTCCTTCGAGTCCATCGTCAACGTCAAGGATCCAGAAGGCACCAAGCGCATCAAGACCATTGCCGACAACGCCCAGTGGTTCGAAGACAACTCGCCGATCATGGACGAGCACAAGAAGGCCAAGGTGGCCGGCATCACCGGCAAGGCCATCAACGTGGTGGTGGAGTCCGGCGACGCCTCCCCCAGCACCCCCATCGGCATCAACCTGCCCAACGCCAACTGGATCCGCGCCGAGCACGGCTCCAAGTCGGTGAACCTGTCCAACATCGTTGCCGCCTACGACAACGCCAAGGGCGGCACCCTGGAGGAGTTCGCCTACTCCGAGGCCGAGATCAAGCGGGCCAAGGAATTCGCCGCCTATGCCGACCACCTGCACACCGACATGCACGAGGTGATCGGCCACGCCTCCGGCAAGATCAACGAAGGCGTCGGCACCCCGGCCGAGACCCTCAAGCAGTACGCCTCCACCCTGGAGGAAGGCCGCGCCGACCTGGTGGCCCTGGTCTATCTCCATGACCAGAAGCTGGTGGACTTGGGCCTGATGCCGAGCCTGGAGGTGGGCAAGGCCGCCTATGACGACTACATCCGCAACGGCCTGATGGTGCAGCTGACCCGCATCGAGCCCGGCCACGACATCGAAGAGGCCCACATGCGCAACCGCGCCCTGGTGGCGCGCTGGGCCATGGAAAAAGGCGCCGCCGACAAGGTCATCGAGAAGAAGGTGAAGGACGGCAAGAGCTACTTCGTGGTCAACGACTACGACAAGCTGCATGGCCTGTTCAAGCAGCTGCTGCGGGAGCTGCAGCGCATCAAGTCCGAAGGCGACTTCGAGGCCGGCAAGGCCCTGGTGGAAAACTACGGCGTCAAGGTCGACCCCGAACTGCACGCCGAGGTGCTCAAGCGTTACCAGGCCCTGGATCTGGCTCCCTACGCCGGCTTCGTCAACCCCGAGCTGACCCCGGTGATGGATGGCGACCAGCTGGTGGACGTGACCATCAGCTACCCGACTTCCTTCCAGGCGCAGATGCTGGGCTACGGCGACAAGTACAGCGCCCTGCCCGTGGTCAACTAAGGCTGGGAAAGGAAGGAAAAGGCGCCCGATGGGCGCCTTTTTTGTCTCTCAGGGCGGGGCCAGGCCCATGGCCTGCCAGCTCGGCCTGGCCAGATCGCCCCGGCCGTAGTCGCAGACCCCGTCCGGGAACACCTTCTTGAGCAGCTTGCGGTAAGGGGCCATGTCCACCTGGCCGTAGAAGCCCCTGGCGATGGCATCGTCCACGTCGGTGAGGACACACTTGAACAGATCGCCGGCCAGGGGCGCGCCGGCCCTGTCCCGTGGCGAGCGATAGGCTGGAAAACGCTTGAGGCAGCTCCCCTGCTGGGCCTGGCCATTCCAGGCGCCGTTCCAGACGGTGGCGCCTTGGGCGATCAGCCGGCCGCCCTTGTCCCAACAGGCGTCCTGGGCGCCCTCTGGCCTGTTGCCGCTGCGCAGCCACTGATCCAGCAGCGCCAGGGCCTTGGGGACGGGATCGAAGGGCTTTTCCGCCACCCAGATCAGTTGGTGGTCACTGCTGCCCAGGGTGCGCTGCAGCCGGGTCCTGGTCGACAGGCTGGCGAAGGAATGGTGCATGTCCAGTTCGTCGTCCAGGTAGTGGCGGATGTCGATGATGGGCACCCTGACCCGGCCCAGGAAGACCTGGCCGCCGTGGTAGGCCGCCTGCATGGCCGGCAAGTGACCCCGGTTGCGTGGCGCCACCCTGATGCTGGTGGCGTCGGTATCCAGGAAGGCCTTCAGGGGCTGGGGGCCGCCCGGCACCTTCTGCATGTTGTGGTCGCTCCACAGCGACAGCCGGGTCAGGTCGTCGTCGCCGGACAGCAGCCAGAGCCTTTCCCGCGCCATGTCTCCCGGGGCCTTCCAGCCACCGACATGGGCATTGAGGTGCAGGAACTCGGCCGGGGTCAGCTTGCCCTCACGCAGCGCCGCCAGGCCGTACTGTACGCCCACGTTGTCGTAGGTTCGGTAGGCGTAACCCTGCTGGTCGACGCCGTAGATATGGCCCAGATCGTGCCAGTAGCTGAAGCGCTGGGCCCGGGCCAGCTCGGGCGTGAACAGATAGGCCTTGTGGAAATAGGTGGGGTTGTTGGTCAGGGGCGTGAGTCCCCGCCAGCTGGCGGCGCATTCGGTACTGCCGGGGGGCAGCCGGCTGGGCTTGAGGCTGAGCCACTGGGACCAGTCATCGTAGCGGCGGAACCTGTGGTCGATCCGGCTGGAGGCGGCCATGCCTTCCACCAGGGTGCGCTGCTCCTGCCGCTGCCAGCGTGGGTTGTCGCTGACCATGTCGAAATAGTATTCCAACAGCTCGCAGTCCAGGGCCCAGATGGACTGGGTGATCATGTCCGGGTAGGAGTAGAGGGGCAGCAGGGCGTCCAGCAGATCTGGGGCTATCTCGGCCAGCAGGTATTGCTGGACCGCGCCCCCTGAGCCGCCTATGCCCACCGTGTAATCGGGCTGGCCGTAGCGGGCCACGAACTGGGCCTTGACCAGGCTGGCGATGCGGGCGGCCCGCCACAGGTCGTAATGGGTGCTGGTGATATTGCCGCTGGAGCCTATCACGGCGTAGCCCTGGGCCAGCTGGGCCAGGCGGCGCTTGCCCAGATCGCCCATGCGCAGCTTGCCCTGGCGCTTGCCGATGCCGACCCCGCCCTTGAACTGATAGATGAGACGGCGATTCCAATAACGGGCGTCCGCCAGGGGCGCCTTGGGATCGGCCAGCATGGCGATGCCATAGATGTAGCGGTTGAGGGTGCCCCGCTCCAGCCGCACCACGAAGGGGACGTCGTCCAGCATGGTCATGTCATTTGGCCAGGTGGCGGGCAGGGGCAGCAGGTTGTCCTGGCCCTGGGGCTTGTAGAAATAGTCGACCCGGGTCGCCATCAGGCAGTCCTTGCTGTGGCCCAGCAGCCTGTCGTCTGGCCCATGCACAGGGGTGCCTGTGCCCTCTTGGTTGTCCACCACGGGCTGGCCCATGCCAGAGGCGAGGCCGCCGCAGGCAAAGGGGTAGTTGAGCAGTTCGGGATCCATGGGACCAACCTCGCCGGGCTGGACGGGGAGCCGTGGAGAAATACTGTGCAGGGGCCGGGTAGCCGGATGCGGCCCCTGGTACGGGGCCCTGGGTTTCAGCGGATCGTAGTCGGGGGGCAGGCTTTGAACCAGATAGGCCGGCGGTTCGGGGAGCAGCCCTTCGCCCAGCTCGTTGATGGCCCAGCGGCTGGCGGGGAGCGCCGCCAGGGCGAGCAGGCTGAGGCTGCCAAGCCAGGGCCACCAGTAGCCCTTGCCTCTATTCGCCATGACCGGCCTCCTTGTTGCTCTTGTTATAGGATCAAGGTTAGCCAAGGGGCGCTTGGCGCCGGGATGCCGAACCCGGCTGCGTGATCCGGATCTCGAAACAGAAATTTCACATTTGAATGTGCCCGGGTTCCGCTACCGGTACTCACCCAAAAGTATGAATTTTGCCCTGCTTAAGCCGCTTTAAAATCAAGCAGTTGGAGAGGGAGGCCTTGAGCTTTTCGGTGACTTGGCAAATTCAATGTGAGCATTCGCCAACCTGCCAAGTCAGGTCCTGCCTTGGCAGCCGGAGCCGTTCATGCCAAATTAAGGAACACTGAATTGGCAAGGCGGGGGCACGGCAATGAAGAAAGCGATGAGCTGCACTTTGGTGGCCCTTGGCCTTACCGGCTTCTGCCAGGCTCAGGAGCTGGAGTTCATACCCCAGGCCCCAACCACCATTGCGCTCTGGCAGGGCGATCTCCCGGGTACCGAACAGGACGAACCTTTGCTGGCGAGCAAGCCGAAACTGAGCCTGACCCTGAGTTCCCGCCAGGACCCCTTCCTTCGCGACCTGGGCGTGAGCTACCGCCTTTCCGAAAGGGCCCGTTTGACCCTGGGAGGCCGTGTCGAAGATGGCCTGACCCTCCAGGCCATGCCCATGGAAACCCATCTTCCTCGGGAGCTGCAGAAGCAAAGCTTCAAGGGCTTTGTGTACGCCAGCTTCGAGTTCCGCTTTTAAAGACTTGAGTCGTTACTTCCCTGGACTCAAATTTGGCCAGGCCTTCGGGCTGGCCTTTTGTTATGGGCCCTAGCGCTCCAGTCCCTGCAGATAGTGCCGTAGCTCCCCCTCGGAAGGCTGGCGACGAAAGGCCAGCTTGCCGTCGACCAGCACATTGGGAGAATGCCTGACCTTGTGGGCCCGGACCAGCTCGGGATGCTCCTCGATATAGAGGATCTCGTAGGACAGCCCCAGATCGGCCATTTCCTTCTTCAGGTTGGGTAGCGAAAAATCGTTTTTGGTGACAAGCAGTTGGATTTGCATCTGAAACCTCCCCTTCTTCTTTAAGTGTAGTCCCGGCCATGGTCGATTTTGGCCAGCGCAGCCGGCCCAGCTTTTCTTACACTTGAATGATGAGGGTGGCACATGGCGAGATGTGAGGATGACCGCAGCAAAACACAGGGAACATGCAAGACGAAGCTATCTGGTGCGCCTGCTGGCGTTGGGCCTGGTTTTCGTCTGCGCAGCCGTGCCTTTTTATCAACAGCAGGTGCCACTCTGGGCCTGGGGGGGATTGGCATGCCAGGCCTTCCTCTGGCCCCACCTCGCCTTCCTGCGGACAAAACGCCAGGGCCCTAGGGCTGAGGACCAGCACCTGCTGGTCGATGCCGCCGCGGTTGGATGCTGGCTGCCGCTGATGGGCTTCAATCTGGTGCCCAGCGCGGCGCTGCTCACCAGCCTGCTTTCGGTCACGCTGGCCCTGGCCGGAGCCAGGCTGTTGCTGCCCATGCTGATGAGCCTGGTGCTGGGTTTCTCGCTGGGCACCCTGCTGGGCTTTGAGGCCCTGTCACTCCAGTCCAATCTGCCGGTGGTGCTGGCCAGCCTGCCGTTGCTGGTGGGGCTGCCGCTGTTCCTGGCGATACTGACCTTCAAGCAGGACCAGCAACTGGCACGGCAGCACTTGGACGCGGGCGATCTGAGCAGGGCCGGCGCTGGCGCCGGTTTCCAGAGCAAGGGGCAATGGCAGGAGCAGGTGGCCCAGACCTTTGAACAGTGCCGAAGTGGTGGCCTGTCGGCCTGCCTGGTGATGCTGGATATCGACGTCTTCCGGCACGTCAGCGACGCCCATGGCCATCCCCTTGGGGAGCTGGTGCTCCAGAAGCTGGCCAGGCTGCTGAAGCTGCATCTCAGGCCCCGGGATCTGGTCGGGCGCTACAGTGCCGAAGAACTGGGGATCCTGCTTCCGGATACCGGCCAGGAGTCTGCGGCGTTGATCACCGAGCGATTGCGGCGGGAGCTGGAGCTGGGCAGCCCGGACGGCAAAACCATCACCTGCCTGGGGGCGGCCAGCTACAGTGATGAACTGGACTCCTCCCAGGACTGGATCGCCCAGGCCAGGCAGCGGCTGGCCCTGGCGCGGCACCAGCAGCGTCGCAAGGCCTCGCCCCAGAACAAACCGGCCTCCAAGCCCTGAACCCACCCATAGGCGTTTCCCCCGTCCGCCCGGGCAGCAAAGCCTTTTGCAATCCGGCTTGTTAATGAGATGTTTGATTTTGACGAGTTGGAGCAAAAAAGAGGGGAAAGCTAATGCACAAGCATTGTTCGCCTGTTGCCATTGCCGTAGCAGCCTCCATGGGGCTGTTGATGGTACCGGCTCAGGCCGCTGAAAATGAAAAAAATGTTAACGGTGAAGAGGTGGAGCGCATCTCTGTCGTGGGATCACGTTTTTCCATGCGTACCGCCACCGAAACGCCGGCGCCCGTCGACCTTATCTCCGTGGATGATTTGCTCAAGACCGGGGCCACGGAGCTGGGCAAGGCGCTGCAGAGCCTGGCGCCCAGCTTCAATTTCTCCTCCACCACCGTCTCAGACGGTACCGACATCATCCGTCCGGCAACCCTGCGGGGCCTGGGGCCGGATCAGGTGCTGGTGCTGGTGAACGGCAAGCGTCGCCACCAGCAGGCCCTGGTCAATGTCCAGGAAACCATCGGCAAGGGCAGTGCCGGTTACGACATCAATGCCATTCCCATGAGCGCGGTGGCGCGCATCGAGATCCTGCGTGACGGTGCCGCCGCCCAGTATGGCTCCGACGCCATATCCGGGGTGATCAACGTCGTGCTCAAGGAAAGCACCGACCGGACCGAGCTGGGCCTGGAGCTGGGCCAGACCTACGAAGGGGATGGCGAAACCCTGGTAACCTCCATCAACCACGGCATCGACTTGGCCGGCAAGGGTTTCTTGAACCTGACCGCCGAATTCCGGGACAGGGGCAACACCAACAGGGCGGCACCGGCGACCCTGGAATCGACGGGAGGCGAGCTGATCGGCAAGTGGTGGGACGAAAACGACCAGCCGGTGGCCCGGCTCAAGATAGGGGATGCCGACAGCCAGAACAAATACCTCTGGGCCAACCTGGCCTACAGTGTCAGCGATGACACCGAGCTGTATGCGTTCGCCGGCCTGAGCCAGCGGGAGGGGGAAAGTTTCGGCTTCTACCGCGGTGTCGGGCACCCCAGGGTGATCCCCGAACTCTACCCCGGGGGCTTCCTGCCCAGGCTGCTGACGGAGGTGGACGACAGCTCCATTGCCGCGGGCCTCAAGGGCACCCTGTTCTATGACTGGACCTGGGACGCCTCGGTGGTCCATGGCCGGTCCGAGTTTCGCTTCTTCTCCGAAGACTCCGCCAACGTATCCTGGTATTACGAGCCACACCCGGACGGCGGCATCTTCGCTGAAACGCCGACCTCCGCCTTCGACGGCGAGCTGATCTTCGAGCAGACCACCTTCAACCTGGACTTCACCGGCGCCGTGGAGCTGGGAGACGACCTGCTGATGCTGGCCTTTGGCCTGGAAGCCCGCCGTGACGGCTACGAGATCAACAAGGGCGATCTCTGGTCCTACGCCTATGGCCGCAACGATGATTTCAGCATCGATATCGTCAATACCGACGTGGGTGGCGCCGCCGATCCCGGCATCCAGGGCTTCCCCGGCTTCAAGCCGTCCACCGAGGTCGACGAGACCCGTGACAATGTCGGGGTCTACCTGGATAGCCAGTACAACCTCACGCCGGAGTGGCTGCTGGCGGGCGCGTTGCGCTACGAAGATTACGATATCGCCGGCGACAACCTGTCCTATAAGCTGTCCACCCGCTATGAAATCAGTGACAAGGTGGCCGTGCGTGGCACCCTGTCCACCGGCTTTAGGGCCCCCGGCGTGCAGCAGATCTACTTCAGCCAGAACATCACCAACCTGGTCAACGGCAGCCTGATTGATACCGGCACCGTGGCCAACAACTCGGATATGGCCCGCCAGTTCGGCATCGACGAACTGAAGGAAGAAACCTCCAACGATATCTCGCTGGGCATGGTGGCCAGCCCCATGGAAGGGCTGAATATCACAGTGGATGCCTACCGCATCGAGATCGACGATCGCATCGTGTTGTCCGAAGCCATAGACGGTGGCAGTGCCACCATAGAACAGCTGCTGGCCGACAACAGGCTGGGGGCGGCCCAGTTCTTCACCAACGCCATCGACACCACCACCACGGGGCTGGACTTCGTGGCCGATTACAGCGATGAGATGAGCAATGGCGACCTGTGGGGCGTCAACCTGGCCCTGAGCCTGGTGGAAACCGAGGTCGATCGGATCCATTCCACCTCCAGCCTGATCCCGGCCGAGCAGCTGTACTCGCCGACCCAGCGGCTGCGGATCGAGGAAGGCCAGCCCGGGGAGACCGCCACCCTCAGTGGCCGTTACAACCACGATGCCTGGGACTTCAACCTGGCCTTCAACTACTTCGGCGAGGTGTCCGGCTCAGCCTTCGGCAGCAAGAAGACCTGGGGTGGCAAGTGGTTGACGGACTTGTCCATCAGGTACAACTTCAGCGACCAGCTGGCGCTGACGGTGGGGGCCAACAACCTCTTCGACGAGATGCCAGACGAATGGGGAGCAGAAGGGGCGCCCTTCTCCGAGGCCGGTTTCAAATACGGTTGGGAGACCCTGCCCTTCGGCATCAATGGCGGCTATTACTATGGCCGCCTGAAATGGACTTTCTGAACGAGACAGGCCCCGCTTCGGCGGGGTCTTTTGTTTCGGGCCCAAGGCGGCGCTAGTATGTGTTCATCAAGGCCTAAATCGTGAATTGCCCATGTTCAAGCTCCATGCCCAACTTGCCGCCGACTGCATCCTGGTTGGCGATCTGCCGCTATGCCGGCTGCTGATGATGAACGACGCCAACTACCCCTGGTTTATCCTGGTGCCGCGGCGGGACGGCATCCGTGAGATCTACCAGCTGTCGGAGCCCGACCAGCAGCAGTTCCTCAAGGAATCCAGCGCCCTGTCCAAGGCCCTGATGGTGGCCTTCGACGGCCAGAAACTGAACGTGGCGGCCCTGGGCAACATGGTGCCCCAGCTCCATGTCCACCATGTGGTGCGGCACAGTCATGATCCGGCCTGGCCCAAGCCCATCTGGGGCATGGTGCCGGCCCAGCCGCTGGCCGAGGCGGAAATCCAGGCTAGGTTACACTTGGTAAGAGACAGCCTGACCCTGTTAAACCCCTAGCCGGGCAAAGGCCCGGTGCCAGTTGGAGGAACTACCATGGGAATCGTCAGCTGGATACTGCTTGGCCTGGTGGCCGGCGTGCTGGCCAAGTGGATCATGCCGGGCAAGGATGGCGGCGGCCTGATCATGACCATCATCCTGGGTATCGCCGGCGCCTTTGTGGGCGGCTGGCTGGGCACCCTGGTGGGCTTTGGCTCCGTCACCGGCCTCAACCTGGGCAGCATCATCACCGCCATAGTGGGTGCCCTGGTGCTGCTGGCGGTCTACAGGGCCATCCAGAAGTAGCGGCCCTAGGGGGCGCCTGCCGCCGGAGCAGCTCAATGGTGTGAAACCGCGCGGCTCGCCCCAGGCACCGGGATAGGCTCGTCCTGTTGCGCTGCCGGACCGGCGGCGATGGCCTTCGGCCAATGGGCCAGATCCGCGTCAGCCGTGTTGCCCAACCCCTTGGCCTCCCCCCTTCACCAGGCAGCCGCCAAGCAGCATCCTTTCCACCAGCTTGCTCCGCCAATAGCCAGTGCCTTCTGTCGCAGAGCGGCTACTGATGGCCCTGTCGTACGGGCTGCCAGCAAGCGCGCCTTGATCTGGGTCAGGCCCCGGAAAGACAGCCTTGAAGGACGGTTGGAACTTGCGCTGGAGCAACTTTTCTGCCGGCCTGCGGCGTTATGCTGCGGCCAGTTTGGATTGGGGAGACAATGTCATGCACCAATGGAAGAACCACCTGGCCCTGGACTACTACGAGTCGCTGGTGATGCTGAGCCTGAGCTTTGCCCTGTGGATGGTCACCCTGACCCCGGGTTGGCCGCTGACGTGGCTGCAGGCGCCCGTTGTCGCCGTGACCCTGGTTTCCGCTGCCTGGTTCGGGTGGCGGCACCTGTGGCGCAGGGAACGCTGAGACGGCTAGAATGGGTGGCGTCTTTATAAGGAATGCCACCCATGGAAAAAGCCATCCACGCCTTGTCCCACCGCGGCCAGCGCGCCTTTGCCGCCGCCCTGGCGGCCCGCATGTTGCCCAACTTTCAGCTCTTCGCCGAAGTGGTGGAGCTGGACAATGCCGCCCAGCTCAAGGCCAGCCTGGACACCGCCTGGGAGAAACTGCTGGATCCCAAGGCCCGCATCGGTTTTGAAAAGCAACTGGAAAAGGTCGCCGAGCTGGAGCCGGATCCGGCCGCCTACGACATGTACGGCGTCTATCCCGCTCTCAATGCGGTGCTGGCGGTGCAGGCGGTACTGTCCGGCATGATGGACAAGGACGAAAACCCGGCCCTGGACGTGAGCCGGCTGTCCCGCGGCACAGTGCAGGACTATCTCAACGCCCTGGCCGGGGCAGAGCTGGCCGACGAGGCCCTGGACGAAGAGCCGCTGTGGCAGGCGGAAAGGGATTTTCAGGAAACGCTGCTGGCGTTGCTGGAGGGGGAGCCGGGCAAGGAGGAGGTTCGCCAGGCCCGGCAGCTGGGCCGCAACGAGGACATTTCCAATATCGGCATCAGCCTGAGCTGAGGCCCTCTTGAAGGGCTGGCTCCGGCCCTTCCCTGTTATACTGCCAGCCACCTGGACTGCCATAGAGCCTGGACTTATGGATTTCTTCGCCGCCGCCGTCACCCTGTTCCTGATCATGGATCCCCTGGGCAACATGCCCGTGTTCATCTCCATCCTCAAGCACCTGCCCGCCAAGCGCCGCCGCATCATCCTGATCCGCGAGCTGTTTCTGGCCCTGGCCATCATGCTGCTGTTCCTGTTCGGTGGTGAGACGGTGCTCAACTTCCTGGGGCTGCGCCAGGAGTCGGTGTCCATCGCCGGCGGCATCATATTGTTCCTGATCGCCATCAAGATGATCTTCCCCACCCCGGGCGGCGTCACCGGCCTGGCCGTGGGCGAGGAGCCCTTCCTGGTACCCATGGCCATACCGCTGATGGCGGGCCCCTCCATACTGGCGGCGCTGATCCTGCTGTCCAACCAGGTGCCGGATCAGCTGGGCATGCTCACCGTTGCCCTGGTGGGTGCCTGGGCCGTCAACGCGGTGATCCTGATGTTCTCGGAAGTGCTGATGAAGGTAATGGGGGAACGCGGCCTCACCGCCATGGAGCGGTTGATGGGCATGATCCTGGTGATGATCGCGGTGCAGATGTTCCTGGACGGCATTGGTCGCTATCTGGAGCAGGGCGTATAGCGGGAGGGGCCTAGGCCCCTTTTTTCATGCTTGCTGTCTGGCTGCCAGCGCCTGCTTGTGGCGGGCGGCGGCCAGGGCGCCGAACAGGAAGATGTCCAGCTTGCCCCGCCAGCCCAGCTTGAGCATGGAACCGAAGATCAGCGCCTGGGCCAGGTGCATGATCAAGGTCACCCCCAGCACCAGGTACAGCAGCTTGTCCAGCGGGTGGGCCAGGGGCGCGAACAGGTTGTAGAGGCAGACGGCCCACAGCAGGGCCAGGGCGATACGGACGACGATGGCGAACAACTTCATGCTTGGCTCTCTCTTTGGTAGAGGCGGGCCAGGACCTGGCCGGCCTTGATTTCCCGGTGCAGGCGCCAGCCGGCCGGCACCTGGGCCGGCGACTCGCTTTCGGTCTCCAGGTAGATCCAGGCGCCCTCCGCCAGCCAGCCTCTTTCTGCCAGCAGCCGCAGGCAGTCCTCGGCCAGGCCCTTGCGAAAGGGCGGATCGACAAAGACCAGATCCATGGGGGTCGCTGCCTGGCCGGCCAGGTACTGCAGCACGTCCGCCTGGACCACCACGCCTTTATTACTGCCCAGCCTGGCCAGGTTGTCCTCAAGCTGGCGAGCGGCGTTCTTGTCCAGTTCCACCAGGATCACCTGTTCGGCGTGGCGTGACAGGGCCTCGAAGCCCAGGGCGCCGGCACCGGCGAAGCAGTCCAGCACCCTGGCCTCTGGGATCTCCCCCTGCAGCCAGTTGAACAGGGTTTCCTTGACCCTGTCCGTGGTGGGCCTGAGACCGGCCAGATCCCTCACCGGCAACTTACGGCCCCGGTACTGGCCGGCGATGATGCGCACCTGGCCGTCCTGGTTGCTCGGGTTTCTGTTGCTGCGGCGGGGCCTTGGCATGGCGGATTTTTCTCCTGGGGCCTGATAGACTAGTGGCTTTCAAAATCCCGCTATTCTAGCCGCCAGAAAGCAGATTGCCATGAGCAAGAAGAAAGGTTTGTTTTCCTGGCTGGGTTTTGGGCGCAAGGAAGAAGGCGCCAAGACCGAGCCGACCCCCCAGGAAGTCCCGTCCCAGGAGACTGAGCGCCTTGCCGTCGAAGAGGCGGAGGCCCAGCGCCTTGCCGCCGAAGAGATCGAGGCAGAGCGCCTTGCCGCCGAGCAGGCGGAGGCTGAACGTCTGGCCGCCGAGCAGGCGGAGGCAGAGCGCCTTGCCGCCGAAGAGGCGGAGGCAGAGCGCCTTGCCGCCGAAAAGGCCGAGGCAGAGCGCCTTGCCGCCGAGCAGGCGGAGGCAGAGCGCCTTGCCGCCGAGCAGGCGGAGGCAGAGCGCCTTGTCGCCGAAGAGGCCGAGGCAGAGCGTCTGGCCGCCGAGCAGGCGGAGGCAGAGCGCCTTGCCGCCGAGCGGGCGGAGGCAGAGCGTCTTGCCGCCGAGCAGGCTGAGGCAGAGCGTCTTGCCGCCGAAGAGGCGGAGGCAGAGCGCCTGGCCGCCGAGAAGAGCAAGGAAAAGGCAGAGCTTAACCTGGCCGAGCAGGCCGCCGAGGCCCACAAGGGCCACGAGAAGCCGGGCTTCTTCGCCCGACTCAAGGCCGGCCTCAGCCGCACCCGCCAGACCCTGGGCACCGGCTTCGTGTCCCTGTTCAAGGGCAAGAAGATCGACGACGAGCTGTTCGAGGAGCTGGAGACCCAGTTGCTACTGGCGGATCTGGGAGTGGAAACCACCAGCCGCCTCATCGATCGCCTCACCAAGCAGGCCAGCCTGTCCCAGCTCAAGGACGCCGAGGCCCTGTACGAGCTGCTCAAGCAGGAGATGCAGCAGCTGCTGGATCCCGTCTCCCAGCCACTGGTGGTGGACGACAGCCGCAAGCCCTATGTGATCCTGATGGTGGGTGTGAACGGCGTCGGCAAGACCACCACCATCGGCAAGCTGGCCCGCCAGTTCAAGGACGAAGGCAAGTCGGTGATGCTGGCCGCCGGCGACACCTTCAGGGCCGCCGCCGTGGAACAGCTCCAGGTCTGGGGCGAACGTAACGACATCCCCGTGGTCGCCCAGCACACCGGCGCCGATTCCGCCTCTGTGCTGTTCGATGCCCTGGAAGCGGCCAGGGCCAGGGGGGCGGACGTGCTGATCGCCGACACCGCAGGCCGCCTGCAGAACAAGGCGCACCTGATGGAAGAGCTCAAGAAGCTGGTGCGGGTGATGAAGAAGCTGGATCCGGAAGCCCCCCACGAGGTGATGCTGACCCTGGACGCCGGCACCGGCCAGAATGCCCTGTCCCAGGCCAAGCTGTTCAGCGACGCCGTGGGCCTGACCGGCATCACCCTCACCAAGCTGGACGGCACCGCCAAGGGCGGCGTCATCTTTGCCATTGCCGATAAATTTGGTATTCCTATCAGGTATATAGGTGTTGGCGAAGGCATCGAGGATCTGCGAACCTTCAACAGCAACGACTTCATCGAAGCCTTGTTTGGACAAGAAGATTCATGATCCGCTTCCAGCAGGTCTCCAAGGCCTACTCGGGCGGCGCCCAGGCGCTGCAGAACGTGAGTTTCCATCTCGCCAAGGGCGAGATGGCCTTCCTTACCGGCCACAGCGGCGCCGGCAAGAGCACCCTGCTGCGCCTGATCACCCTGATGGAGCGCCCCTCGGCGGGCCAGGTCTACATCAACGGCCACGACATCACCAGGATCGGTCGCAGCCAGGTGCCCTATGTGCGCCGGGACATGGGCATCATCTTCCAGGACCACCGGCTGCTGATGGACAGGACCGTCTACGAAAACGTGGCCCTGCCGCTGGTCATTGCCGGCTTCGGGGAAGGGGAGATCCGCAAGCGGGTCCATACCGCCCTGGAATGGGTGGGCCTGAGCGACAAGGCGCCCTGCTATCCCATCCAGCTCAGTGGCGGCGAGCAGCAGCGGGTCGGCATAGCCCGGGCCGTGGTCAACAAACCGCCCCTGCTGCTGGCCGACGAGCCCACCGGCAACCTGGATCCCAAGCTGTCCATGGACATCCTGCGGCTGTTCGAGGACCTCAACGCCCTGGGCATCTCTGTGTTGGTGGCCACCCACGACCTGGGCCTGATCGCCCGCATGCGCCACCGCACCCTGACCCTCAAGGGCGGCCGCATGCTGGGTGATGAACTGTCGGAGGCCAGCCTGTGAGCCTGCTGTTTGAAAACCGCCTCGACGCGCCCTCGGCGGCCAGGCCTTCGGCCATGCGCCGCCTGCTGATGTTCTTTGTCCGCCACCTGCAGCAGTCCCTGGGCAGCCTGGGTGAGCTGTGGCGCACCCCCCTGTCGACCCTGCTGACCATAGCGGTGCTGGGTTTCTCCCTGACCCTGCCGTCCACCCTCTACGTGCTGTTGAAGAACGCGGAAGGGGTGTCCAGCCAGTGGCAGAAGGCGGCCCAGATCTCGCTGTTCCTGCACGATCGCATCGACGACCTCGAGGCGGACAAGGTGGCCACCCGCATCGGCCTCTATCCCGAGGTGGCCGAGGCGGTGCTGGTGACCCGGACCGAAGCCCTGCTCGAATTCCGCCAGCAGAGCGGCTTCGGCGAGGCCCTGGACTACCTGGATGAGAACCCCCTGCCGGCGCTGATCCTGGTGACCCCCACCGATCGCCATGCCAGCCCGGAGGCGGCCAGGGCGCTGCTGGCCAAGCTCCAGAAGGAGCGGGAGGTGGCCCAGGGCAAGCTGGATCTGGAATGGCTCAAGCGCCTCAAGGCGGTGGTAGCCCTTGCCCGTGACGGGGTCAGCCTGATCGCCGTTCTGCTGCTCACCGCCATGGTGCTGGTGGTGGGCAACACCATCAGGCTGATGATCCAGAACCGCAAGTCCACCATAGAAGTGATGAAGCTGGTGGGGGCCACCGATGCCTTCATCCGCCGTCCCTTCCTCTATACCGGCCTCTGGTATGGTCTGGCCGGCGGCATGCTGGCGCTGGTGGTGGTGTCGGCCGGCCTCTGGTGGCTGGAGGCCGGGGTGGCCAGGGTGGTGTCCCTGTACGACTCCGGCTTCGCCCTGGTGGGATTGTCGGCCAGCGAGGCGCTGTGGCTGCTGGCGCTGTCCTGCCTGCTTGGCCTGGGGGGCGCGCACCTGGCGCTGTGGCGGCACCTCAAGGCCATAGAACCGGACAATTGACCCGGCCCGGCGGGGCCCGGCAGCGGGTCCCGGCTCCCTTGAATCCCCGGGAACTTTCTCATAGAGTGCTAATCTCAAGCACGGGTACACCCGTAGCGATGGTTAACGTAAGAGGTAGTCGATGAGCAACGACGTTCGCTCCATGGCTTTGACGGTCCCCGCGACCGGCAGCATTGAGGCTTATGTCCACTCCGTGAACAGCATTCCCATGCTGAGTGCGGAGCGTGAACGCGAGCTGGCCGAGCGACTGCACCAGGACGGTGATCTGCAGGCCGCCCGCGAGTTGATCATGTCCCACCTGCGTTTCGTGGTTCACGTGGCCAAGAGCTACGCGGGCTACGGCCTGCCCCAGGCCGACCTCATCCAGGAAGGCAATATCGGCCTGATGAAGGCGGTCAAGCGCTTCGACCCCGGTGTCGGCGTACGCCTGGTGTCCTTTGCGGTGCACTGGATCAAGGCCGAGATCCACGAATACGTGCTGAAGAACTGGCGTATCGTCAAGATCGCCACCACCAAGGCCCAGCGCAAGCTGTTCTTCAACCTGAGATCCAAGAAAAAGCGCCTGGGCTGGTTCTCCGCCGACGAGGTCAAGATGGTGGCCGAGGAGCTGGGCGTGAGCCCCAGCGAGGTCCGCGAGATGGAAGGTCGCCTGAGCTCGCCCGACCAGGCCTTCGACGCCGGCGTGGACGACGACGAGGACGGTGGCTATGCCCCGGTCCACTACCTGGAAGACAAGTCCAGCGACGTGGCCGAAACCGTGGCCGAGGCCCAGTGGGAGCAGCAGGCCAGCCTGCGGCTCAGCAATGCCATCGCCGCCCTGGATGAGCGCAGCCAGGACATCCTGCGCAGCCGCTGGCTGACCGAGGACAAGAGCACCCTCCACGACCTGGCCGACAAGTACCAGGTGTCCGCCGAGCGCATCCGCCAGCTGGAAAAGAATGCCCTGAAGAAACTCAAGGCCACCATGGACGCCTAAAAGAAAAGCCGGCAGCAGCCGGCTTTTTCGTGTCTAGAGGGTCTTCTGCCAACCGTCCGGGGTGCGTTCATAGCCCCGGGTTTCCAGGAAGGCGCCCAGCCCTTCCCTGTTTTCCTCGGGGTATTCGGCCGCCACCAGGAACAGCCGCATCAGGCCCAGCTCCCGGGCCGCCTTCTCCGCTTCCGACAGCAAATAGCTGCCCACGCCGCGGCGCCAGGTCTCGATACGCACCGCCAGCCTGCCGAGCTTTTCGCCGTCCAGGCGCAGGGCGGCGATATGGCGGTCGTTGAAGGTAGCCACGAACCAGTGGTGCTGGTCGAGGTCGGCCGGCAGGGTGTGGTAGAGCTTGGTCAGATCCCGCTCCAGTTCGCTGCTCCTGGGGGGGTTGTGATGTACGGTCAGGCGCATGGGAAGTCCTCAGCCTCTTGTGTCTGTCATTGTATCAGAGCTGGCCCAGTGCTCCGGTGCCATCAGCGCCGTGATCGGCACCAGCTCCACGGCCAGCTGGTCGTTGCTCAGGGCTCGGCCCAGAAAAGCCAGGGTATGGTCGTGGGGGTGGCCTATTACCACCACCTGGCCATGCTGCTCGGCCAGTGTCAGGGCCCGTTGCCATTGGTAGTCAAGTTGGTCCGGGCTGTTGTCCAGGAACACCTTGCGCTCCACGGCGGGGATGCCGGCCATGCGGGCCGCGGCCATGGCCTGGGACTTGGCGGTGGTCCTGGAGTCCACGAAAAACAGGCCACGCCGGCCCAGTTCCCCCATCAGCCAGTCCATCTGCGGGCGGCTCTGGGTCATGGCCGAGCCCATGTGGTTGTTGACGCCCCTGGCCTGGGGAATGTCGGCCAGGGCCGCCTCCAGGGCCTCTGCCAGGGCGGATCTGTTCATGCTGGTGGTCAGGGTATGGGGCTCCAGGGGCAGCTTGGCCTCGGGCTCCATGGGCAGGTGCAGCATGATGACGTGGTTGCGGTCCTGGCCCCGGCTGGCCAGCGACCGGCCATAGGGGGTGTGGGGCATGATGCCCAGGGCCACCGTCCTCGGCAGCTCCAAGACCCGGAAATCGCCCTGTTTGTAGCCCAGATCGTCGATGATGATGGCCAGGCGCGGCTTGGCCTGGGCTGCCAACGGCAGCAGCAGCCCGATCAGGGCCGAAAGAAGAAAGCGCACTCGGAGTTCCAACTCGTTGTTATTGAATGTCCTGGTCGGCCAGTATCGCCAGGGCCTCCCACAGCAGGGGATCGTCCTGGGCCTCTGGCCATACCGCCACCTCGGCTCGTCTGGCCCTGGGATAGCGGCCCTTCATTATAGAGCGCTTGGCCGCGCTTGACAGCCTCTGGCCCGCCGGTAGATCCGGTGCTATGCCCAGGCCGTGGATACGGTGCCCGGCCGGGGTCAGGTAATAGGCGGTGGTGAGCTTGAGGGCACGGCTGCCGCCGGCCAGGGGGATCAGGCTCTGGATGGAGCCCTTGCCGTAGCTGGTGTCCCCCAGCAATTGGGCGCGGCCGTTGTCCTTGAGGGCGCCGGCCAGGATCTCGGCGGCCGACGCCGAGCCCTGGTTGATCAGCACCAGTATCGGCCTGCCGGCCAGCAACTGGCCCCGCTCGGCATGGTAGCGCTGGTTGGCATAGGAAGCGCGGCCCTGGGTGGAGACGATCAGGCCCTCATTGAGGAAGAGGTCGGCCACCTCAACGGCGGCGCTCAGCACCCCGCCCGGGTTGTCGCGCAGATCCAGCACCAGGTAGTGGGGATCGGCGTCCTCGAGCGCCTCCCTGATCTCCACCGCGGTGTTGTTCTGGAAGTGGCTCAGCCGCAGCCAGAGGCCGTCCGCGTCCAGCTCATGGGCTTCGACGCTGTGTACCTGGACGTCGCCCGGGGGAATGCGCAGGTTCAGGCGCTGTTCGGCCCGCACCAGCACCAGCTCCACCGGCTCCTGGTGGTGCCGGCGCAGCTCCTGGCTGAAGTAGGACAGGGGCCGGGAGCCCACCCTGTAGCCATTGATGCTGATGATCTCGTCGCCGCGCTTGACGCCGGCCCGGTCCGCCGGGCTGCCCTTGATGGGACCCAGCACCAGCAGCCTGTCACCCTGGGGATCCACTTCGATGCCAAGGCCGGAATAGTGGCCCGTGGCCATCTCGTGGAGGGCGCGGATCTCGTCTTCGTCCAGGTAGCGGGAATAGTCGTCCAGGGAGGCAAGCATGGCGCTGAGCGCCTTGTCGATAAGCTCGTCTTCGGCCACATCCTGGACATAAAAATGCTGGATCTGGCCGAGCACTTCGGTGAGCAGCTTGCTCGGGGATGGCAGTGAGCCGGTCTGGGCATGGTGATTGGCGATGGCCAGACCCGCCAGGGTCAGCAGGCAGCCAGTGCACAGGCCCGCCAACCAGGAACCTTTGGCCATAGGTTTCCCCTGTTATCGGCACCAGCCAGTCGGGTTTACGGCTTTACCCTTGTGGCGTATCTCGAAGTATAGCCCAGGCTGCTTCTGGCCCCCGCTGGCGCCGACCAGGGCGATACGCTCGCCGCCACGGACGTCGTCGCCGACGCCCTTGAGCAGGGCCTGGTTCTGGCCGTACAGGCTCAGGTAGCCGTCGCCGTGGTCCACGGCCAGCAGCAGGCCGTAGCCCTTGACCCAGTCGGCGTAGACCACGGTGCCGTCGGCGATGGCGCTGACCTGGCTGCCGCTGGCGGCATCTATGATGACCCCCTTCCAGGTGATGCCGGCGGCGCGGCGGGTGGCAAACAGCCGCTGCACCCGGCCCTTGGCGGGCCAGGACAGCTTGCCCTTGCGCCCCTTCAGGCCCTGGCGCTGGCTGCGCTCCCTGGCCTTGCGGGCCGCCTCCTGGAGCAGGGTGTTGAGGGAGGCCCGGTCCGCCATCAGTTGCTCCAGCTCGGCGGATTGGCTGCGGATCTGCCGGGTCAGGGCGGTGAGGGTGCTCTGGCGCTCGGCCTGCTGCTCCTGGAGCTGGGCCTGGCGGTCGCGGGTGCCCTGGGCCAGCTGGTCCAGCTCTGCCAGGGTGTCGGCCAACTGGGCCCGGGCGGAGGTCAGCTCCTGCTGGGTCTGGCGGATGGCGGCCAGCTCGTCCAGCCTGGCCTGGTTGAGGTACTGGTAGTAGGTGAGGATGCGTTCCAGGTTGTTGGCCTGGTCCAGGTTGAGCAGCAATTTGAGGTAATCATGGTTGCCGCTGGCATAGGCTGCCCTCAGCTGCTTGGCCAGCAGCGCCTGCTGGCTCCTGGAGCGGCTCTCCAGCTCCTTGAGCTGGGCCTGGAGCGCCTGCTGGCGCTCCCTGGCCCGGGCCTGCTGGCCCTGGATGCGATCCAGCTCGGCGGCCAGCTGGCCTATCTTGCGCTCCACCCCCTTGAGGCGGCTCTGCAGCTGGGCCCGCTCCCCCTTCTGCCTCTTGAGCTCGGCTTCGGTCTGGCGGATGTGCTTCTCCACATCCGCCAGCTTGTCCTTGGGGTCCGCGGCCAGGGCCGGGATGCTCGGGGCCAGCAGGGCGGCCAGCAGGACCAGTCTCAGCACGGCATTCAGGCCAGCTTGAACAGGGGCTTGCCGGTCATCTCGGCCGGGATGGGCATGCCCATCAGGGTCAACATGGTCGGGGCTATGTCGGACAGCACGCCGCCTTGCACCGGCTCGGCATCACGGCCCACGTAGATCAGCGGCACCGGGCCCGAGGTATGGGCGGTATGGGCCTGGCCGGTGCTGGCATCGGCCATCTGTTCGGCGTTGCCGTGATCGGCGGTGATCAGGCACTCGCCACCGACCCTGTCCAGGGCCTCGACCACCCGGCCGATGCAGCTGTCCACGGCCTCCACGGCCTTGACGGCGGCCTCGAAGACGCCGGTGTGGCCGACCATGTCGCCGTTGGGGTAGTTGCAGACGATGACGTCGTACTGGCCGGACTCGATGGCGCCGACCAGCTTGTCGGTGAGCTCGGTGGAGCTCATCTGCGGCTGCAGGTCATAGGTGGCCACCTTGGGGCTTTCCACCAGGATGCGATCCTCGCCGGCGAAGGTGGTTTCCTTGCCGCCGTTGAAGAAGAAGGTGACGTGGGCGTACTTCTCGGTTTCCGAGATGCGCAGCTGGGTCTTGCCGTGGTCGGCCAGCCACTGGCCCAGGGTGTTGACCAGCTCCACCGGCGGGTAGGCGCAGCTGGTGGGAATGTCGGCGGCGTACTGGGTCAGCATCACGAAGTCGGCCAGGGCCGGGCGCTTGTGGCGCACAAAGCCTTCGAAGTCGTCCTCCACGAAGCTGCGGGTGATCTCCCTGGCCCGGTCGGCGCGGAAGTTCATGAAGATGACGGCGTCGCCGTCTTCGATGGGGGCGGCCCGGCCGATGAGGGTGGGTTTGACGAACTCGTCGTTCTCGTCACGGCCATAGGCGGCCTGGAGGCCGGCGACGGCGTCGTTGGCGTGGTACTCGGCCTGGCCCAGGGTCAGCATGTCGTAGGCGGCCTGGACCCTGTCCCACCTGTTGTCTCTGTCCATGGCGTAGTAGCGGCCCACCAGGGAGGCGATGCGGCCCTTGCCCAGTTCGGCGAACTTGGCGTCGAAACGCTTGAGGGAGGCTTCGGCGGAGCGGGGCGGGGTGTCGCGGCCGTCCAGGAAGGCGTGCAGGTAGATGTGCTCGGCGCCGCGGCGGGCGGCCAGCTCGACCATGGCCAGCAGGTGATCCTCGTGGCTGTGGACGCCGCCCGGGCTGACCAGGCCGAAGATGTGCACGGCCTTGCCGGCCTGGACCGCCTTGTCGGTGGCCTGGACCAGGGCCGGGTTCTCGAAGAAGTCACCGTCCTCAATGGCCTTGCCGATGCGGGTCAGCTCCTGGTAGACGACGCGGCCGGCGCCCAGGTTGACGTGGCCGACCTCGGAGTTGCCCATCTGGCCGTCGGGCAGGCCCACGTCCAGGCCGGAGCCTGAGATCAGGCTGTGGGGCCGTTCGGCCCAGAGCCTGTCCATGACCGGGGTGTTGGCATGGTAGATGGCGTTGTTTTCCGGGGATTCGCTGTATCCCCAGCCGTCCAGAATAATGAGAACCAGAGGTTTCTTGGCCATGACTGCTGACTTCCTCGACCACATAGTCTTGAATTCGCGCCAGTTTACACGCAAAGGTCGGTTACTGACCAGTTACGGCCGGTGCCGGGGCTTTTATTGGTGGTACGGACAGGTATACTCAGGAACCTCTGAAAAGCTGAGGTTTAGTTGCTCCATGACTGATTTGACGGCCTTTGTCAGCGACCATCTGGTGCTGTCCGCCCTTTGGGTGATCCTGCTGATCGCCTTTCTCGTTTCCGTGATCCAGGGCTTCACCGCGCCCTACAAGAAGGTGGCGGCCCAGCAGGCCGTGTTCCTGATCAACCAGGATGACACCCGGGTGGTGGATATCCGCGGCCAGGCCGACTTCAAGAAGGCCCATATCGCCGGCGCCATCAACCTGCCCAAGGAGCAATTGTTAAAAAATCAGCTCGATAAGGTTGAAAAGCATAAAAACGACCCCATCATTCTGGTCTGTGAGGCGGGAATGACGGCCCAGCAGGCGGCAAAGCACCTGCACCAGCAAGGCTTTTCTTCCGTGTATGTACTGACGGGCGGCATCCAGGGTTGGAAAGAAGCCAACATGCCGCTGAAAGGTTGAGGAGCCGAGATGGCCGACATCACTATTTACACCAAAACCGGATGCCCCTACTGTGAACGGGCCAAGGCCCTTCTGGGTGCCAAGGGACAAGCATTCGAGGAGATCTGCAACGACAACAACCAGGAGCGTCGCCAGCACATGCTGGAGCTGACCGATGGTCAGAGCTACACGGTACCGCAGATCTTCATCAACGGGCAGCACATAGGTGGCTGTTCCGACCTGGAGGCGCTGGAAACCAGCGGCAAGCTCGGCGAGCTGCTGGTGGCCTGACAGGGCAGGGAAGCGCCCAAGACGTGGCGCCTCTATTTGAATTCACTCCAATTACAACAGGTATAGAACCATGGCTGAAGAACACAACAACGCACAGGCTACCGAAGCGCAGGACGCCCCCCAGTTCCACATCCAGCGCATCTACGCCAAGGACATCTCCTTCGAGACCCCCAACTCCCCGACCATCTTCCAGAAAGAATGGAAGCCGGAAGTGAAGCTGGATCTGGACACCCGCTCCAACAAGCTGAGCGACGACGTCTACGAAGTGGTCCTGAACCTGACCGTGACCACCAAGGTCGGCGAAGACGTGGCCTTCCTGTGCGAGGTACAGCAGGCCGGTATCTTCACCGTGGCCAACATGCCCGAGCCGCAGCTGGCCCATACCCTGGGTGCCTTCTGCCCGAACGTGCTGTTCCCCTACGCCCGTGAAACCATCTCCAACCTGGTCAACCGCGGCACCTTCCCGGCCCTGAACCTGGCGCCGGTGAACTTCGACGCCCTGTTCGCCCAGTACGTGCAGCAGCGCGCCGCTGCCGCCGAAGGCGCACAAGCCGAGGAGCAGGCCGAGGCCTGATCGAACAACGCATGACAGCCGATAATGCGGCCATCTGCGTGCTGGGGGCGGGGTCTTATGGCACCGCCCTCGCTATTTCTCTGGCACGCAACGGCCACAAGACCCTGCTCTGGGGTCACAACGCCGAGCACCTGGCCGAACTGGCCAGCGAGCGTCAGAACAAGCGCTACCTGCCCGACATCCCCTTCCCCGACAGCCTGGTGATGGAGCCGGACCTGGCCAAGGCGGTCTCGGCCTGCCGGGACATCCTGGTGGTGGTGCCCTCCCACGCCTTCGGCCAGGTGCTGACCCAGATGAAGCCGCACCTGCGCGGCGACGCCAGGGTGGCCTGGGCCACCAAGGGCCTGGAGGCCGACACCGGCCGCCTGCTCCAGGACCTGGCCCGGGACATTCTGGGTGAGCAGATGCCGCTGGCGGTGCTGAGCGGGCCCACCTTCGCCAAGGAACTGGCCGCCGGCCTGCCCACGGCCATCGCCATCTCCAGCACCGACGACGCCTTCATGGAGCGGCTCTCCGATCTGCTCCATTGCGAGCGCCACCTGCGCACCTACGCCAACCCGGATTTCATCGGCGTGCAGCTGGGCGGCGCGGTGAAGAACGTCATCGCCATAGGGGCCGGCATGGCCGACGGCATCGGCTTCGGTGCCAATGCCCGCACCGCCCTGATCACCCGCGGCCTGGCGGAGCTGACCCGGCTGGGGGCGGCCCTGGGGGCCGATCCGGCCACCTTCATGGGCATGTCCGGCCTGGGCGATCTGGTGCTGACCTGTACCGACAACCAGTCCCGCAACCGTCGCTTCGGCCTGGCCCTGGGCCAGGGCATGGCCATAGAGGAGGCCATGGCCTCCATCGGCCAGGTGGTGGAAGGCTACCGCAACACCAAGGAAGTCTGGCTGCTGTCCCGGGAGCTGGGGGTGGAGATGCCCATCACCGAGCAGATCTACGCCGTGCTCTACCAGGGCAAGAGCGCCCGGGAGGCGGCCTGCGATCTGCTGGCCCGGTCGCGAAAATCGGAAGCCCAATAAGAAAACCGGCCTGATGGCCGGTTTTTTGTATCAGCCGCGCAGGATCATCATCAGGCATAGCGAAGCCTGGCGCACGAAGTGGCTGAAGCTCTCGAAGTCCTCCTTGCCCAGGGCCCGGCCGCTGTGGGCGCGGTCGGCATAGAACAGGCCCAGGCATTTCTTGTCCAGCACCAGCGGCGCCAGCAGGAAGGGGCTGCCCTGGTTGATGGTGGCCATGGCCGCCGGCAGGCGCGGCGCCCAGTGCAGGCTCTTGGGCTTGTCCACCCAGTGCCCCTCCTGGCCCTTGAAGGTCGAGGTAAAGATATCGTCGCCGCCCAGGGGCAGGCTGAACACGTCCTTGATTTGGCTGTCATCGGCGCTGGAATAGAAGCGGGGGCTGAGCTGGTTGAACTTGGGGTTGGGCATCAGCACCACCACCCTGTCCATGCCCACGGCCCTGAGCAGCCCCTCCATGGTGGTGTGGATCAGCAGGTTGATGTCGGCCCCTTCGCCCACCAGGAAGGTCATCTCCCTGAGCATTTTCAGCTGCAGGGCCTCGTCCGGCTCATGAAAGCGTGGCTCCCGTGGCTGGTCCTCGTCCTCGCCCAGCCGCGGGTCGAGCAGGTGGGCCACTTCCTGGGCCCCGTAGCAGCTGGCCAGCTCGGCGGTGGCCTGGGTGCAGGACTGGATCCGCGCCTTGGCCACGTCCGGCTCGACCACCATGAACTTGGCCATGGCCTGCAGGCCTTCCTGGATCCGGCCCTGGTCGCCGTCGGCCAGGGCCCGGCTGAAGTCATGGGCCAGGGCGATGCAGCGCAGCTCCGGGGTGCGGCGGCCCGGGTCGCGGATGGATCTGACCAGCATGTCGCCCATGTTCCAGGCCTTGGCCAGGGCGGCGCCCAGGCTTTCGAAGCTGGTGCCGAGCCGGTCCTGGACCAGCGCCTTTTCGTTGCCGCCGGCCTGCTGCAACTGCGCCAGCAGCGCCTCGGTGATGGCGCCGCCCATGCTCCAGAAGGCGATCTCGCCCAGGTTGTGGAGCAGGGCGGCGATATAGACCTCTTCCTGGGTGTCCTCGTCGTACCCTCCCAGCAGCATGCGCGCCAGCATGGCGGCATGGAGGGACTGGGCCATCACCCGGATCAGCCTATCGTGGACGGCCTTGCTGATGTCCTTGTTGGTCAGCATGCCGTCCATCATGGTGGCGGTGATACAGATATGCTTGAGGGCGTCGTAGCCGAGGATCACCGAGGCGCGGCTGACGGTGGTGACCTGGGCCCGGCCCCTGTTGTAGATGACGGAGTTGACCACCCGCAGGATCCGCGAGGTGAGGCCATGGTCGTGGAGGACGCTGCGGCCCAGGCAGGCCAGGGAGGCGGCGTCGTCTTTCTCGAGCTTCTCCAGGGTGCGCACCGTGGTGGCCAGGGCCGGCAGTTCCTGTTCGCTGATCCGCTCCACCCAGGCATCGACGCCGCGCACGGCGATGTTATCCATTTACCTACTCTGACGGTTGGTTTTTGCTTGCCTTAGCATAGCCTTATCGACGGGACCCTGGCGAATGCTAAGTTAGAGGGGGAGCCATTGTGAGCAGGGCCATGATAGAGAAAACGCCGGGCGATCCGGTCGTCCCCATCAGCCTGCCCGCCATCGACGGTGGCCGGTTCGACACCGCCAGCCTGGCCGGGCGGCCCTACCTGCTGTCTTTCCTGCGCTTTGCCTCCTGTCCCTTCTGCAACCTGCGGCTCCATGAGCTGGCTCGCCGCTTTGACGAGCTGGGCGCCGGCTTCACCATAGTGGCGGTCTTCGATTCGCCCCTGGACAACCTGGTCCGCCATGCCGGTCGCCACCGGGCGCCCTTTCCGATCCTGGCCGACGAGGACGGGCGCTGCCACAGGGCTTACGGGGTCCAGCACTCGCTATCGGGGGTCGTCCGGGGCCTGGCCCTGAGGCTGCCCACCCTGGTCCGGGCCCTGGCCAGGGGTTACTGGCCCACCAGTATCAAGGGCAGCCTGACCACCATGCCGGCCGATTTCCTGGTGGACAGGGACGGCATCATCCAGCTGGCCTACTATGGCCAGGACGAGGGCGACCACCTGCTGTTCGACGAGATCAAGGCCTTTTCCCTGGCCCAGCAGCCTCAGCCCAGTTCCGGGTAATCCAGTTGCCGCAACGCCTCGTAGAGGATCACCGCCGTGGCGTTGGACAGGTTCAGGCTGCGGGAGCTGGCCTGCATGGGGATGCGGATGCGCTGCCCGGACGGCAGGGCGTCGATGATGTCCCTGGGCAGGCCACGGGATTCGGGGCCGAACAGGAAGGCGTCGCCGTCCCGGTAGGCCGGGGCGCTGTGGGCCTGGCTGGCCTTGGTGGTGCAGGCGAACACCCTGGGATTGCCCAGGGCGGCCAGGCAATGGGCCAGATCGGGGTGGCGTGTCACCGAAGCGAATTCGTCATAGTCCAGGCCGGCCCGGCGCAGGCGCTTGTCATCCCACTGGAAGCCAAGCGGCTCGACCAGGTGCAGGGCCACGCCGGCGTTGGCGCAGAGGCGGATGATGTTGCCGGTATTGGGGGGGATCTCCGGCTCATAAAGGATGATGTGCAGCATGGCCGCTAGTTTACCCTTCTTTACCTGGTCCCGGGGATTGCTTTGCGTTTCGGCCGTTAACCTTGAAGGCGTCACTTAAACAAGGAGCAAGCCCATGAAGAAGTTCATCACCATCGCCACCCTGGCCTCCATGCTGGCCCTGAGCGGTTCCGCCCTGGCCGAGCGCGGCCGTCACCACCGCATGGAACACCCCCTGGCCAATCCCCAGGTTGTAGAAAAGCTGGGTCTGTCGGACAATCAACAGGCACAGATCCAGGAGCTGCTGGAACGCTTCCGGGCCGACAACCCCAAACCGGAAAAGGCCGACCGCCAGGCCAGGCACGACCAGATGAAGGCGCTGATGGAGGCGGACAGCTTCGATGAGGCCAGGGCCAGGGCCCTGCTGGCCCCGAGGCAGGAACGGCAGCTCAAACAAATGAAACTGCGTTTCGACCTGATGAAGGTCCTGACGCCGGAGCAAAGGGCAGAGCTGAAGGAGCTGCGCCACCAGCGCAGGCACCGCCGCCACCATAAACATGACTGAACACTACGGACCTCTGGTTAAACGGGCGACGCTGGCCTCCACCTTCGTCGCCACCCTCCTTATCATCACCAAGCTGCTGGCCTGGGTCATGACCGGCTCGGCCAGCATGCTGGCCACCCTCACCGACTCCCTGATGGACGTGTCCGCGTCGCTGCTGAACCTGTTCGCGGTGCGCTACGCGTTGCAGCCGGCCGACAAGGAACACCGATTCGGCCACGGCAAGGCCGAGTCCCTGGCCGGCCTGGGCCAGGCCGCCTTTATCGCCGGCTCGGCCATGTTGCTGATGTTCCACTCGGTGGACCGCATCATCAATCCCCAGCCCATCAACAAGACCGAGGTGGGCATCGCCGTGATCGTCCTGGCCCTGGTACTGACCCTGGCGCTGCTGGCCTACCAGGGCTATGTGGTCAGAAAGACCGGCTCCCAGGCGGTCAAGGCCGATGCGCTCCACTACCGCTCGGATCTGCTGCTCAATGGCGCCGTGCTGCTGGCGCTGGTGATGGGCAGCCAGGGCTGGTGGTGGGCCGACGGCGGCCTGGCGCTGATCATCGCCGTCTACATCCTGGTCAGTGCCGGCGCCATCGCCTTCGAGTCCGGCCAGACCCTGCTGGACCGGGAGCTGCCCGACGAGGAGCAGGCGCAGATCATGGCGGTGGTGCGTCGCCATCCCCGGGTTCACGGTGCCCACGACCTGCGCACCCGCCAGGCCGGTCCCACCAAGTTCATCCAGCTGCACCTGGAGCTGCCGGACGAGCTCAGCCTGCGCGAGGCCCACCGCATCGCCGACGAGGTAGAGCAGTCGCTGATGGCGGTGTTCCCCGGCGCCGACGTGCTGATCCACCAGGATCCGCTGTCGGTGCTCCCCGTCGAGGAACGCAAGGTGCCGGAGAACGGCTGAGGCCCGTCAGGACAGCTGCAGGCAGATCTTCAGGCCACCCAGCTCGGAACGGCCGGCGCTGATGGCGCCGCCGTGGGCCTTGGCGGCGGCCTGCACTATGGCCAGGCCCAGGCCGGTCTGGCCACCATGGCCCCGGGCAGGATCGCCCTTGTAGAAGGGTTCGAACAGGTGCGCCAGTTCGGCCTCGGGCACGCCAGGGCCGTCGTCTTCCACGCACAACAGCCAGCCGCCGCCCTTTGGCGCCAGTGACAACCTGATGTGCTGGCCGTAGCGCAGGGCGTTGGCCAGCAGGTTGTCCAGCAGCCGCTGCATCAACCTGGGCCTGATGGGATAGCCGGCCAGCTCCGGCAGCCGCAGTTCGAGCCGCTGGCCGTCTTGGGCCTGGAACTCGGCGTCGGCGGCCGCGGCCCTGGCCAGGGCCGCCAGGTCGCTGTCCTGGACGGGTTCGTCATAGAGGGTGGCCTCCAGCCGCGACAGGGTCAGCACCTTGTCGATGAGCTCCTCCAGGGTGACGCACTCCTTCTCTATGCGCTCAAGAAAGCGGGGCTCCGGCTTGTCTTCCATCATGGCCGCCGCCAGCTTGAGCCGGGTCAGGGGGGAGCGCAGTTCGTGGGAGACGTCCGCCAGCAACCGCTTCTGGTTGTCCAGCGTGAGGGCCACCTGGTCGGCCATGGCGTTGAAGTCCTTGGCCAACTGGCCCACCTCGCCGCTGCCGGCCCTGGCCCTGGCGCTCATGTCGCCGTTGCCGAGGCGCCTGGCCACCTGGCCCAGCTCACGGATGGGCCTGGCCAGCCAGTGGGCCAGCACCAGGCTCATCAACAGCACCACCACCAGGCTGGCGGAGACCCTGATCCAGGGTGGCGCGGCCAGGAAGCGTTCCCAAAACGACAGCCGCCTGGGCGGCAGTCGCCACAGGGCCAGGTAGTCGCCGTCCTTGAGCTGCAGCTGAAAGGGGCCGATATAGCGGCCACGGCGAAAGTCCATGGCCTTGATCTCTTCTTCGGCCACCAGGCCGGACAGCCGCCAGGACCAGGAGCGGGTACGGGTGATGGGCCTCAGGCTCTGGGGATCGTACAGACGCAACTGGCGTCCTTCCGGGCTCAGCAGCAGCTCGCCGGTGTCCATCTTGGTCAGGCGGGGCAGGGCGTTTTCCAGCTTGGTGACCAGTTGCCGCTCTTCCGGCAGCAGGGCCCTGGGCCTGTCTTTTTCTTCCAGGTGCTTGAGCACCAGGTTGTTGGTGACCAGCAGCAGGCTGATGGCCAGCCAGAACCACAGGAAGATGCGGCCGGTGAACCCCTTCAGCCAGTTCATCCGGCCTCCGTGACCAGCTGGTAGCCCACGCCCCTCTGGGTGCGGATCAGGTTGTTGTCCTGGATCCGGGCCAGCTTCTTGCGGATGTGGGAGATGTGGATGTCGATATGGCGGTCGAAGGGTTGCAGGCGGCGGCCGAAGGCGGCCTTGCAGATGTCGTCCTTGGACACCACCTCGCCGGGACGCTCGAACAGGGCCGCCAGCACCCGGAATTCGGCGGCGGTCAGTTCCAGCTGCTGGCCCTGGTAGCGGGCCACCAGGCTGTGGGGATCCACCTCCAGGCCGGATACGGCCTGGGCCTGGGGCGCCAGCCGCCTCAGTATGGCCTGGATGCGCGCCACCAGCTCCCGGTGCGAGAAGGGCTTGGGTACATAGTCGTCGGCGCCCAGCTCCAGGCCCAGCACCCGGTCCACCTCGTCGCCCCGGGCGGTCAGCATCAGCACCGGCACCTGGCTCTTCTGGCGCAGCGCCTTGAGCACCTCGAAACCGCCCAGGCCGGGCAGCATCACGTCCAGCAGCACCAGATCGCAGTCGCCGCCGACGGCGGCCTTGAGGCCGCTGTCGCCGTCGTGGCAGGCCTGGACCTGCAGCTCGAAGCCCTCCAGGTATTCCCCCAGCAGGTCGCAGAGGGTGATGTCGTCGTCGATGATGAGGATCTTTGCCATAACGCTATCCTAACCCCGTGGCGGCGGGGCCCAAGCCTTTTTACCCATCTTTGCACAAAGTGGTATAAGGGCATCAGTCCGTACCCCATTGAGCCACCGCAGAACAAGGTCAGGGATCCAGATGCCATACGCAGAAATCACCGGCTGGGGCAAATGCCTGCCGCCGGCCACCCTCAGCAACGACGAGATCAGCCAGGTCATCGACACCAGCGACGACTGGATCGCCAGCCGGACCGGCATCAAGGCGCGCCGGGTCAGCCATGTGTCGACGGCCGAGCTGGCCACCGTGGCCGCGCAGCGGGCCCTGGATTGCGCCGGTATCGGCGGCGACGAGGTCGATCTGGTGCTGCTGGCGACCTGTTCGCCCTCGTCCCTGGTGGCCAATACGGCCTCCCTGGTGCAGAAGAACATCGGCGCCAGGGGCGCCGCCGCCTGCGACCTCAATGCCGCCTGCTCGGGCTTTCTCTATGCGCTGCAAAATGCCACCGCCCAGGTGCGGGCCGGCATGGTCCGCAAGGCGGTGGTGATCGGCGCCGAGCGCATGACCTTCTACGTCAACTGGGCACGCCGTGACAGCGCCGTGCTGTTCGGCGACGGTGCCGGCGCCCTGGTCATCGAGGCCAGCGACCGGCCGCGGGGCCTGCTGGCCACCAGGACCGGCTGCGACGCCGAGGACCGCGACATCCTCCACGTCCGCAATTACGGCACCGACATGGACAAGTACCGGCCGGCGGGGCCGTCCGACATCCTGTTTGAGGGCCGGGAGATCTTCAAAAGGGCCGTCAAGGGCATGAGCGAGGCCTGTGACGACGTGCTCGACCAGGCCAACCTGGCCCTGGACGACATCGACGTGCTGATCCCCCACCAGGCCAACCTGCGCATCATCCAGGCCATCCAGCAGCGCCTCAAGGTGCCACAAGACAAGGTGATGGTGAACATCCAGCATTACGGCAATACTTCGGCGGCCACCGTGCCCATCGCCATCTGCGAGGCCGTCGAGCAGGGCATCATCACACCCCATGCCAACATTATGTCGGCCGCCTTCGGCGCCGGCCTGACCTGGGGCGCCGGCTATATCAGGTGGGGGGAGCGGGTCGACCCGATACGGGAATCGAAGGCCGAGTTGCCGCCCTGCGAACATACCGGGCTGGAACTCATCGCCGAGGCGGTCAGGGCCTGCCAGGGATAACAAAAAGCCACCTGTCGGTGGCTTTTTTGTGGGCTTAAGGCCGGCGCTCCTTACGCGCAGCGCCGGCAAGAACTTTTGCCCTTTTTCAGGCGCAGGCCCAAGGGTAAGCGCGTTGACTCACCATGATCCCAAGTATAGGGTTTTATGGTCTTTTTCTATCCAAGCCGACAGCCCCACCGACCAAGGAAGCACGCCATGAACATGGACAAGATCCAGATAGGCATCGATCTGGCTACCAGCATCACCATCATCATTTCCCTTATCGCCCTGGTGATGGAGTCACGGCGCCGGGTCCGGCAGGAACGCCAGAAAGGCATAGACCAGCATTCCCGGACCGTCGCCGCCAGCCAGATCAACAAGGCCCTGGAGCGGCTGTCCAAGGACTTCATCTTCAAGATCGTCGACAAGGCCCAGCGCTACGAGAGCCGGGTGGATGTCTTCTTCGAGCCCGATGGCCAGCAGCTGCTCGTTCAGCGTATCGAACAGGACGCCGGCTTTGTCGAGCAGGCCATCGAGGATCTGAACGGCATACGCCAGGAGGTCGGCGACTTCTTCGAGCACCTGCACGATCTCAAGTACACCGCCTTCCCGGTGCTGGACGCCCTTCCCGGCGGCAGCGGCTTCATCGACACCCTCAAGAAGGACATTGCCGATATCGCCACCCAGTACAACCAGCTTGGCGGTGGCCATATCTCGTTGCTGAGGGAGCTCAAGGCCCTGGTGGATCATTGCGCCGCTCATCCGCCGGGCGGCGATGACGATCAGCAGCAGCGGCTGATGCAGCTGGCCCACTCCATCCTCATCGATGAGGACTACCTGGACTGGGTGCAGAGCTTTGTGCCCGATGGCCAGGAGCCGGCCTTCGAGGCGGCGGTGCGCGAGAAACGCCTGCTGGATGAAAACGAACTCTTCCTGGCCGTGCTCAGCAACCTGGTGGGCCATGCCGTGGAAAACCCCGGCCGACTCTATGCCCAGGTGCTGGCCATGGCCTCGCGCCAGGTCTACCAGGCCAGGTACGAGTGCAAGGACGTGCTGTGCAACCTCAGCGCCATTGCCCACATGCTGCTGGTCAAGGATGGCAACGAGCGGCTGGATGCGGTCATAGAGCGCTACAAGAGCGAAGACTACCTGGCCCTGGAGCAGGAAGTCCGCTGAGCCCAGGCACACAAAAAAGGCGCTGCCCCGGCAGCGCCTTTTTTATGCCCGACAATGCCGGCACAGGGGCCGGCAGGGTTACTCGTAACGCAGCGCCAGGGCCGGGCGGGTGGAGGCGGCCTTGAAGGCCAGGGCCGCCACCGTCAGCCAGGCCAGGGCCAGCATGGCCAGGGTGGCGGCGGGGAACCACAGCGGCGACAGCGCGATGCGGTCGGCGAAGTGGCCGAGCCAGGCGTCCAGGGCCCACCAGGAAAGGGGCCAGGCCAGCAGGCTGCCGGCCAGCACCAGCACCAGGAATTCTTTGCTGATCAGCGCCACCAGGCCACCGCGCTCGGCGCCCAGCACCTTGCGCACGGCTATTTCCCGGGTGCGGCGCTCGCAGCTGAAGGCGGCCAGGCCAAAGAGGCCCACGCAGGTCAGCAGTATGGCCAGGCCACTGAAGGACAGCAGCAGCTGCTGCTGGCGACGCTGGTTGTCGAACAGGGCCTGGTACTGGGCATCCAGGAAGCTGACGTCGAACACCTGATCCGGCAGCACCCGCTTGAGGGCGGCTTCCGCCCGGGCCACCAGGGCCGGCACCTCGGTGTTGTCGAAGCGGATCAGCAGCTGGGCCGAGGTGGAGCGGCTGTAGCCCAGGGCATAGAACATGGGCTTAGCAAGGTCGCTGCCGTTGCCGCGCTTGATGTTCTCCACCACGCCGACGATGTGGCCCTGGAAGTCGTCGCCCGCCAGCCATGGCTGGCCGATGGCGGCGGCCGGATCGGCGTAGCCGAACTGCAGGGCGGCCTCGCGGTTGATGATGACGGCGCCACGTCCGGTGTTGGCGTCGAACCAGTCGCCCTGGAAGCGGCGCTCGAAGTCGCGGCCGGCCAGCAGCTTGAGCTCCAAGGTCCTGGCCAGGTCGAAGCCGGCGCCCAGCTCGCCGACGAAATCCAGCTCGGTGCCGTTGCTGGTGACGCCGCTGCTGATGTCGATGGTATCGGTGGGGCTCTGGCCTATCATCGTCCAGCCTTGGATGCCGTCCAGGCCATCCAGTTGCACCGCCAGGCTGTCCTGCTGGCCGTAGATCTTGGCAGGCAGGCCGGACACCATCATCAGCTGTTCCTTGTCGTAACCCAGGGGCTGGTTCTGCAGGTACTGGAGCTGGGCGTAGAGGGCATAGGTGCAGATCAGCAGGCCGATGCTGATGGCGCTTTGCAGCCACACCAGGGTCTTGCGCATGCGGATGGAACTCTTGCCGCGGTTCATATCGCCGCTGAGCACCCGGGCCGGGTTGAAGGCGCTGAGGTAGAAGGCCGGGTAGGCGCCGGCCAGCAGCCCCACCACCAGCACCAGGGCCGGCAGCAGCAGGCCGAACTCGCTCAGGTAATCCAGGCTCAGCTCCACGTTCATCATGGCGGCGAACAACGGCAGGCTCAGCTCGGTCCAGACGCAGGCCAGCAGGGTGGCCAGGGCCGTCAGCAGCACCGATTCGGTGAGGAACTGGCCGATCAGCTGGCCGCGGCTGGCGCCCAGGGACTTGCGCACCCCCACCTCCTTGGCGCGCAGGCCGGAGCGGGCCGTGGCCAGGTTGATGAAGTTGAAGCTGGCCACCAGCAGGATGAACACCGCCAGGGCCAGGGCCATCCACACCGACTGTATGCTGCCGTTGGCCTTCATTTCCGCCACCAGTGCGGAGTGCAGATGGATGTCCAGCAGCGGCTGCAGGCCGGCGCGGACGATCTGCTGGCCGTTATAGACGCGGCCGTTGATGTACTCGGTGATCTGGCGCTCCAGGGCCGGCAGCTGGTCCGGGCTCGACACCCTGAGGAAGTTGTAGGCAAAGTTGCGCGCGGCGTTGTCCAGGCCGTCGCCCATCTTGCTGCGCAGGGTCTCCAGGGCGGTGAAGCCGCTCAGGGTCAGGTGGCTGTTGGCGGGCAGATCCTCGAAGACGGCGGCGATGACGAGATTATCCTCGCCCCAGCCCAGGCTCTGGCCGATGGGATTCTCGCTGCCGAACAGGCGCTCGGCCTCGGAGCGGGACAGGGCCAGCTTGCCGGGCCTGTCCAGCGCCTCTTCCAGGCTGCCGGCCAGGGGCTGGATGGCGAAGAAGTCCAGCAGCTGGCGATCGCTGCCGTAGTAGTCCTGCAGGCGGTAGTTTTCACCGCGGCGGCTGACCACGTTGTAGGGGGCGAAGAGCCAGGCCAGGCGGGTGGTGCCGGTGACGCCGGGCAGCCGCTCGAAGTCGCCCTTGAACAGGGGCGAGCCCAGGGGCACCGACATGTCCATCTCGATAAAGGTCTGGGTCAGGCGGTAGCTCTGCTCGGCGCCCGGGTGCATGCTGTCGTAGCTGGTCTCATGGCGGGCCCAGAGCAGGATTAGCAGGGTGGCGGCCAGGCCCACGGAGAGCCCGAACAGGTTCAGGCCCAGGTGCAGCTTCTGCTTGGCAAGGGCCCTGACGGCGGTACGCAGGTAGTTGTTAAGCATAACGTTTCACCTCCCTGGGCAGGTCGGCGATTACTTGGCCGTCGCGCAGGCGCAGGGTGCGGGTGCCGTAGCCGGCGTGTTCCTCGGAATGGGTGACCATGATGATGGTGGTGCCCTGGCGGTTCAGCTCGCAGAGCATGTTCATCACCTCTTCGCCGTTGACCGAGTCCAGGTTGCCGGTGGGTTCGTCGGCCAGGATCAGCGCCGGCGCTATGACCAGGGCCCGGGCCACGGCCACCCGCTGCTGCTGGCCGCCGGAGAGCTGCTGGGGCAGGTGATCGCGGCGGTGGGCGATCTGCATCCGCTCCAGGATGGCCTCGACCCTGGCCTGGCGCTCGGCCCTGGGCAGCTTCTGGTACAGCAGCGGCAGCTCGACGTTCTCGAAGACGCTCAGCTCGTCGATGAGGTTGAAGTTCTGGAACACGAAACCCAGCTTGGCCCTGCGCAGCTCGGCCAGCTGCTGTTCGCCGTAGCCGGCGATGTCGGTGCCCTGGAAGTAGTAGTGGCCTGAGCTGGGGCTGTCCAGCATGCCCAGGGTGTTGAGCAGGGTGGATTTGCCGCAGCCGGAGGGGCCCATGATGGACACGAATTCCCCCTCGTTGACGGTCAGGTTGATGTCGTTGAGGGCGGTGGTGATGACGCTCTCGGTGGTGAAGACGCGGTTGAGGTTTTCCAGTCTGATCATGATGTTGTCCTTTTCTTAGTCGTTGAAATTCAGTCGTTCTTTGTCCTGGAAGCTCTGGTAACTGGAAATCACCACCTGCTCGCCCTGGCTGAGGCCGGCGCGGACCTCCAGATGGTCGCCGCTTCGCTTGCCAAGGGCAATGGCACGCTTCTCGGCCTGCTTGCCGCTGGCGTCGAGCACGAAGATCCAGTTGCCGCCGGTGTGGTGGAAGAAGGCGCCCTTGGGGATCACCAGGGCCTGGCGGGCCTCCTCGTCCAGGTTCAGGGTCAGGTTCAGGGACTGGCCGCGGCGCAGGGCCGGGGTCTGGCCTTCGAAGGCCAGCTCGATCTCGAACTGGCTGTTGACCACCCGGCCGGACACCTTGGTCAGGGTCAGCCGGTGGGGCTGGCCGTCCACCTCGACCCGGGCGCTCATGCCCGGCTGCACCTGGCTCAGGTAGTACTCGTCGATCATGGCGGTGACCTTGAAGTCGTCGGTGAGATCCAGCTGGCCGAGGCGGGCGCCCGGGGCCTTGGATTCGCCCTGCTCGGCCTCCAGCATGCTCAGGAAGCCGTCCGCCGGCGCCTTGATGGTGAGGTTCTCCAGGTTCTGGCGGGCCACCTCCAGGTTGCGGCTGAGCTGCCTGCTGCTGTCCTCCAGCTGGGCCAGCTGGATCTGGCGCAGGGCCTCGTCCTGCTGCTGCTTGGCCAGGGTCAGCTCGCGCTTGCGCTGGTAGTAGGCCAGGGTTTCCCGGGTCTGGGCCAGCAGCTCGTCGGAGACGAAATCCCTGTCCTTGAGGCGCAGCTGCTGCCGGAGCTGGCGTTCCAGGGTGGCTACCTGGTGGTCTATCTCCAGCAGCTGGCTCTGCAGGCTGAGGCGCTCGGTCTCCATGTTGAGGCGGGTGTTGCGCAGGTTGTTGAGCTGCTCGGCCACGTCCGCCTCACGGCTGATCACGCTCAGCAGCAGGCCGGAGTTGGACAGCTCCACCAGCGGCTGGCCCTGCTTGACGAAGGTGCCCGGCTCCACCAGGCGGCGCTCCACCCGGCCGCCCTCGATGGCGTCCAGGTAGATGGTGCGCCTGGGCTGGACCCGGCCCCGCAGCTGCACGGCTTCGTTGATGACCTGGCTTTCCACCCTGGCCAGGCGCACGGCCGTCCTGTCCAGGGTCAGGCTCTGGCCGCCGTCTTGGGCGGTGATGGCCCAGGCGCCGGCCAGCAGCAGGGGCGCCAGGGCCAGGGGCCAGAAGCGGCGCAGCGGTTTCTTGGGGGCGATCTGTTGGTCCATGGCAAAAACTCCGTTCGGGCTATGCCAGGGTTATTGCCAGGACCGTGCCATGATAAAAACCACTTTTGAAACAATGATCTATGGCCTTTTGGCTGGTTCGGCGTCCCCATAAGTGTCCGCTGGCGAACACCGGGGTGTTCGATATCGGACAGGGCGAACAGGCCGCAAGGGCTTTATTTGCAAGGCCTTTTGCTTATGATGTGGGCAATTCAGGACAATCCCCGGGCCCATGGACAAGCATCCCGCCAAGATCCTGGTCGTCGACGACAACCAGGACATCCTCACCGCCACCCGACTGCTGCTGAAAAAGCGCTTCGCCCTGGTGCAGACCAGTACCGATCCCCGCCAGTTGCCGGTGCTGCTGCGCCAGGAGGACTACGATCTGGTGCTGCTGGACATGAACTTCAGCCGAGATGCCGCCAGCGGCGAGGAAGGGCTGCACTACCTGGGCGAGATCCTGGCCCAACAGCCGCGGCTGGCGGTGGTGATGATGACCGCCTACGGCGAGCTGGAGCTGGCGGTGCAGGCCATGAAGCTGGGCGCCAGGGACTTCATCACCAAGCCCTGGCAGAACGACGGCCTGCTGGAGCGCCTGTACGGGGCCCTGGATGCCCGCGAGCAGGCCCCGGCCGCACCCGCCGCCCCTGCGGTGCAGCCGGCCTTCCTGGGCCAAAGCCCGGCCATGGCGAAGGTCTTCGCCACCCTCGACAAGGTGGCGGCCACCGACGCCAACGTGCTGATCCTGGGGGAAAGCGGCACCGGCAAGGCCCTGGTGGCCAGGGCCATCCACCAGAAGTCGCCCCGGGCCCAGGGACCGCTGGTGACGGTGGACATGGGCACCCTCAGCGACAGCCTGGTGGGTTCGGAGCTGTTCGGCCACGTCAGGGGCGCCTTCACCGACGCCAAGAGCGACCGCCAGGGCCGCTTCCAGCAGGCCCAGGGCGGCACCCTGTTCCTGGACGAGCTGGGCAACCTGCCCCTGGCCCAGCAGAGCCAGCTGCTGACCGCCCTGCAGGAGCGGCGCATTCGGCCTGTGGGGGCCAGCCAGTGTATCGACATCGATATCCGCCTGATCTGCGCCACCAACGACGATCTGGAGGCCAGGGTGGCGGACGGCGGTTTCCGCCAGGATCTGCTCTACCGCATCAACACCGTCGCCATCCGGCTGCCGCCGCTGCGGGAGCGGCCCGAGGACATCCCGCTGCTGGCGGCCCACTTCCTGGCCCGTTTCCAGGCCCGCTACCACAGGCCGGCGCTGTCCCTGGGCCAGGCCGAGCTGGCGCTGCTGTGCCGCTACCCCTGGCCCGGCAATGTCCGCGAGCTGGAGCACGCCATGGAGAAGCTGGTGATCTTGAGCGGCGACGGCCCCCTGGATCTGGCACTGCTGGAGCTGAACACCCCGGCCCAGACGGTGGCGCCGGCGACCGGGCCGGATCTGGCCGAGCTCAACCTGGAGCAGCTGGAGCAGCTGGCCATCCAAAAGGCCCTGGACGAGCACCAGGGCAACATCAGCCGCGCCGCCAAGGCCCTGGGCCTGACCCGGGCGGCGCTGTACCGACGGCTGGAAAAATATGCCCTCTAGGAACCTGCCGCTGCTGCTGGCTGCCCTGGTGCTGCTGAGCGGCGGCCTGGTCTGGCTGCTGCTGGCCACCTCGCTGAAGGCGCCGGTGCTGCTGGTGGCGCTGCTGCTGGCCTGGCTGCTGTGGTGCGTCCAGACGTTGTGGCAGGAGCAGCGCCGCCGCCAGGGCCAGCTGCTGCAGGCGGCCCTGGCCGGGGATCTGCCGGCCGGGGAGCTGGCGGCCCTGGCCGAGCCGGCCGTGCGCAGCCGGTTGGAGCGGCTGGTTCAAGACCAGCAACGCAGCCGTCGCCAGGAGGAGCGCCAGGCCCTGTACCTGGAGGCGGTGCTGGAGCACCTGGAGGTGGGGCTGGTGCTGGTGGACGAGCGGGGACTGCTGGTGCGCCACAACAGGGCCTTCAGGGCCCTGCTGGGCGGGCCCGTGCCGAGGGCGCTGGCGGGGCTGCCGGCGCCGCTGCGGGACTTCCTGGCCCAGGGCCGGGGCCAGGCGGTGCTGGAGTGGGAGCAGCAGCGGCTGGCGGCCCGCCTCGGTGGCTGCCAGATCCTGGGCCGGGAGCTGAGGCTGCTGACGCTGCAGAACATCCGCCAGGAGCTGGATCTCAGCCGGCAGCAGGCCTGGCGGGAGCTGGTGCAGGTGCTGACCCACGAGATGCGCAACTCCATCGCCCCCATCGCCTCCCTGGCCGAGTCCGCCGAGGGACTGCTCGAAGGCCCGCTGGACGAGGAGGACGGCGCCGATCTGGCCGAGGCCCTGGCCACCATTCGCCGCCGGGCCCTTTCCCTGGCCGACTTCGTGGACGACTTCAAGCAGCTGTCGCGGCTGCCAAGGCCCAGGCCGGCGCCTCTGGAGGTGAAGGCCTGGGTGGACGAGGTGCTGGCCCTGCACAAGTCCGAGCTGTCCGGCATCGAGCTGCAGCTGGCACTGCCAGAGGGGCTGCAGCTGCATGGGGACAGGGCCCAGCTGGAGCAGCTGCTGATCAACCTGGTGCAGAACGCCTGCCAGGCCCTGGCCGGCCAGGAACGGCCGCGGCTCGTCATCCGCGCCTGGCGTGATGAGCAGAGCCAGGTGCGGCTCAGCCTGGCCGACAACGGCCATGGCGTCACCCGGGAGGCCCTGAAGCAGATCTTCGTGCCCTTCTTCACCACCAGGCAGGGCGGCTCGGGTATCGGCCTCAGCCTGGCCCGGCAGATCATGCTGGCCCACGGCGGCCAGATCGACGCCGACAGCCCCCCCGAGGGAGGCTTTCGCATTACCCTGAGCTTCCCGCTCTAGTCCTGCTCCTTGAGCTTGCGGGTCAGGGTGTTGCGGCCCCAGCCCAGCAGCTGGGCGGCGGCCTGCTTGTGGCCCTGGCTGTGGGCCAGGGCCACTTTGATCAGGGTCTGCTCCAGGGCCGCCTGGGCCTTGACCGCCAGTTCGCTCTCGCCGCTGGCCAGGGCCTGCTCGGCCCAGTCCGCCAGGGCCTGTTGCCAGCCGTCTTGGGCCTGGTCGCCGCCGCTGAGGTCATCGGGCAGATCGCTTGCCAGGATCTCCTGGCTGGCGGCCATCACCGTCAGGTAGCGGCAGCAGTTTTCCAGCTGGCGGACGTTGCCGGGCCAGGGCAGGGCCACCAGGGCGTCGAGTGCCGCCGGGGCCAGGCGCTTTTCCGCCACCCCCAGCTCCCGGGCGGCCTTGGTGAGAAAATGCCTGGCCAGGCGGGGGATATCCTCGGGCCGCTCCTTCAGCGGCGGCAGCTGGATGCGGATGACGTTGAGGCGGTGGAAGAGATCCTCACGGAAGCGTCCTTCCCGGACCCTTTTTTCCAGGTTCTGGTGGGTGGCGGCGATGATGCGCACGTCCACCCTGACCGGATCGACGCCGCCGACCCGGTAGAACTGACCCTCCTGCAGCACCCGCAGCAGACGGGTCTGCACGTCCAAGGGCATGTCGCCTATCTCGTCCAGGAACAGGGTGCCGCCGTCGGCCTGTTCGAAGCGGCCGGTGCGGCGGCCGGCGGCGCCGGTGAAGGCGCCCTTCTCATGGCCGAACAGTTCCGACTCGATCAGCTCCGCCGGTATCGCGGCCATGTTGAGGGCGATAAAGGGCCTGGCGCTCCTTGGGCTGTGGCGGTGCAGGGCCTGGGCCACCAGCTCCTTGCCGGTACCGCTTTGGCCGTTGATCAGCACCGCTACCGAGGAACGCGACAGCCGGCCAATGACCCTGAACACCTCCTGCATGGCCGGGGCCTCGCCGATGAGATCCGGCAGGGCCTGGGCAGCGGCCAGTGTGGCTTCCTCCCCGGGGCGCTCGGCGGCGGCGCGCCTGACCAGGGCCAGCATCTCGTCCAGGTCGAAGGGCTTGGGCAGGTACTCGAAGGCGCCGCTCTGGTAGGCGGACACCGCCGAGTCCAGATCCGAGTGGGCGGTCATGATGATCACCGGCAGCTGCGGGTATTGCTCCTGGAGCAGCTCGGTAAAGGCCAGGCCGCTCATGCCCGGCATGCGCACGTCGGTGATCAGCACCTCTGGCCTTTCCCGGGCCAGGGCCTGCAGGGCCGTTTCCGCATCCAGGAAGGCGGTCACCTCCATCTGCTGCTGGCTCAGTGAGCGTTCCAGCACCCAGCGAATGGCGGCATCGTCGTCGACAACCCAGACCTTCATAGGGCGTCCTCCAGTGGCAGGTAGATGGAAAAGCGGGTCAGGCCGGGGCGGCTGTCCACCTCGATGCGGCCGCCGTGCAGGCTGATCAGCGACTGGCTGATGGACAGGCCCAGGCCGGAGCCTTCAGGACGGCCGGTGACCAGGGGATAGAAGAGGGTCTCGCGGATGGGGGCGGGAATGCCCGGGCCGTTGTCCTCGATGTCGATGCGCGCCGCCAGCTTGTGGCGCACCCCCTGCAGGGTCACCCCGGACTCGACCCTGGAGCGCAGCCGGATCCGGCCTTGGCTGCCCAGGGCCTGGACGGCATTCTGCATGATGTTGAGCACCGCCTGCTGCAGCTGGTCGCCGTCGCAGATCGGCTCCGGCAGGGAGGGGTCATAGTCCCGCACCAGCTCGATGCCCTTGGGCGCCTCCAGGCGCACCAGCTGCACCACCTTCTCCAGGATCTGGTGCAGGTTCTGGCGCACCCGCCTGGGGGCCTGCCTGGGGCCCAGCAGCCGGTCCACCAGGGCGGCCAGGCGATCCACCTGGCCCAGGATGAGGTCGGTGTATTCCTTCTGCTCGGCAGGCAGCTCCAGGGCCAGCAGCTGGGCGGCGCCGCGCATGCCGCCCAGGGGGTTCTTGATCTCATGGGCCAGGCCCCGCACCAGCTCCTGGCTGGCCTGCTGCTGGATGGCCTGGAAGGCCTCTAAGGAGAGCCGCTTGAGCTGGTCTATGGGGGTCAGCTCCAGCAGCAGCCGCTTGGGGGCGCCGTCCAGCAGGGATACCGACAGTTCCAGATCCAGGGTGCCCAGGTTGCAGTCGGTGTCGATGAAGCCCTGGCCGCTGGCCAGCACCTGCTGCAGCCGGGCCGGATCCAGGCGGCCGGCCAGCAGCTCAGGCAGGGGCTGATCCTGCAGGCGCTGCCGGGACAGGCCCAGCAGGGATTCGGCCGCGCCGTTGACGTAAAGCACCTGCAGCTGCCGGTCCAGCACGATGACGCCGGTGAGCAGGTTATCCAGCACCTGTTGGGTTTCCATGGGGCCTCCAGAGACTTTGCACCAAAATGGTGCATCAGTTTTGCCCTGGAGTAAAGGCGCAAAAAAAGGCGGCCGCAGCCGCCCTTGTCGCTGGCAGAGTGGCTCAGAGGCCGCTCGGCTTGGTCAGCACCGAGATGCGGTGCAGGAAGAAGGTGCGCGGCTCGCTGACGGCCACCTCACGGCCTGTCCTGTCCAGCAGCTTGACCTGGAGCCGGTGCTCGCCCCGGTCGACGTTCTCCAGGGTGAAGTTGAGCGGGCCGTTGCCCTGCTGGGGAACGCCGTCCAGCAGCACCTGCAGCTTGTAGCTGGGCAGGAACATGGGCGCCACCTTGATGGACACGGGCACATTGCCCTCGTTGTCCCGCACCGTCTCCTCCTGGGTCGGGGAGACTATGGTCACCTCGAACTGGGGCAGGTCCGCTTCCTGCTGCTCTGGCCGGTCGAGGATACTGGTGTCGACGGCGTCCATCCGCACCTGGCTGGACTCGTCCACCACCACTTCCTTGGCCTTGGGATGGGGCTTGTCGGAGTAATGGACAACGCCGTTTTCGTCGGTCCAGGTATAGAGCTTGCCGTCCCCGGCCAGGGTGCCGAAGCCGATAACCAAGGTACTGATTAGCAATAGGATCTTTTTCATAGCCAGGTTCCCGATCGGTATGGGTACATTCTAGCCAAATGGAGGTGGCTGTCAGCAACCGAGGCGAAATTTTGGATCCGCAAAATGCCAAGTGACCATGACAGTTGGAGGCGCGGCGGCGGTAAAAGTGCCGCCATAAAAAAGGTTCATCGCGGATCTCCGGGGAAGGCGGCTTTTATCTTCAGGAAGAAGTACTCCAGATCCCGATAGCCATAAGCCATCCGCTTCATCAGTTTGATTTTGTTGTTCATCCCCTCCAGCCGGCAGGTATGGAGGGGATAGCTGGCGGAAGCGACTATCCCTGGCAAGTAGGGTTTTAGCTTACGGGCGAACTGCAACAGCGGCGCGATGCCACTTTCCTCCACCTGCTGCCACCAGAGCCGCCATTGGCGATGGGCCGTTTGCTCATCGCGGCAGTACCACAGCGCCTTCAACTGCTCCTTGAGCACGTAGACCACCATCAGATCACGGTTGGCGGCCAGCAAGGCTTCGAGGCGGCCACGTTCCTTGTCATTGAGATTGCCCTCGTTTTTGAGCAACACCCAGCGGCTACGCTTGATATGACGGCGGGCCTGCTGCTCGGTGCCCTGGGCCTTGGCACAGTCGAGCCGCACCCGGTCAATCACCTCCCGGCCATACTTGGCCACCACATGGAACAGGTCGTAGACCACCCTGGCGTTGGGGCAATGCGCCTGCACCTCCAGATCGAAGGCGGTGTTCATGTCCATCGCCACGGCCTCGATCTGCTGACAGCGTTCGCCTAGCCGCTCGAAGAAGGGCCGGATGCTGCGGCGACTGCGTCCCTCGCCTATCCACAACACCTGGTGGGTATCCGCATCGGCGATGACGGTGGCGTAGCGGTGGCCCTTGAACAGGGCGAACTCATCCATGACCAGTCGTCGCAACCGGGACCAGTCGGGCTCGGTGACCTGCCGCTGCAGGCGGCGCTTGTCGATGGCCTTCACGGTGTGCCAGTGCAGCCCCAGCAGTTCACCGACCTGCTTGACCGGCAGTAACGCCAGTAGGCGTTCGGCGTAGCGTTCCAGACGGCAGCTCAAACGGGCGAAGGGACGCAGCCAGGAGATGTGTTCGGTCCCTCGGCCGCACTGATGGCAGTTAAGCCGTCGCACCGGCACCTTGAGGGTCACGGTATGGTCCATCAGTGCGCGATCGGCGACCGTTCTCCAGGTGGTGTCGTGGACGGCTTGGGCCAGCTTGCCGCAACGACAGCAGGGCGGGCGATTGGGGCTGAGGTGAATGGTGAGATGTTGGTCGTGTTGCTCTATGTGGTCGGGGCTAAAGCCTTCCCACAGCTCGAACGGAAGGGTAAGCTGCGACATCGAAAACGGCTGGTTGGTTAGTGTCTTTGTTTGGCGACATCACAATAACCTATCCAGCCGTTTTCACATCTATTCCCCGCTAATGTGCGAAGAACCATAAAAAAGCCCGCCTGGTGGCGGGCTCTTGGCAAGCAAGGAAAGAGGAAGTCTCTTACACGGAGTAGTACATCTCGAACTCGACCGGGTGGGTGGTCATGTTCAGGCGTTCCACTTCCTGGCGCTTGAGGTCGATGTAGGCATCGATCATGTCGTCGGAGAAGACGCCGCCACGGGTCAGGAACTCGCGGTCCTTGTCCAGGCAATCCAGGGCCTCTTCCAGGCTGGAAGCCACGGTGGGGATCTCGGCCGCTTCTTCGGCGGGCAGGTCGTAGAGATCCTTGTCCATGGCGTCGCCGGGGTGGATCTTGTTCTGGATACCGTCCAGGCCGGCCATCAGCATGGCGGCGAAGGCCAGGTAGGGGTTGGCGGTCGGATCCGGGAAGCGGACCTCGATGCGGCGACCCTTGACGCTCGGCACGTGGGGGATACGGATGGAGGCGGAGCGGTTGCGGGCGCTGTAGGCCAGCATTACCGGGGCCTCGAAGCCGGGCACCAGACGCTTGTAGGAGTTGGTGGAGGCGTTGGCGAAGGCGTTGATGGCCCTGGCGTGCTTGATGATGCCGCCGATGTAGTAGAGGGCCTCTTCGGACAGGCCGCCGTACTTGTCGCCGGCGAAGATGTTGACGCCATCCTTGCTCAGGGACTGGTGCACGTGCATGCCGGAGCCGTTGTCGCCGACCAGGGGCTTGGGCATGAAGGTGGCGGACTTGCCGTAGGCGTGGGCGACGTTGTGCACCACGTACTTGTAGATCTGGATCTCGTCGGCCTTGGTGGTCAGGGTGTTGAAGCGGGTGGCCACTTCGTTCTGGCCGGCGGTGGCCACCTCGTGGTGGTGGGCTTCACAGACCAGGCCCATCTCTTCCATCACCAGGCACATGGCGGAGCGGATGTCCTGGGCGGAGTCGACCGGGGCCACCGGGAAGTAACCGCCCTTGACGGTGGGGCGGTGACCCATGTTGCCTTCTTCGTATTCGCGGCCGGTGTTCCAGGAGGCTTCCTCGGAGTCCAGCTTGTAGAAGGCGCCGGAGATGTCGGAGCCGTAGCGGACGTCGTCGAACAGGAAGAATTCCGGCTCGGGACCCATCAGCACGGTGTCGGCGATGCCGGTGGACTTCAGGTAGGCCTCGGCGCGGTGGGCAACGGAGCGGGGGTCACGGTCGTAGCCCTGCATGGTGGCGGGCTCGACGATGTCGCAGCGCAGGATCAGGGTGGCCTCTTCGGTGAAGGGGTCCATGACGGCGCTGTTCAGGTCCGGCAGCAGCACCATGTCGGAGTCGTTGATGCCTTTCCAGCCGGCGATGGAGGAGCCGTCGAACATCTTGCCGTCTTCCAGGAAGTCCATGTCCACCTGGTGGTGGGGGATGGAAACGTGCTGCTCCTTACCCTTGGTGTCGGTAAAGCGCAGGTCGACAAACTTCACTTCGTTCTCTTTGATGAGATCCAGTACGTGCTCTACAGAAGACATTCGGCATAACCTCCGGTGATGAATTTTTTGCGACGACGCGCAACTGGCCCAATGGACTACAAAAAGCCTGCCAACTTTATAACTTATTGATTAAAGGTAAATTGATGTGGATCTTGCCGGTGCGCCCAGGTGCCAATTGCACTGCTTTGGTGCGGGTGTTGCACTGTCTTGGTGCGACCCCCTGTGACGGCACCGACACAAGTTAAGCACAGTGCTGTTAAAGTTGCGTGGAGCGAGTACAATAGCGGCCATTTTTTGAGCCGAGGCCACCTTTGTGATCGACAACCTTCGTAATATCGCCATCATCGCCCACGTCGACCATGGCAAGACCACCCTGGTAGACAAGCTGCTGTCCCAGTCCGGTACCCTGGAATCCCGCGGCGAGCTGGATGAGCGCGTCATGGACTCCAACGACCTGGAGAAAGAGCGCGGCATCACCATCCTGGCGAAGAACACCGCCATCCGCTGGACCTCCCCCGAAGGCCAGGAATACCGCATCAACATTGTTGACACCCCGGGACACGCCGACTTTGGTGGTGAGGTAGAGCGGGTGCTGTCCATGGTGGACTCGGTACTGCTGCTGGTGGACGCCCAGGAAGGCCCCATGCCCCAGACCCGCTTCGTGACCCAGAAGGCTTTCGCCCAGGGCCTGAAGCCGATCGTGGTGGTCAACAAGATCGACAAGCCCGGCGCCCGTCCCGACTGGGTCATCGACCAGGTGTTCGATCTGTTCGACAACCTTGGCGCCACCGACGAGCAGCTGGACTTCCCCATCGTCTACGCCTCCGCCCTGAACGGCTGGGCCAGCAATGCCGATGACGAGGTGGGTACCGACATGACCCCGCTGTTCGAAGCCATCGTCGGCAAGGTCGCCAAGCCGGACGTGGACTTGGACGGCCCGCTGCAGATGCAGATCTCCCAGTTGGACTACAGCTCCTACGTGGGCGTGATCGGCATCGGCCGCATCAAGCGCGGCAAGATCAAGGTCGGCCAGCAGGTCACCGTAGTGGGTGCCGACGGTGCCAAGCGTAACGGCAAGGTCGGCCAGGTGCTGGGCTACATGGGCCTGGAGCGCTTCGAGACCGACGAGGCCACCGCCGGCGACATCGTTGCCATCACCGGCCTGGGCGAGCTGAAGATCTCCGACACCGTCTGTGACGTGGCCGCCCCCGAGGCACTGCCGGCCCTGACCGTGGACGAGCCCACCGTGACCATGAACTTCTGCGTCAACACCTCGCCCTTCTCCGGCCGCGAGGGCAAGTTCGTCACCTCCCGCCAGATCCTCGACCGCCTGACCCAGGAACTGAAGCACAACGTGGCCCTGCGCGTGGAAGAAACCGCCGATCCCGATACCTTCATGGTGTCCGGCCGTGGTGAACTGCACCTGGGCGTGCTGATCGAGAACATGCGCCGCGAAGGCTTCGAACTGGGCGTGTCCCGTCCCCAGGTCATCATCCGCACCAACGAGGCCGGCGAGAAGGAAGAGCCCTTCGAGACCCTGACCGTGGACGTGGAAGAGCAGCACCAGGGCAGCGTCATGGAGGCCCTGGGCCTGCGCAAGGGCGAGCTGAAGAACATGGACATCGACGGCAAGGGCCGGGTGCGCATCGACTTCATCATCCCCGCCCGTGGCCTGATCGGTTTCCAGACCGACTTCATGACCATGACCTCAGGCACCGGCCTGATGTACCACAGCTTCGATCACTATGGTCCCCACAAGGGCGGCGTGATCGGCCAGCGCAAGAACGGCGTGCTGATCTCCAACGCCACCGGCAAGGCCCTGGCCTATGCCCTGTTCAACCTGCAGGAACGCGGCCGCCTGATGATCGGCCACGGCGCCGAGGTGTACGAAGGCCAGATCATCGGCATCCACAGCCGTGACAACGACCTGACCGTGAACTGCCTCAAGGGCAAGCAGCTGACCAACGTCCGTGCCGCCGGTACCGACGAGGCGCTGACCCTGACCCCGCCGGTGAAGATGACCCTGGAGCGTGCCCTGGAGTTCATCGACGACGACGAGCTGGTGGAAGTAACCCCCCAAAGCATCCGCATCCGCAAGAAGCTGCTGACCGAGAACGACCGCAAGCGCGCCTCCCGTTCCAAGGACTAAGCTCCGCTTGTTGCAGACGTGGAAACGGCGCCCTTGGGCGCCGTTTTTTTAGGTTGTCGCTGTCCCGTCACAGGCCCAGGACTTCCTGCTTGAAGCCCTTCATGGCTACCTGCCACCAGTTGAAGGTATCTTCCAGGTTCATCTCGCTGACGCCATGGTCGATGTTGACGGCCATCTGCAGTATGGGATCGCCCTCGCTGTCGATAAAGGCCTTGCCGAATTTCTTCTGGCTGTTCCAGCGGTTGACGTCGCTCAGTGTCACCTCGGTGCCACTCCAGCCGGCATTGAACTGGATATCGTCGCAGCTTTTGCCGTCTTTGCAGCCGTAGAAGAAGATGCTGTAGCCAATGCCCTCGATGCGGCCCCGGATCTTGGGATCGCCGGCCGAATCCTTTTCCAGCACGGCGCTGCCGTAGCCCTTGGCGATGTTGAGGATGGCCTGGGGATCCTTGGCGGTGATCATGGCGGCGTTGGCCTGGGTCGACAGCAGGGCCAGGGCGGCCAGCGGCAAAATCTTTTGGTACATGAAGGCTTCTCCTTGTCCACCCAAATTGGCTTCACTCTTGGCTCCGGGCGGCAGGAGCCAACAGCGGTGCCGGTCGGCACCGGCAAGAGATGTAGAAGCGCCAAGGAGTCTGGAACCAGATACTGCCATCCCTTGCGCCACGGGAGCCGGCTTTCCTACCGGCGCTGTCTTATTCATAGCAGCAGTAGTTTAGGAAGATCAAATACTTGCCTGGTGCTGTCATCATCGAGCGGGGGGAACCGGTGCGGATCTCTCATCCGCATCTGGTGTGCAAAGGCCGCCAGGGACAAGGTGCCCGCCGGGACATGTTTTGACACAGTTTTCGTTGCCGGGAGCCATTGTCAGCAGGTTGATATTTCGCCAGCATGGACGGATGTGCGCAGACAATGTGAGGGCCGAAAAGATGGCAGGGAGGCAGCTATGTACCGTATCGGGATGATCTTGCTGGCGGGTTTGCTGGCATCCTGCAGCGACAGCGGCACCGGCGTTGCCACCCGCATCGACAAGGATGGCGAAGGCCGCTGGACCCTGACCTACAGGGCGGATAAGCCCGTCACCAGGCTGGCCTTTGCCCGCAACCCGGATGACTCCCGTGGCAGGCGCTGGGCGCCCCTGTCCGAAGAACTGGAGATCAGCCACCAGGACGGCGAAGAATTCATCCGCCGCCGGGACGGCCAGCCTTTCACCAGCGCCGCCTTTGCCCTGACCCCCACCTACACCCACCTGCCCAAGGACTATGCCCCCTTCCAGCCCTTCTCCGACGGCGGCATGCTGGTGCACAGCGGCCGCTTTTTCGCCTGTGCCGATGCCTGCGGCGAGGAAGACAGCGACTGGTCCATTACCGTGGTAGCCCCGGCCGGGGAGCATATCCTGGTCAAGGGCCTGCGCATCGAGGGCAGCGCCAGCTGGCAGGACGGTGACAGCGGCCGCAGCTTCTATATCGGCAAGGCCGAACCCATCGCAACCGACGCTGTACTGGCCCTGGTGGATCCCGGTCTGCCAAATGACGTCAAAAGCCAGCTGCAAAAGGCCTTCCCGGCCATGATGGCCTATTTCCGCCGCCACCTGGGCAGCCCGGCCGGCAAACCCATGCTGTTCGCCTCCTACGGCAAGACCACGGACGGCCGCCATGGCCAGCAGGGCGGGGTGCTGCCCGGCGAGGTCTCCATGCACTGGTATGGCCCCGAGGCCCTGTTCGAGCAGCCCGACTTCCTCAACGACAACATCTGGTTCCTGGCCCACGAGGCCGGTCATATCCACCAGGGCTCGGCCATGGAAAGCGATAGCCCCGCCGACGCCTGGATCCACGAAGGCCATGCCGAGCTGATGGCGCTGCTGGCCATGGACAGGCTGTTTCCCCAGGCCAGGGACTATCTGGCCGGCAAGCTGGCCGGGGCGCAACGGGATTGCGACAAGGGCCTTCGGGAAAGCAGCCTGGCCAAGGCCGCCAAGACGGGCCGTTTCGAGCTGATGTACAGCTGCGGCCTGGCACTGCACAAGGCCATTCACGACCAGCTGGGTGGTGGTGATGCCGGCCTGACCCTGTGGCGCCGCTACCAGAAGCAGGTGGATGCCGGCCAGGCGCCTGGCCGCGAGAACTTCCTGGCCCTGGTCGCCGAGATGACGTCACCGACCTTTGTCAGGGAGCTGCAGGAGCGGGTCAAGGGGCCCATACTGGCGGGGCCCTGCCCGTTGCAGGCGCCGGACAAGCGCCTGGTGATGGGCCCATAAAAAACGGCGCCAAGGCGCCGTTTCTATTAGCGGGCGATCTGGTTGATCACGTCGCCGAGGCGGAAATTGAAGGCCAGGCTGATGCGTGGATCCTGCTGGTAATGGGGCGCCACCATGTGCAGCAGGTAGCCGGGGAACAGGAACAGGGTGCCGTTTCTTGGCGTATAGCTGACGGTGGTGGCGTTGCGGTAGGGGTTACCGACCGGCACAGGATCGAAAAACATCAGGTCGCCGGGGGCGATGCCGTTGCTTTTCTCCTCTGGTGCTTCATTCACGTCCACATAGAGGCAACCGCTCCACTCGCAGGGCAGGTGGGCGTGGGGGGCGTTCCAGGCGCCGAAGTCGTTGATGTTGGCCCACAGGGAGCTCAGATAGACGGGGGACTCCGGGCCCTTCTTTTCCGCATGGCGGATCAACTGGCTGCCGAGCTGGTAGATCTGCTCGGTGAGCCATTGCAGCAGCTGCTCTTCCGACTGATGCAGGTTGTCCTGGGAGTGCCAGCCGCGCTGGTTGGAGCGGGTGATGCCGCCGTCCGCCTGGCGCAGCTGCAGCAGCAGATCCCGGACGGCTTCTCGCCGTGCCATGAAGCCCGGCAGCTCGGCTTCGAAGATGGGCACCCCAAAATGCAGGCGGTTCTCGGCTCTAATGGTCATACCTTTTCCCAGTGACAGAATAAATTAATAACATTCAGGCTGTTGGATGATAACATCTTGTCCTGTTGTAATTAGGCATTCCTTGGATATTTATTTTCGCTTATGCCTATGTTTCTCGCATCATATTGAAAATAAATAAAAATCAATAAGGACAGAATGTGATTAGAGTACCAAGCTCCGTCAGCACCATCAGCCCGCTGGTCGCCCTGGTGGCCCTTGCTTGCAGTGGCCAGGCCCTGGCTGCAGATTGCCCCGAAACCATACTGGTCGACAGCGCCAGCGATGCCACGGGTGAACTCACCACCCTGGAAGAAGCCATCGCCGAGGGTAAGGCTTGCAGCGGCAACGCCAATATCGTCATCGACGAAAGCCTGGCCGGCCAGGTGATCTACTCGGGCTCCGGGAGCTTTTATCTCGACGGTGGCAAGAGCATGTCCATCCAGGGTCCCCAGGGCGGCAGGGCCCTGGTGCAACCCCAAAACGACGAATCCAGTTTCTTCAGCATTGACGAGTCTGCCAGCCTCAATCTCAGCAACCTGGAACTGGATGGCCAGCAGCTCGGCCGCAGTGCGTCGGCACTCTCTGTTGAGAGTGCTGGAAGCAAGCTGGAGTTGGACAACGTCAAGGTGACCGGCTTTTATGGTGGTCTCCAAGGGCCTGGCATCCAGATCCGGGACAGCATCGCCACTATCAAGCACAGCGAATTCACAGACAACCAATCCAGCAACAGCTGTGGTGGCGCCATTGCCCTGATGAACACCACGGGCGCCAGTCAGCCGACCCTTGAGATCATCGACTCGGTGTTTGACGGCAATACGGCCAAGGGCGACACCACAATGGCCAGGGGGGGCGCCATCTGCTCCTATGATGAATACGAGTCCGCTGCCATTTCGGTGTCTGGTTCCACTTTCCGCAACAACCAGGCCCGTAATTATGGCGGCGCCCTATACAGCACGGGTAGAAACGGCCTGGTCATAGAAAACAGCGTTTTTGAAAACAACCATGTCATCACCTCCAATTACCTCAATGAGGCCCATGGCGGCGCCCTTGCCTTCTATGCCGGCCTGAATGCCAGCATCAGCGGCAGCACTTTCAGGGGCAACATTGCGGACGATGCGGGGGGCGCCGTATATATCGGCCAGGATTCCATGGACGCCATCGTCACCATCAGCGACAGCAGCTTCGAGGACAACCAGGCGCAGTACACCGGTGCTGAAGCCACATTGGGGCAGGGCGGTGCCCTCTACTTCACCGCCAGTGCCGCCAACCCGGCCACCCTGGCGGTCACCGGCAGCACCTTCAGCGGCAATAGCGCGATCGGTACTAACTGGAGTCAGGGCGGGGCCCTCTACGCCGTGGGTGATGGCGCCGTGCTGACCCTGGAGAACAGCACCCTGGCCAACAACAGTGCCGCCGGCTACGGCGGAGCCCTGTTCCTGGACAAAATCTCAGCCCCTTCCAAGGTCACCCACTCTACCCTGGTGGGCAACAGCTCGTCCTACGCCTATGGTGCCGGCGCCATCCACCTGGAACACGGCGATGTGGGTGACGTCGTCATCAGCCACAGCCTGTTTTCCGGCAACAGCGGCGCCGAGGGCAGCCTCTGCGTCACCGAGTCCAGCGCCGTGTTCGCCATTGACCACAGCTTTATCGACGACGCCACCCCGGGTCCCGACTGCCAGACCAATGTCGACAACGGCGGCAACCTGACCGGCGGCAGCGTCAGCCCCCTGGATGCCAAGCTGGGCGAGCTGGCCGACAACGGCGGCAGCACCAGGACCTTCTACCCCGAGGCGGATTCCCCGGTCGTCGACGCCGGCGACGCCGATATCGCTGCCCATCCGGAGACCGACCAGCGCGGCAACGACCGCACCATGCGCAATGTCATCGACATCGGCGCCGTGGAATACGGCAACCTGGCGCCCACCGCCGAGGCCATCCCCAATGCCGGTGTCCTGGTGGGCGAAGCGCTGTCCCTGGATGTGAGCGGCTACTTCGCCGATCCGGAAGGCGACGCCCTGAGCTACGCCCTGGACGGCCTGCCGGATGGCTTTGGCATAGACGGCAGCGGCCTGATCACCGGCAGCGTCGACGAGACCGGCAACTACAGCGGCCGGGTCATCGCCACCGACGCCTATGGTGCCTCCGTCAGCGCCGAGCTGCTGCTGGTGGTGAGCAACGACGCCCCAGGCGTGCATCCCATCGAAAACCAGAGCCTGGTGGTCGGCAGCGCCTTCAGCCTGGATATCGGTGACAACTTCAACGATCCCAACGGCCATGCCCTGAGCTTCAGGGTCGGTGGCCTGCCGGACGGCCTGGGTGCCGACGGCAGCCTGATCAGCGGCAATGCCACCGCCGTGGGTGAGAGCACCGTGCTGGTCACCGCCACCGATGCCTATGGCGCCAGCACCAGCACCAGCTTCACCATCACCGTGACCAACAGCGCCCCGGTGGCGGCCGAGCTGGCCGACCTGGAGGTGACCGTGGGTGACGAGCTGAACTGGGATCTGAGCGCGGCCTTCAGCGACGCCGACGGCCATGAGCTGAGCCTGGATGCCTCCGGCCTGCCGGCCGGCCTGGTGCTGGCCGAGGGCGTGGTCACCGGCACCGTCACCCAGGCCATGGTGGACGACTCCCCCTACCAGATCACCCTGACCGCCACGGACGGCTATGCCAGCGCCGAGCAACAGGTCGGCCTGACCGTGGTCGCCGCCGACAATGGCAACGGCGATACCGGCAACAAGGACGGCGGCCAGGCCGAGCAGGGCGCATCCGGCGGCGGCTCCCTGGGCGGCGGCCTGCTGGCCCTGCTGGGTCTTGGCTGGCTGAGAAGGCGCCAGGGCTGACAAAGCAGAAGACGGCCAATGGCCGCCTTCTGATGGTGAAAAAACGGCGCCTTGGCGCCGTTTTTTGTACCAGGGTGGTCTTGGCTGTTACTTCTTGACCCGGATCCTTTCCTTGTCCTTGCCGACCAGGTTTTCGTGCTGGCTGTCCGGGCCCATGGCGAAGTCCAGCTGCAGCTGCACGCCCTTTTGGCCCTTGGCGCTGGGCTGGTATTGCCACTTTTTCACGGCGGCCAGGGCGGCCTGGTCGAAGGTGCCGGCCGGCACGGATTTGAGCACCTTGGCGTTGGTGACCTTGCCGTCCGGCTGGATGTCGATGGCCAGCACCACCGAGCCTTCGGTGCCGGCCTTGGCGGCGGCCACCGGGTACTTGGGCTCGATGCGGTACTGGGGCTTGGGTGCGGCCTGGATGCCATCGGCCTTGCTCATGGCGGCCTGGCTGAGGCCGGAGACCAGGGTCAGCCCCAGGGCCAGGGCGGCCAGGCCCTTCCACTTGGCTTGGTTGTTGTTGTTCTTCAGTTGCTTGAGTCGTTCCATCATGGTTTCCTTGGATGCGTAGTGGAGGTGGGCCAAGGCCGGGGCCCGGGCGTCCTCCAGACTGGTTATCAGCGCCCTGCCATAGTCAAGGCGTCCTTCCTTGCCCTCCTGGGCCAGTACTGCTTCATCGCAGGCCAGCTCCTGGTCCCGGCGGTAGCGCCGGTAGGCCAGCCAGCAAAGGGGGTTGAACCAGAACAGCAGCAGCACCGCCAGGGCCAGCAGGTTCCAGTACAGATCGCCGCGGCGGAAATGGCACAGTTCGTGGCGGATCACCAGTGCCTGCTGGGCGCGGCTGTAGCGGGACTGGAAGTCGGCGGGCAGCACCAGGGTGGGCCGGAACAGGCCACTGAGCACGGGGCCAGCCAGGGCCCGGCTTTCCTTGAGCCGCAGCCCGCTCGGCAGGTCGGCCAGTCGCTGCCGGCAGGGCGTGGCTGCCAGTTGTTGCCGGAAGTGCCAGTGGCTCAGCAGCCAGTAGTTGCCCAACAGCAGGGCGCCGGCCAGCCAGGCCAGGTGCAACCAGTCGCCGGCGGCCGCCGCCCGGGTGGTCATGGCCCCCTGGGCCACCACCAGGTACTGCTGCAGCGGCAGGCTGCCGGTGCTTTCCAGGGGCAGCAGCGACAGCGACAGCAGCAGGGGCGCCAGCGACCAGAGCCCGTAGAGGGCGCGGGCGCCGATGAGCCCGAGCAGGCGCGAATGGGCCAGCAACAGGCCGGCCAGGACCAGGCTCAGGGGCAGGCTCTGGGCCAGCAGCCAGTCAGTCATGGCGCTGCTCCCAGTCCTTGATCAGGGCCTTGAGTTCGTCGATGTCGTCCCGGCTCAGCGCCTTCTCCCTGGCGAAGCCGGCCACCAGGGGGCTGAGGCGGCCGCCGAACAGTCGCTCCACCAGGGTGCGGCTTTCCCGCCTGGTGTAGTCCTCGCGGGCGATCAGGGGATAGTAGAGATAGCGGCGCTGGTCCTTCTCGAAACCTATGGCTGCCTTCTTGACCAGGCGGTTGAGCAGGGTCTTGACGGTCTTCTCGTGCCAGGGTTTCTTCTGGCTCAGCCTCGCCACCACCTCGTTGGCAGAGGCGGGGGCGCCTTCCCAGAGTGCTTCCAGTACCTCGAATTCGGCATTGCTGATGTCGGCCACCACGGTTCCCCTTTCGATTACGGATGTAATACATTCAGATTACGCCTGTAATCGAAAAGGGCAAGGGATATTTCCAGGCCGTGGTGCCGAGGGGGCTCAGCCCTGGCCCAGCTCCTTTTCCAGGCGGCGTATGGCGGCCAGGATCCGATCCAGCCGGGAGTCGGGGCCCCCGGCCATGTTCTCCTCCTCGGCCACGGCCAGCTCCCTGGCGTCGTACTCCCATTGGCGCAGGATATGGATCTTCTGCTCCAGGGTCAGGCCCTCTTCGTCGCAGACGGCTTCCGGTGATTCGAAACGGCGGCTGGGATCTTCGAGGATCTTGTCGATGTTCATGGCTACCCCTCCACAAGGCTGTCTAGAGATAGTAGACCGGCTCAATCGCCGCCACAGCCTCCGCCGCAGCCACTGTCGCCGCCACAACTGCTGCCGCCGTCGCCACCGCAGCCGATATGGCTGGCGC